>JBKGZK010000009.1:0-51005 GCA_046545615.1 Natronomonas sp.
GACGCCGGAGCCGACGCCGGAGCCGACGCCGGAGCCGACGCCGGAGCCGACGCCGACGCCCGAACCTGACGACCAGGCTGGCTTCACCGTCATCCTCGCCGTCCTCGGCGCGCTCGGTGCCGCACTGCTCCTCGCACGCCGACGTGCGTTTGAATAATCGGAACTGACGTTCCGATCTCGCGGTTTGCGGTTTTATTTTTTCACACGCTAACTGCCAAGTCACGACTCCACGTATTTTTGCGATCATTCTCAGACGAGTTTCTACGAATTATTGACTTGGAGTAGATCATCTCCAGAATTCACGTCAGATGACGATTGACTTCCACGTATCATCGCATCGTAGCGCTCACCGTAACGACGCCTCCGAAAGGGCTGCGCTAATATCGGGGCAATTGTAACTGCAATCGACAATTACGCAGTAGTGAACCCGAAGCCGAATTCTGATCACGCGGACTCGTAGCGATCTCGAACCGTGAACGCCGACCCGACGGCGCAAGAACTATGCGCCAGGCAGTCCCTCAACTGTGCATGGGTCTCATGAGTAAGCTCCTCGGCGGGGAGTCACGAACCACTGACGACTACGTCGAACTCGACGCGAGCGACTACCCGACGGACGTCGAAACCGCCGATTACAACATTCGACTCGCAGAGATAAGCGAAAAGAGCGATACCATCGACATCAAAGACGCCGTCTACGATGGCGAAATCGTCATTGCGGACATCACGCGCCACACCACCTCCGATCGCACGATGGAACATATCGCGGACGAACTCAGTCAGGTGGCCCGGGAGGTTGGCGGCGACATCGTCCAGAAGGACGACGACCAGCTCATCATCACGCCGGGCGGCGTGGGCATCGCACGGGAGAAACTCCGGTAACGAACGTCCGTCAGTTTGTACCGATAGCGAATTTCCGTCGTTTATTCGCCCCCGGCTCGCGAGAACCGAGACAATATTTTGTTTCCGTTACTGGAATCGAACGCCGAGATCGTGGAGTCTCCGGTTGTTCGATGCGACGTTGATCAACAGTGGCGTCACCGCTTCGATCTCTGCGGCATTCGCGAGAGGCCCCACGTCCACAGGGCGAAGGCCCTCGATCGAGCCGGCGAGGTCGGACACGATCGATTTGGCGTCCTCGTCGTCGGCGACGATCGGGGTGTCCCATTCGATGTGGCTGTCGAGGTCGGCGAGCCGTCCGGCGGGGAGGGTGTGGAACGCACCAACCACTGAAACGTCGTCGGGGGCGGCGTCGGCGGCGAGTGCCGTGACGCTTCCTGCCCCCGGGCGGTTGTAGTGCAACCCGTCATCGTCGCGTTTCATGCCCACCGCAGGCGATACCAGGATCGTCTCGTCGTCGAGGCGATCGGAAACGGCCTCGATGGTGTCCACGAGGTGGTAGGCGGGCACCGAACAGATCACGACGTCGGCGCGGTCGGCGGCCATCGCGTTTTCGAAGCCCGAAATGTCGACGTCACGTCCGCGACTGTCGAGTTCGGTTTCGTACTCGTCAGCCTTCGCGCGTGCGCGTTCGGGATCCCTGGAGCCGATGACGAGTTCGTAGTTGGCGTCGAAGCCCCACCGAAGGGCGAGTCCCTGGCCGATGTCGCCGGTCCCGCCGAGGAGTGCGATTCGCATACCGGGACATCGCTCCTGTGTCGGTTAACCGTTGCGTGATCGGGTGTTCGGTCTGTCACAGGTGGGGCTGGTACGGATGCGATTCCTGTTCACGGGCTGTCGACTCAGACAGGATGCCGCCATCGATCGCCCAGGACGCCGAGCAACCACCCGAGTGCCACGGTGATTACGGGGACTGCGAGTACGGTCCCGAGTATGCCGAGCACGAGCTGGTCTGAAAAATTCGGCTGCATGCGGGTTCCCAGGACGAACCCGACACCCACGCCGATCGAGATGGCCCACACGAGAAGGCGTTCGAGTGTCATCGCAGACGCTCCGGAACATCGTTGACGCTCTCGAAGACGGCGTCTGCACCTACCTCGCGATACTTCCGGCGACCCGCATCGCCGCGAAGGCCGCCCGTTAGTACGCCGATGCCGTAGTACGTCCGATCGTCCACCTTTGCAGCGTTTCGAGCCGTGCGGATGTCGTCGAGGGTGTCTCCCAGGAAGGCGATACGCTCGGCGTCGACGCGTTCGGCGAGGCGAACGAGCCCTTCAGGTTCGGGTTTGCCGCCGCTCCAGTCGTCCATCGTCATGCGACGCTCGGCCGGGACGTCCAGGCCGACGCGCTCGAGGGCGATGTCGGCTTCTGCACGCGGACGACCGGTGAGCACGGCCACGTCGAATCGTTCCAGCGCAGTCCTGGTCTGCGGTTCGAGCAACACCGGTTCGTCGTGTATGTAGCCCTCACCCGCAAGGTCGGGGTCCGCATCGCCACCCTCGAGTTTGGCGTAGAGGTCGGTCCCGAGGTACAGTTGCTGGAAGACGTCGCGTAGCCGATCGGGATCCCAGTCTGCGAGCACCGCCTCGCGGTCGGCGGGATCGAGCTGGTCGGCAATGGCGGTCTGCGCCGCGTCGAGTCCCCCTCCGGAGGCGGCGATCAGCCCCGTGTACGTTTCAATGCTCAATACGGGCTTTCGTCGACGGGCGAGGACGTACAACGCCGCCGCGTCGGTCAACTCCCAGTCGTTGTTGAACCCGCCCGCGTCCTTGAACGACTGGACGGCCTCCTTCGGGATCGTCTCGCCGTAGACGTGATCGATCGATTCGACGATCGCTCGCCGATAGGAGTCGGCGACGTCGACGAGAACGCCGTCGATGTCCAACACGACCGCGTCTACTTCGATTGGTGTATCCGTCATGGGTTCGCGATCATCAATGGTTCGTCTTCGTCATGGGTTCGCCTTCGTCAACGGTTCGTAATCGTCTCTGGTTCGGGTGGGCGATTCGAATGATCGTCGGTTCCGACCCGGTCGCTTCCCGATCGACCCGAACGGTCCTCGTCATCATCAATGCCCATTCACGTGGTCAATATTGTGATTCGAATCCGTCGACTCGTTTTCGGTTTCGACCGACCTCATTCGGACGTATCTCGGGTGTGGGCCCGAAAGAGCGTCTCGCCATCGCGGGCCTGTGGCGTCGCCTCGACGACGACGGGATCGGCACCGAGAGTGGTAAACAGGGCGTCCGCACCGACGGCCTCCGCGATGTCCACGAGCGGCCGCTGGAGTTCCGGCGGACAGTTGCGGGCGTACACGGCGTCGGCACCCTCGTAGACGCGTTCGTCCGGTTCGGTCACGTCGTCGATCACGAATTCGACGCTCTCCGGAACGTCGCGTTCGTAGACGTCGGTCGCGATCACCGTCGCACCGCGGGCCGCAAGTGCTGCCGCGACGTCGACGCGCTCGCCGATGCCGACCTCGACGACTCGGTCGTAGTGTGCGAGGGCGTCGACCAGTCCCGCCGATCGATTCCGTGTCACGTCGAGGTATTTATGAGCAACGCTGTCTAATCGCTTTCCATGCACGTCGACATCGTGCCGGTCGGCGATGTCCCGGCGGTCGTCAAACGGGAAGCTTCGTCCGGATTGCGATCGATCTACAATTGCGAGGTCACGATCCACGACAACCAGCCCATCCCCGAAGCGGCATTCGACGACAGTCGCGAACAATATCGCGCCGAGGAATTCATCGAGCTCGCGGGACAGCTCGGCACCGGCGAGAAGAACATCGCGATCACACCGGCCGACCTGTACTACCGTCGACGAAACTACGTCTTCGGGCTGGCGTACCTCTCCGGAAACGGGTCGGTGATCTCGACCTATCGACTCCAGACCTCTTCCGACGGGGGCTTTGCCAACAAGCCCGCAGGCGAGGTCTTCTCGGATCGCGTGCGCAAAGAGGTCGTCCACGAAATCGGGCACACACTCGGTCTCGAACACTGCGATAACTCCCGGTGTGTGATGAACTTCTCTCCGACCGTTCGCGAGGTCGATCTCAAAGAGGAGACGCTGTGTGGGTCCTGTAACAGACAGATACGATAGGTTTGGCGTTTCAATCGGGGTTCCACGGCTTCGGGGCGATACCCAGCCACACCACGAACGGTCGGTACGCGAACGCGATGACGATAACGATCACCAGTTCGATCCAGAAGTTCACCGATTCGAAGGCCGCTCGAATCGCGATGAGCACGAGAAAGATGGCGATCAACATCGCGATGTAGTGGAGGACGACCATCAGCGTGGATTCGGAGATGTTCATGGAGGTACTGGGAGGGGGGCCGCCAAATAACGATCCGTTCGAGGGTCCTACCAGGCCATCGTCGCATCTCCAGCAGACGTCGGTACGACTGTCCTCACCCGCGTGTCGCCTCGACCGTTACGGGATCGAGCCCACGCGACTCCACGAATCGTTCCAGTTCGTCGACGCGCTCTCCGAGTTCGGCCGCGGCGTGGGCGTCCGTCGAACAGACGAAGTCGACGTCGCGGGTTGCCAGCTCGTCGAGAAAATCCGGTGTGGGGTGGAACTCCCCGTACTCGTCGAGGGCCCGTCCCGCATTGATTTCGATCAACGTGTTCGAGGCGGCAGCCGCATCGGCCACGCGCCGGTACTGCTCCTCGGTCGCGAAGCCACGGAGGGCGGGATTTCGTTCCACGAGGTCGACGTGGGCGGCGATGTCGAACAGTTCGGTTTCAAGTAGCGCAACGGTCTTGTCGAAGAAAGTCTCGACGAGGTCGGCACGCTCGGCCTCCGATTTTCCCGAAAAGTACGACTCGAAGTGAACGTTCGTGCCGTCGAGGTAGTGGACGCTGCCGATGGCGTAGTCGAAGCCGGCCTCCGCGAGAAACGCCTCGATCTCCGGGACATCGTGTGAGTCGAAGTCGAGTTCCACCGCGTCGTATATCTCGAGATCGAAGCGCTCTCTGAGCATCTCTATCCCGGCGCGACGGCGTTCGTAGGTGACGTCGAGATTGAACCCCATCGCCGCCTTCGTCCGAACGTACCGGTCGCGGGTCGAAACGTTGGCGTGGTCGGCGATCCCGATCCCGTCCAGTCCGGCGTCCGCGGCGGCCTGGCACATGGCCCACATGAACCGGCCGTCAGAATACGTGGAGTGGACGTGGTGATCGACGTGCATACCGGGTGGGTATGGGCGATCGGTTTAACACGTTTGCGACACGAATCGGAGGCATGCGCGTCGTCTCGTTACTTCCCTCGGCGACCGAGATCGTATACGCACTCGGGGTCGAGCCCGTCGCAACCTCCCACGAGTGCGATCATCCTCCGGCGGCAGCCGAGCTGCCGTCAGCTGTCGAATCGCGAATCGACGCCGACGCGTCGAGTGCCGAGATCGACGAACAGGTCAGACGGGCTGACGACGATGGCGGCGTTTACGAGATCGATCGGGCGACGCTTCGAGCGGTGGATCCGGACCTGGTGATCGCCCAGGGGATGTGCGACGTATGTGCGGTCGATACCGTCCTCGTCGAGGCGGCGATCGACGACATGGGTCTCGAGTGCGAACTCCTCACGACCGATCCCCACCACCTCGGCGATGTCTTCGAGGACATTCGGCGAATCGGTGCCGCCCTCGATCGCGAGGCGGCAGCCGCGGAATTACTCGACGACCTCGATACCAGGCTCGCACGCGTCATCGATCGCGTTCCGGACGGCCGCGAACGTCCCTCCGTCGCCATCCTCGACTGGCTGGATCCCGTCATGGTCGCCGGCCACTGGATTCCCGAAGCGGTCGAGTGTGCCGGTTGTCGGTACGACCTGGCCGACCCTGGTGACGTCTCGCGGCCGCGCCAGTGGGACGAGATTCGGTCGGCCGATCCCGACGTGCTGATCGCCGCGCCATGCGGATTCGAGATCGAGCAGACGGTCGACGATCTCGATGTCCTGACCGATCGACCGGGATTCGATGACCTCGCGGCCGTTCGCGAGAATCGAGTCTATGCGATCGACGGCCACCATCTCCTGAACCGTCCCGGTCCCCGACTCGTCGACTCGATCGAAGTGCTCGCAGCAGTGTGCTTTCCGGATCGATTCGAGTCGCCATCGTCGACATTCGCCCGCCAACTGCTGCGCCAATCGGCCTGACACCGATGCCGACGCTCGAACTCCCGGACGATGTCCACCTATCTATTCTCGAACACGCACGCGAACGAGTGCCCGAGGAGGTCGTGGGCGTGCTGTCGGGCTCCCGTCGCGACGACATTTCACGCGTCCGGTCGGTTCATCGCGCCGAGAACGCAGCCGATGCGCCTCGCTCGCGCTACGAGATCGAACCTGCTGCCGAACTCGCGATGCTCGAACGGATCGATCGTGACGGTGAAGACGTGGTTGGCTTCTACCACTCCCACCCGCGAGGACCGCTCGAACCGAGCGATATCGACGTCGAGCGAGCTGCCTGGCCCGGCCACTCCTACGTTATCGTCGTACCGCCCGACGACCTCGCGAGCTGGCGGTGGACCGGCGAGCGGTTCTGTCGCGAGCGTCTCCGGACGATCGAGTCGCCGTGATCGATCCGCATCGGCCGGATTTCGTCGTCCTACGCCGACCCGATGGCACACGTCTCCTCGTAGGTGACCTCGTGGATCGAGTCGATGCCGTCGTCGCCACACACCGGGCAGTCGGGTCGTGACTCGACGCGAATTTCGTCGAACGTCATGTGGGAGGCGTCGTACAAAATCATCCGTCCGTCGAGCGTCTCGCCGTAGCCCATGAGAAGCTTCACGGTTTCTGTCGCCTGGATGCAGCCGATGGTCCCCGGAAGGACGCCCAGAACGCCTGCCGTGGCACAATCGGGGACAGTCCCAGCGGGCGGGGCCTCCGGGAACAGGCATCGATAGCAGGGGCCGTCGTGGCTGGCCTCGAAGGTCGTCGCCTGCCCTTCAAAACGCAATATCGCACCGTGGCTAAAGGGGACGCCCGCGAGCGTACAGGCGTCGTTGACGAGGTACCGCGTCGCAAAGTTGTCGGAGCCGTCGACGACGACGTCGTAGTCCGCGATGAGGTTCTCGACATTGTCGGCGGTGACCCGGGTTTCGTGCGTCTCGACGGTCACGTCGGGGTTGAGATCGTGGACGTACGCCGCAGCGGATTCGACCTTCGACCGGCCGACGTCGGCGTCGGCGTGGATGACCTGTCGCTGGAGGTTGGATCGTTCGACGACGTCGTCGTCGGCGATGCCGAGCGTGCCGACCCCGGCGGCGGCGAGGTACTGGATCACAGGCGAGCCCAGGCCACCCGCTCCGAGACACAGCACGCGACCGTCGAGGAGTCGTTTCTGTCCCACCGCACCGACCTCGTCCATGATGATATGTCTAGAGTATCTATCGAGCTGTTCGGCGTCGAGCGAGAGGTCGGACATGCGAATTCCTACCGCCGCGAGGGATAAAACACCGGGGGTCGGCACGGAGACCGATTTCGCACCTACCGGTGGGTTTCCCAGTGGACCAGTTCAGAAAGCGGCTGTCTGTCCATCGATTCGAGCACTGCCTCCTTGGGTTCGCCCTCGATGGTGTCGTCGGGTTCGTCCGGATACCCTACCGCCAGGACGAGCAGGACGGTCTTCTCGTCGGGCACCTCGAGTACGGCCGCGGCGTCGTTCGCGTCGACGGCCTGGGGGACGGAGCCCAGTCCAACGTCCGTGACCGCAAGCGTAAGATTCTGGAACGCACGACCGCAATCGAGGACGTCCTGGGTGAGGGGTCGGCCGTCCCCGCGATTGGTCACGAGCAGGACAATCCCCACCGGCGCTCGTTCGAGGGGTGTGGTGTACCGACCGAACGAGGCAAGGGTGTCGAGACGGTCGCGATCGCGAACGACGACGAACGACCAGGGCTGGCGATTTTTCCCACTCCCGGCCTGGCGTGCGACGTCGAGAACGCCTTCGATGATCTCCTCGGAGACCGGTTCGTCCCTGAACGCCCGCGTAGCACGATCCCGACGCACGCATGTTTCGAACTCCATGCAGACGACCGCGCTTGGGACTATGATAAATGTGCCCGTGTCTCATTTCGACAGCGGTGATGGGTCGACGTCACTCGAGCAGGAGCCCCGAGATGATGTTGCGCTGGATTTCGTTCGTCCCCTCGCCGATCTGGTAGATTTTGGCGTGGCGGTACTGGCGCTCGACCGGGTACTCGGTCGTGTACCCGTTTCCACCGTGGATCTGCATGGCGTCACTGGCGACCTCCTCGCAGATTTCACCGGCGTAGAGCTTTGCCATGCTCGCGAGTTTCGTGGGCGTGTCTCCACGGTCGGTTCTCGCGGCGGCGTCGTAGACTAGCCTGCGTGCGTTTTCGACTTTCACCGCCATGTCGGCGAGCATGTGCTGGATGGCCTGGAACTCGGCGATGGGGCGGCCGAACTGTTCGCGGTCGCCGGCGTATTCGAGCGCTTCGTCGAGACACCCGGCCGCGAGTCCGAGCGCCTGTGCGGCGACGCCGACTCGGCCGGCCTCGAAGAACTCCATCAACTGGTAGAATCCCTGGTTTTCTTCGCCGACGAGGTTGTCGGCGGGCACTCTGACACCGTCGTAGGACAGTTGCGCCGTCTCGGAGGCGTTCCAGCCGAGTTTGTCGATCTCGCGGTCGACCGAGAATCCCTCGCGATCGGTCTCCACGAGGATGGCGGAGATCCCGTCCCGACCGTCGCCGCCCGTCCGGCACATGGTCAGTACGACGTCAGCGATTGTCCCGTGGGTGATGAACGTCTTGGTACCGTCGATGACGTACTCGTCGCCACGGCGATGGGCGTCGGGAACGGCAGGACTGGTCGACTCCCCACCGTCCGACTCCAGCACGGCTCGCGTCTGGATGTGCGCCGAATCGGAGCCGTATCCCGGCTCGGTGTTCGCCATTCCCGTGATGAGCTCGCCCTCGGCGACGCCCCGGAGAATCCACCTTTTCTGGGAGTCGGTGCCGTATTCGGCGATCATCCCGGTCCCGAACGACGTCCCTAGGGCGGCGGCCATGCCGGCGTCGACGCGGGCGAATTCCTCGTTCACGAGAACGCTCTCGAGCGTTCCCATCCCCGCCCCGCCGTATTCCTCGGGGATCGACACCCCGACGAGGTCGGCTTCTACGGCTGCCTCCCAGACGTCGCGTGGCCACTCGCCGGTTTCCTCGGCCGCTCGTGCGCGCGGAGCAATCTCTTCTTCGGCAAATTCGCGTGCCGTCCGACGGACGGCGCGCTGTGATTCGGTGAGGCGAAAGTCGACCATCTGGCTCACTCCCGCGCGTAGGACCGCGGCAACCCGAGGACGTGCTCGCCGATGTAGTTACGCAACAGCTGGGTGTTGGCGGGTGCGACCTGGGCGACTCGCGTCCCGATCCAGAGGTTGAACACCTCGTACTCGTGGGTGAAGCCATTGCCACCGTGGGCCTGCACGGCGTGGTGGGCGGCCTCGTGTGCCACCTGGCTGGCCCGAAGCAGGGCGATGTTGGTTTCCTCGGCGCAGTCCTCGCCGGCATCGAACTTCCGCGCCGCCTTATATACCATTTCGCGAGTGCACATGAGCTGGGCATACGATTCGGCGAGCGGGTGCTGGACGCCCTGGTGGGCACCGATCGGCTCGGCCCACACCTGTCGATCTGAGGCGTAGTCGACGGCCAGATCGATCGCGCGCAGGCCCTGGCCAATCGTCGAGGCAGCCGTCGAGATACGCTCGGGATTGAGCGTGTCGAACCAGATCAACGAGCCCATGTCCACATCGCCCACGAGCCACTCCTCGTTCACCCGGAGGTCGTCGAAGGTCACCTCGAACTGGCGGGCAATCCCCTCGCTGAACGCCATGTCGAGGGGGCGAAGCTCGATACCGTCACGCTCGCGTGGCTCGGGCACGATGAACATCGAAATGCCGTGGGTGGGATCGTTGGGATCGTATTCGGTGGTGCGTGCGATGAGCAACATGCCGTGGGCGTGATCGACGCCAGATATCCAGATCTTCTGCCCGTTGACAACGAACTCGTCGCCGTCGCGATCGGCGGTGGTTTCCATCTTGAGCGTGTTCGTGCCTGCGTTGGGCTCCGTCAGGGCCATACACCACCGGAGGTCGCCGCTCGCAATCCGCGGGAGGTACTCCTCCTTTTGCTCCTCAGTTCCGTGAGCGGTAAGTGTCAGCGCTCCGAAAATTGGCGTCAGCAAAAACAGAATGCCCGACGGCGCGCCGGCCCGGGTGAGTTCCTCGTTCGCGACGAGCATTTCCTGGACGCCAAGCCCCTCGCCCCCGTACTCCTCGGGAACGAACGTCCCGAGAAAGCCCGCGTCGGCCAGATCGTTCCAGTACTCCTGCGGAAAGGTGTTGTTCGCCCCGTGTTCGCGCCAGTAGCTGCGATCGTAGTCGCCCGCGATTTCGCGTGCCGTCTCCCGTATGAGGTCGTGCATCCCTGAGCGTCCCTCGACATCGTCGGGTGTCATATCTGTCATTACTTGACAGGGTGCGCCTAAAATTCTGCCGTCCGTCGACATCGGGACTCCCACGACGAGGATCGTCGCATACCGATGTCCGTCGACGTGGTGTATGTGAACACACGGTCACCTTTAAAGGGGTCCAAATCGTGGGTTGCTGGTATACAATGGCTGTAGAAACGACCGACGCCCCCGATTCAGACGGCGAAATTCGACACGGACCGACGATTTCGATCCCGGACGAGTCGCTCGGAACGTGGATCGCAGCCCGTGCAGAACAGTATGGCGAACGGCCGGCCGCGTACAGACATCTCGGTCCCGGCAACCACGAGACGCTCACCTACGACGAGTTCTTCGAGGACGCGTGTGCCGTCGCCGGCGGACTCCGCGATCTCGGTCTCGGAGAGGGCGACCGGATCGGCATCGAGTCCGAGACCAGATACGAGTGGTCGGTGCTCGACGTCGCGACCTTGCTCACGGGCGTTGTGCTCGTGCCCGTGTATCCGAGTTTTAGCCCCTCGCAGTCGGCGTACGTCATCGACGACGCGGGCATCGACGTCCTCGTAACACAGGAGCCAGACGTCGCGGATGCGGTCGCGGAGGTCACAGAGGAGGTCATCGACGTCTCGTCGTTACCCGAGGGCGACTTCGACACCGACACAGTCGTGGACGCCGATCCAGAATCGATTGCGACTATCATCTACACCTCGGGCACGACTGGCGATCCGAAGGGCGTCGAACTTACCCACCGGAACGTGGTCGGGGAGATGGAGCTATTGAACGAGACGGTCCCGAACTTCGACCCGGGCAAACGGGGGACGTGCTTTCTGCCGCTTTCCCACATCTACCAGCGCGTCTTCAACTACCACATGTGGAACAACGGACACTCCGCGGTGTACATGACGCCGGATACGCTCCTCGAGGATCTCAAGGCGACCGAACCCCACATCCTCGGGACGGTGCCCCGGGTGTATCGCCGGATGTACGATGGCTTGACCGAACAGGTCGCCGAGATGGGGTCGCCGAAGGCTCAGCTCGTGTCCTGGGCGATCGGCGTGGCTCGCGACTACGGACGTGCCATCGAGGAGGGCGGTCCCGGCCCCTCGCCCGGCCTGCGTGCCAGACACGCCATCGCAGAGCGACTCGTCTATGGCACCCTGCGCGAGGAGTTCGGTCTCACGAACGTGGAATTCGCCATCACCGGTGCGGCCAGTCTCGACGCCGGACTCCTCCGGTTCTTCTGGGGGCTCGGCGTCCCATTGCTCGAGGTCTACGGGGCCACGGAAACCACCGGCGGCGTGACGTTCAACCAGATGGAATCCTTCAAGCCCGGCACCGTTGGCAAACCGCTACCGAATACCGAGGTCAGGCTGGCCCAGGACGGCGAGGTCCTCGTCCGCGGGCCGACCATCATGCGCGGCTACTGGAACAAACCGGACGCGACGGCCGATAGCCTAACCGACGACTGGTATCACACCGGCGACGTGGGTCGATGGAACGGTGACTTTCTCGAGATCGTCGACCGGAAAAAGCACATGCAGGTGCTCGACACCGGCAAGAACGTCTACTCCGAGCCGATCGAGACGGCCCTGCGTCGACAGGACCACGTCGCAGAGGCGATGGTGATCGCCGAGGGGCAAAAATACGTCACCGCGTTGCTCCAGCCGAACTTCGACGTTATGCTCTCCTACGCCGACGCCGAGGGCATCGATTACAACGAGGACGCGGTGCGGAGGGATGGCGACGAAACCGTGGCCGTTCCCGGGACTCTGCTCGACCACCCGTCGATCCAGTCGCTGTTCGAAGCGGAGGTCGGGGACGCAAACGAGGATCTCGCCGAATATCAGACTGTCAAGAAATTCACCCTCCTCGGACGCGCTCTCAGCGTCGAGGAGGACGAACTCACGCCCACGCTCAAAAAGCGCCGCCGCGACATCCAGTCGAACTTTGCCGACCGCATCGAGGAGATGTACGACGAACGCGAGGCCTGAGACGAGAGGGAAATCGACGATCGGGGCCAGATTACAAGAGGGCCCCCCGAGTGCAGTTTCGACATGGATGGTATCACCGACCTCGAGTCGGCCATCGACGACCTCGTGCGACCGGGCGATACGATTCACGCCCGCACCGGCTACCAGTTCTCCTACGCCGTCGTCCACGAACTCGTGCGACAGTACTGGGACGAGGACCTCCCCGAAGGCGAGCGCCTCACCCTCGCTGGAATCAACACCGGCGCCTGGGCCGGGCCGCTAATTCAGGCCGGGGCCGTCGACCGGTTGATCTCTGCATTTACGGGACTGGGCTATCCGTCGCCGAGGCTACATCCCGTCAATCGCGAGCACATCGCCGAGGGAGACGTGACGCTCGAGGACTGGACCTACCTCACGATCATCCAGCGACTCCGCGCGGGTGCACTCGGGGTTCCGTTCGCGGCGACAAACTCGCTCGCCGGAAGTTCGATCGGTCCTGACGCCCGGACGACGACGATCGAGAATCCGGTCGGCGATGGCGACGCGCACCTCATTGCACCGCTCGAACCCGACGTCACGTTCACTCACGGCCTCGTCGCCGACCGCGCCGGCAATACGATCGTGGCGCCGATTCGGTCCGAGGGCCCGTGGGGCGTCTACGCGAGCGATCGGGTGATCGTCACGGTGGAACGCATAGTCGACGAGTCCGTGATTCGACGCCACAGCGATGCAGCGACAATCCCCGGCTACGCCGTCGACGCGGTCGTCGAGGCACCGTTTGGCGCACATCCCGGCCCGTGCTACAATCCCCAGGGCATCGGTGGCGTTACGGACTACGGCTACGACCGCGACTTCCTGCTTTCGTTACGGGCGGCCAGCACGGAGCAATCGACGCTCGAATCGTGGGTCGAGGAGTGGATACTCGGGACGGACTGGATGGGCTACCTCCAGTCGCTCGGGGAGGATCGACTTCGGCAGCTCACGGCTGGAACGTGGCCACAGGGACGGCTTGCGGAGGGTCTGGCGGCTGATCGTTCTCGGGAGACGACGACCGAACCGCCGTCCGACAAGGAGCGAATGATCGTTCGAACCGCCCGGCTCCTCGACGACCGCACCCGTGGTGACGACTTCGAGGTGGTCTTCGGTGGGATCGGGGTGTCGCATCTCGCCTCGTGGCTTTACAGCGAGCTGTGCGACCGCGAAGACCGACCGGCACTGCCTCTGTTGATCGAATCCGGGGCCTACGACTTCACGCCGCCCCGATCGGATGGCTACATTTTCACGCCGCGAGCCCTCCCGTCAGCTGCCGTGGTCGATACCTCGACGTTCGCCCTCGGGGCCGTGATCGAACACGCCCGGAGCCTTGCGCTGTTGACCGGTGCCCAGATCGATCGCCAGGGAAACGTCAACTCCAGCTACCTCGGCGGCAAGCCGTTCGTCGGCTCCGGCGGGGCGAACGATGCCCTCTCGAACGCCGACGAGGTCATACTGATCGTGGAGGCTTCCCCGCGGCGGCTCGTCGACGAGGTCGAGTTCGTGACCGGTCCCGGACGTAACGTCACGACCGTGTGTACGCAGTACGGCATCCTGAGGAAACGCGACGGCGAACTCCGGATCGAAGTGGTGTTCGTGCCGGCGAATGGGCCGCAATCGGTAGCCGACAGACTCGCGGAATTCGAGGATGCCGTCGGCTGGGACGTCCGCGTTGCCGAGGATGTCGAGGTTAAATCGTGGAATCCCGCCGACGATCGGCTGGTCGAAACTGTCCGGGCGATCGATCCAAAGGGGGACTTTCGCGGCTGAGACGGAGGTGCCTCGTGAGGGCTTGGTCGTCGACAGCGAGCTACAGTTCCTCGCTCGATTCGAGGTCACCGTCGAGTCGTTCGGCTACCTCTGCTTCGAGCTTGTATCGCTGGACCTTCTGGGTGGCACTACGGGGTAATTCGTCGATGAAGAAGATCCGTCGCGGGTGTGCGTAGGTCGCGACGTGATCGAGCGAGAACGACCGAAGTTCCTCCTCGTCGAGGTCGGAGCCCTCCTCAAGAACGACGAATGCGACCGGTGCCTCTCCCTTGAGTTCGTGGGATGCGGCGACGACGGCGGCCTCGGCCACTTCGGGGTGTTCGTAGAGTGCGTCCTCGACCTCTGCGGGATAGATGTTCTCGCCGCCGGAGATGATCATGTCGTCCGCTCGATCCACCATCCAGAAGTAGCCATCTTCGTCGACGCGGGCGATGTCCTCGGTGTAGAAGAAGCCCTCGTCGTCGAAGACGGCCTGGGTCTTTTCGGGCATCTCGTAGTAGCCCTGGAATACGGTCGGCCCGCGGATAGCGATTTCGCCGGTCACGGAATCCGGGTTTTCGGTATCCAGGTCGGGATCGACGTAGGGTTCGAGTTGGTCGGGTGCGACCTTCGTCTCTCGCGTCTCGGGATCGACGAGCTTGATCTCGACGTTGTTGAGCGGCGGGCCGATGCAGCCCGCGGCCTTTCTGACTCCGCGGGACGGCTCTGAGGTTCCGGCGGGCGACGTCTCCGTCATGCCCCAACCTTCTGTCATGGGAACGTTCCACTCGGCTTCGATGGTGCGTCTCACCTCGTCGGCAAGCGGCGCGGCCGCACACACGACGGACTCGAGCGATGAGAGATCGTAGGCGTCGGGGTTCTCCCGATATTCGCGCCACATCATGGTATAAATTGCCGGAACGCCGGCGAAGTCGGTGACGTCGTGAGTGTCGATGGCGTCGAGCATCGCCACCGGTTCCGGGCGCGGCTGCAGGATCATCTCCGCCCCCTTGTACACGTAGGTTCCCACGACTGCATTCAGGCCGTAGATGTGAAACAGCGGCAGGACGAGCAGGATCGTCGAGTCCGGGTCGACGGTCAACCCGCCGGTGTCGTATGCCTCGATCGTCTTGAGCAGGTTCTCGTGGGTCAACAGCACGCCCTTCGGTTGTCCGGTCGTCCCCGAGGTGTATGGTTGTAACGCGACGTCGTCGAAGTCACGGTCGGGTCGGTCGAAAGTTGGCGGCGCGGCCTCGATTGCTGGACCGTACTCGATCACAGGGTCGCCCTCGACGCCGTCGACGTACAGCGAGCCGACGTCGGCACGTTCGGCGAGTTCGAGTGGCCCGATGACCCGCCCCTCCTCGGTGTCGAGTCCCCCGGCGAGCAGCGCCGACCCGATCATCTGGTCGACGTTCGCGTTGCGGAGGACGTACTCCAGCGTGTTGGGTGCCATCCTGAGGTTGAGCGGCACCGGCACCGCTCCAGCCTTGATAATGCCGAAGTACGACTCGAGATATTGGAGCGAGTTCGGGATGTACAGGCCGATCCGTTCTCCCGGCTCGGTCCCCCGTTCGGAAAGGACGTGTGCGACGCCGTTTGCCCGCGATTCGAGGTTTGCAAACGTCAACTCTTGATCGTAAAATCTGGCTGCCGTCTTGTCGCCGTACCTGTGAGCCGCCATCGCTGGCAGGTCACCGACGTGGCTGAGAGGTTCGCCGTCGAAATACTCCATGGCAGGGTGTGGCTAATGGTGGCATATTACATATTGCTGTCGGGATCGATTCTTGGCGGTGGAGCTGATCCACAATTCGAGAATCACCGGTAGTATTTACACCTGTGCGGTGACATCACATGGACATGCGACCGACTGACAGCACCTTCGACGTCGAATCGAGGTGGTCGTCGTGACGACGATGTACGAACGCCAGGAGTCGACGAAGGGAAACGATTCCGACACCGTTGTGATCTCTGCCGCGCTGACGGGGGCGCTCACGACGCGCGACCAGTGTCCGGGGATTCCCTACACGCCGGTCGAAATCGCCGAACAGGCGGCTGCCGCCCGCGAGGCCGGCGCGGCCGTCGCCCACATTCACGCGCGAACGGACGAGGGCGATCCGACGTATTCGACGGAGACGTATCGCGAAATATACGACGCCGTCCGCGACCGGACCGACATCGTGATCAATTTCTCGACCGGGGCTGTCGGAGTCCCCCTCGAGGAGCGTCTCGAATACGTACGCGAGGTCCAACCCGAAATCGCGGCTCTCAACATGGGTTCGATGAACTACGCGAAGTACTCCGAAAACCGGGGTGACTTCGTCTTCGATCTGATCTTCGAAAATCCCTTCGCGGAGATCAAGGAGTTGCTCGCGGGGATGAACGACGCCGGCGTGACACCCGAACTGGAGTGTTTCGACACCGGCCACCTCGGGAACGCGAAACCGTTGCTCCAGGACGGCGTCCTCGAACATCCGTACCACGTAAGCCTGATTATGGGGGTCCTTGGCGGAATTCCCGCCTCAGTCGAAAACCTCGCCCATCAGGTACGACAGCTGCCCGACGACTCCACGTGGCAGGTCATCGGGATCGGCGAAGACCAGTGGCCGCTCGTGGCCGCCGCACTCTCGATGGGTGGCAACGTTCGCGTCGGTCTCGAGGACAATTTCTACCTCCCCGACGGCGAGATGGCGGACGAAAACGCTGACCTCGTCGCGGCGGCTGTCGACCTCGCCAGACAGGTCGGACGGGAACCCGCGACCCCAGACGAGGCCCGCGAGATCATGAACGTGAACCGATGACGTTCGAGGTGACGCCACCCAGTACCGAGCTGTTCGTCCCGGACCTCCTCGAGGGCGAGACGGCCCTCGTCACCGGCGGCGGGACCGGCATCGGTCGCGAGGTCGCACTGGCCTACGCCGATCACGGGGCCGACGTGGCGATTGCAAGTCGGTCGATGGACCATCTCGACCCCGTGGCCTCACAAATCGAAGATCGAGGCGTCGACGTCTGTGCCACGACGGTCGACGTCCGCAAACCCGAGGAGGTGGACGACATGCTCGAGACCGTCCTGGACCAACTCGGGGACGTCTCGATCCTCGTGAATAATGCCGGGGCGAACTTCCTCTCGCCGGCCGAGGACCTCTCACCGAACGGGTGGCGTTCCGTCGTCGGGACCATCCTCGACGGAACCGCGAACTGTACCTTCACGGTCGGCGAGCACCTCATCGACCGGGGCGGTGGCGTCATCGTCTCGATGGGTGCCACGAACTCCGTTCGCGGCGCGCCCTTTCACGCCCATTCGGGCGCCGGCAAGGCCGGCGTTCACAACCTCATGCAAACCGTCGCATCGGAGTGGGCGCGCCACGGCGTGCGAGCGAACACCGTCGCCCCAGGCGTCATCAGGACCGAGGGCATCATGGACGTGATCGACGAGGACGCCGTCGATCGAATCGTCGAGGGAGATCTCGCCGCGGATCGGCTCGGGGCCGTGGCAGATTGCGTCCCGATCACGCTGTTCCTGTCGAGTTCCGCCGCCGCGTACGTCACGGGGAGTTACTTCGTCGTCGACGGTGGTCAGCTCCTCGCCCAGCCGCCCGTGTGAGGGCCGGTAGTGAATCCGGATTCGGTGTTCCCTTCGATTCACCTACCGGGAGCGGTTTGAAAGATATCCCGGGGTCACGGGAGGAACGAAGGTACGCCTCATCGATAGTACGTAACTATCCTTCAATCGTCGCGAATGCTCCAGTCGTTTGGAGCCACCACTTCAGCGCCGTCAAAACAACACTGTTCCGTGATACCGGTCTCGTTCCGTCCGGCGTTTCCCGCGAAGGACCCCCAACCGCTCGACGAGCTGATCCCGGAGGTCGCCGGCCGGGAGCAACTCATCGACCTGCATCCGGGCGGCCTGCGAGCGAATGTCGATCCGTTTCGCGTATTCCTCGCGCAGGCTCTCGACGAACTCCTCGCGTTCTTCGCCCTGTAACTCCTCGATGTCTTCGGCGAAGAGGGCGTTAATGGCAGCCTCGGGTCCCATCACCGAAATCTCGGCACTCGGGAGGGCGAGCGTCACGTCGGGATCGAAGGCGGGACCCGCCATCGCATAAATTCCCGCGCCGTACGCCTTCCTGGTGATGACACTGATCTGAGGGACCTGGGCATTCGAGGTTGCGTAGATGAATTTGCGGCCCTTCTGGAGGACACCCTCGCGTTCGACCGCTGACCCCACCATGAATCCGGGCGTATCGCACAGGTACACGAGCGGGATTCCGAACGCATCGCAGGTCCACACGAAGCCAGCTCCCTTCTCGGCGGAATCGGGGAAGATTGCGCCGCTCTTTGCCGCCGGCTGGTTGGCAACGAATCCTACCGGACGGCCGTTTACCCGTGCGAGGCCGGTGACGAGTTCCGGGGCGAACCGCGGTTTGAGCTCGAACCAGGAGTCTCGATCGACGAGTCGATCGATCACGTCGAGGACATCATACGCCTCGTTCGGCGCAGACGGGATCTCGTCGTCGAGCCCCTTCGGATTGGCAGCCGGTGCGACTGGATCGTGGGACGGCAGCGGGGCGTTATGACGCTGTGGCAGATACCCAAACAGGTCGCGGACTGCGTCGGCCGCTGCCGATTCATCTTTCACGACGAGATCTGCACTGCCCGAGTGTTTCGCGTGGACGTCGGGACCGCCGAGTCGTTGCATGTCGGTCTGTTCACCGGTCACCGCCTCGACGATCCGTGGGCTCGCGATCGCCATCCCCGAAATCTCCTCCACCATCACGAGGTAGTCGCAAAACACTGGCGTGTAGGCCGACCCCGCGATGTCGGGTCCGTACAGGACCCCGATCTGTGGGACCTGTCCCGAGTGGATGCACTGGTTGAAGAACATGCGCCCACCACGATACCGGCCCATGTGGGTCTCTCCGGGTTCGCGTTCGTCCACGTCGAGTCTGGCACCCGTGGAGTCGATCAGCCGGAGGATCGGTGCACCGGCCTCTACAGCACGTTCTGCGATTCGCATCTCCTTTTCGACTCCCATCTGTCCCAGCGAGCCAGCCTTGACTGTGTAGTCGTTGGCCGCGAAAAACACCGTTCGATCGCGGATTGTTCCCACGCCGGTTATCATACCGTCGGTCGGCAGTTCGCCGTCGGCGTCGTGCCGTGCGAACGTGCCGTCCTCATAGCGAATCTCATCGAAGATCATTTCGAGGCGATCGCGCACGAACAGCTTCCCGAGTGCGTCGATCTTTTCGTGGCCGCGCTCTGGGCCACCCTCGAGGATTGTTTCTATCTCCTCGCGCAATCGTCGCTCCCGGTCGGTGACGATCGGATCGTCCCAGTCGTCGCTCACCGTGGCGACCGTTTCGCCACCGGCCCGGAGTTCGACAGTGCGATCCAGGTGCGACGACAGCGCGCTGACGATTGCCCGGGCGGTCTCCTCGTCGGGGGACTCGTCGATCGTGATCTTCATCGATTCCCCAGTCGGGGACACCTCCTGTCGTCCATGTGTGCCCCCAGATACCGAACCCCAAAGTCACTTTCTGTCTCCACGCCGCGGTCGATTCGAACGCGATCGCCGCCCGGAACAGAATTACCGGCGTTTCCACTCGGGATCGCGCTCTTCCAGAAACGCCCGAACGCCCTCAGTATGATCGTCGCTTTCCATCAGGAGGGCGAGCATCTCTTTCGCGTAGCGATGTGATTCCGCGAACGACATGTCACGCTGGGTGTAGTAGGCCTCCTTACCCATCGAAATCATGACGGGACTGTTTCCAGCAAGCGTGTCGACGTAGTCGTCGAGTTCGGCGTCGAACTCGTCGGAAGACAGCACGTCGGTCACGAGGCCGATGTCCTCGGCGGTCGTCGCATCAACGTGTTCGCCGGTGAACAGCAGCTTGAGGCCCTTTTTCTCGGAGACGGCCGGCATGATTGCGGCCATCGCCTGCATCGGAAAGAGGCCGACGTTCACCTCTGGCGTCCCGAACTCGGCATCATCGGCTGCGAGGACGACGTCGCAGGCGGCGGCGAGGCCACAGCCGCCAGCGAGGCAGTATCCTTCGACAGCGGCGACGGTCAACGCATCTGCTGCGACCATGCGATCGAACAGGTCCGACAGCCCCGAGACGTTACGTCTACGCTGGGTCACGGTCCGCTCTTCAGCGTCGTCCATCCCCTGAAGATCACCGCCCGAACAAAAGGTCCCACCCGCGCCCCTGATCACGACTACCCTGAGATCGGATTCCTCGGTGGCGGCGAGTACGTCGGAGAGTCCATCAAGCACGTTTTCGTCGAGCGCGTTGTGGACGTCGGGTCGGTCGATCGTTGCCCGGGCGACCAGCCCGTCTTCGCTCACATGCACCTCCAGCGATTCGGTACCCAATTCCTCGATGTGTGATCCCATGGCACCGAGTGGGTACCCACGGTCAATAAAGTCCCGTGAGGCGGCGTTCCTTCACAGGGGCTACCCGATCGTCACGACCCGCTCGGCCTCCTCGACGATGGTGAGCAGATCGTCCATCGAGGCTCGTGGTCTGAGGTCGGACGATTCGAGATTTCGCGCGTCCAGGCACGTCCCACACGCCAACAGTTCGCCGCCGTCGTTCGTGAACTTCCGCACGACGCCGCGTGGATTGTACGACTCGGTATCGACGTCGGCCGCCCTGACGCCGTCGCCGAGGAGAAACACCGACACAGTGTGATCGGCATCCAGTGCTGTGTTTGCAAGTCGGAAGCCATTCCAGATGCGCTCTGCGTCCGCCGTCTCCACGATCATTCCAAGGTGCATATCTCACCCTTCGAGCGACCAGTCCTTCATATCACCTCGAATTCCCACGAACTGGTACACGCGCTCTATGTCGCAGAGTCGCCTCGGCGAGAGTGCGTGGGACGAAAAGCTACCCTAGAAGGTACACGCGCTCTATGTGGCAGAATCGCCTCCTGTAAACCACCGGCCCGAACGCTCCGTCGGTATTGAATGGGCGCCCGTTCGAGATCGATTCTCCTCACGCTACCCGTCCGATCACTCTGTGTTCGGAAGCTGGATTTCGGTGCCATCGACGATCACGGTCGGTTCCCGGATGATGCCGTCCATGTGAATTGGCGCGTCGGTGTCGCCTCCGATTCCGGCGTCGTCGCCGACAGCGATGTGGACGGTCCCAGCCGCCTTCTCGTCGAGCAAGGTACTTCCGACGAGTTCGGAGACACCGAGATTCGTGCCGATCCCGAGTTCGGCGAGGTTGTATGCGTCCCGACCGACTGCCTCGGCAGCGGTCTCCAGATCCTCACGGATGGCCTCGTCGTCGACTGCAGTCACGAACCCGTCTTCGACGTCGAAGCGGACGGTTCGACCCGACTCGAGCACGCCGTGGGGCCGAATCGTGCCGTCGACGACGTAGGTTCCGTCCGCGGATTCGGGACTCACGAACACCTCACCCGCGGGCAGGTTCGAGAAATCGCCCGCCCCGTGGACGATACCGGTGTCGTCGCGCCAGAGCCTGTCGCCGATGTGAAACGTGATATCGGTTCCCGCCGGGGCCGTCACCCTGATTTCGTCCGCCCCCTCAACTAGCTGTAGCATTCGTTCGCACTCGCGTGCGATCGCGTCATAATCGGCGTCCAGACCGACAGTGAACACTTCCTCAGTGATGCCCGGCAGCGTTGCCCCGCGAGCCCCCGATTCCGTTGCCTTCGAACGGGCTCGCGTGTGCGTGATGCTTTTCGAGGTGGGCGCGAGGAACACGTCGGACTCGGCCAGCGCCCCCGCGACGGGATCCGGCGGCTCGGCCCCGTGCTGTGGGCCTGGCGGATACCGAACAATACTGGCGTCGTCGGTCAGGTCGAGCGCTGCCTCGTAGAGCGCCTCCCCGATCGGTTCCCGTTTATCGTCGGTGACGACCAGGAACGTCTCGCCAGCCTCGAGTGCGAGACACTGGTCGAGCGCCGTCGTTGCCGCCGACTCGACCGCGTCGACGTTTGCGAGTTCGAGTGGATCCTCGGACATGTCCGGTGATGAGGTCGAGTGCCGCAAGAAGCTTCGGCTTCGCCGTCCGATCGATGCTCGTGTTTCCGATCACTCCTCGCGGAGCTTGAATTTCTGGACCTTGCCGCTCGGGTTTTTCGGCAACTCCGCGACGAAGTTGTATTCACGGGGGCGTTTAAAATCGGCGAGATCGTCACTTTCGCGGACGAACGCGTCGAGTTCGTCGGCGTCAGTCTCGCCCACGACGTACGCCACTACCGTCTCGCCCCACTCGTCGTGGGGTTCGCCGACCACCGCCGCCTCGACGACGTCGGGGTGGCCGAAGAGGACGTCCTCGACTTCGGTCGGGTAGATGTTCTCGCCGCCGGAGATGATCATGTCGTCCTTGCGATCGACGACGAACAGGTAGCCGTCTTCGTCGAGATACCCGAGATCACCCGAGAAGTACCACTCGACGCCATTCGCTTCCTTCAACGACTCAGCCGTCGCTTCCGGTCGGTTCCAGTATTCGGACATGGTGCACGGACCGGCCAGGAGGATCTCCCCGACCTCTCCTTGGGGCACGCGATCGTCAGGATCTGCGTCAGGTTCGACGATTCGAACTCGGTGGTTCAGTGCAGGGACGCCGGCGGATCCTTGCTTTGGAATCTGGTCGTCGGGATGCTGAAAGGTGCCACAGGGACCGATTTCCGTCATCCCGTATGCCTGGAGGTAGTCGTCGCAGAAGTGGTCCATGCACGCTTCGAGTACGTCGGCGGGCATCGGCGAGGCACCGTACAGACCGAGCCGCAACGACGAGGTGTCGGCGTCGACGACCTCGGCCGTCTGGGCGAGCCCGTTCCACGCCGTTGGAGCGGCAAACAACACTGTCACGCCGTGTTCGTCGATCGCCTGGAGGACGGCCTGCGGATCGAATTCGTGGTGGATGACGTTCGTCGCACCCATCTGTACGCGCGGGAAGAAGTTCGCGTGGAGTTCCGCACAGTGGTACAGTGGGAGGGCTGACAGCCCCACGTCGTCCTTCTGCAGACCGCTTTCGGCGATGCAGATCAGATTGTGCTCCATCATGTCGCGGTGCTGGTGTACGACGCCCTTCGGGCGGCCAGTGGTTCCGGACGTGTAGATGAACGCGTAGGTGTCATCCCCTGTGACGGCTACGTCCGGGGGATCGGGATCGGTCGATTCGAGCAGGGCGTAGAAATCATGGGCGAACTCCGGAACGTCGTCGTCGATGTAGATGTATTCTTCCACGGAGAGATTCGGTCGGGCGGCCTCGACTGCCTCGCTGGTGTCGTCCTCGTAGATCAACAGGCTCGACCCGGCGTCTTCGAGGATGAATTCCACTTCGCCGGCTGGCAGTCGGTAGTTTAGCGGGTTGAATACCGCTCCGATTCTGGCACAGGCGTACACCGTGAGCACGATCTCGCTTCCATTGAACAGCATCGTCGAGACGCGATCGCCCTTTTCGACGCCTAAATCGGCAAGGGCGGTCGCAAGACGATCCACCCGCTCGTCGAATTCTGCGTAACTCCAGCGCTGGTCTCGAGTGGGGTAGACGATCGCGTCTCGATCGGGATTGCGATCGGCAGTCAGTGACAGCGTGTCGGCAACGGTATGGTACATGCCACCACACAAACTGCAACGTCACTTAATTATTGCGTGCCGCGATGGAGAGAAACGGTTATTCGCCTCGCGCCGCCAGTCTCAGTTATGACGATCGAGGTCGCCGTCAACGGCTACGGGACGATCGGCAAACGCGTTGCCGACGCCGTGACGCTCCAGCCGGACATGGAACTCATCGGTGTGGCCAAGACACGGCCGAATCACGAGGCCGAACTCGCCGTAGAAAACGGCTATCCATTGTATGCCGCGATCGAGGACCGAATGGACGCGTTCGGTCAGGCGGGAATCGAGATCGCCGGTCCCGTTGAGGACCTCGTCGCGGCAGCCGATGTCGTCGTCGACGCCACGCCATCGGGCATCGGCGCGGAGAACAAGTCGCTCTACGACGAACACGACACCCCCGCGCTGTACCAGGGCGGCGAAAGCGACGACCTCGTTGACGCCTCTTTCAACGCGAGAGGGAACTTCGAGGACGCGGCGGATGCGGATCACGTCCGCGTCGTTTCGTGCAACACCACCGGACTCGCACGGCTCCTCGGTCCGCTTCGTGAGGCATACGGCATCGAGAAGGCGCGCGTCACCCTCGTCCGCCGGGGCGGGGATCCTCCACAGTCCGGTCGGGGTCCGATAAACGATATTCTCCCCAATCCGGTCACCCTCCCTTCTCACCACGGTCCGGACGTCAACACCATCTTTCCGGACCTCGCCATCGACACGCTCGGGCTGAAAGTTCCCGCGACGCTCATGCACACGCACAGCGTCAACGTCACACTCGAGGACACACCGAACGCCCAGGCGGTCCGAGACCACCTCGCCGACGAAGATCGGCTATTCCTCGTGCCGGCTGACTACGACATCGACGGCGCCGGTGCGCTCAAGGAGTTCGCTATGGACCGGGGCCGACCGCGCGGTGACCTCTGGGAGAACTGCATCTGGTCGGAGTCGATTTCGATGGAAGGACGCGACCTGTACCTGTTCCAGGCGATTCACCAGGAATCCGACGTGGTGCCGGAAAACGTCGACGCGATTCGGGCCGTCCTTGAGACGGCCACGGCCGACGAATCAACCGCAATGACGGACGAGGCGCTGGGAGTGGGCTTCTCGGGGTAGAGACGCTCCCTACCCCAACGGTTTAGAGTTCGTTCGCGACAGGGGGCTCGGAGGATTGAATTCGTCCGGAAAGTAGAATCGCTTTGAGGATTAAATCCGTTCTGCTAATTGTATTGACACCGCAATCCCGGGCGTCGACGAGATATCAGTGCGTTCGACGTGTGGTGAATTAGGAGACTCCCTCGCCGTTTCGGCGGGAGTGATGGCCAGCGACGTGGTCGCAATTCAGTAAACGTGACCAAATAGTGGTCACCGCATAGATTTTTCGTAGGGCGAAGACTACGGAATACCGAATTTCTGGTGGTATATAAGCAAATATCGCCGGATAATGGTTGGAATTATCGATCGTATCCTCACGCCGTCTTACAGTTTCCAAAATCCCACCTGAGTATCAACAAATATTACCTCAAACCATATATGGCGATATTAAATTCTGGTCCATGACGGTTTCATCCTTAGAGATCGGGGAATAGATATGTGACCAAACGACGCGAATCGCGAACGTCGGGATGACGCTGTTCGAGTACCCCCGAGTATTCGTCGACTGCCGCCCTCACAAGGTTTTTCTGCGGTACCGCTCTAGTCTCCCTCATGCGCCGAGATGACCGCGATGATCCGTTCGAGGACCTCTTTGGCGAGATCGAGCGGATGATGAACGAAATGGCGAACGGCATCGGGACCGGGAGCACCGGCTTCGGCAGTGACGCCCATGTCTCGGTCTACGACGAAGACGGGTCGGTTCGTGTGGTCGCGGACCTGCCCGGCGTCGAGAGGGACTCGCTGGGCGTCAAATGCGACGGCCGGACGGTCACGATCTCGGCGGCCACTGACCATCGCGACTTCGAGGAACGGATCGACCTACCGGCCCGGGTCGATGAACACTCCGCGTCCGCATCCTTCAACAACGGCGTCCTCGAGATTTCTTTCGATCGGGCCGAAGGTTCGGCCAACATCGATCTAAACTGAAGCCGTTCCTGTCGGGATCTCTTCAGGGTGTGGTATCCCGGATAATTTTCTCGAGACGGTCGTAGAATCCCGGTTCGTACTTCGTTTCGGCGTCCACCGTCGGTCGTGCATTGGTCTCGGAGACGACGACGCGGTCGTCGGCGAGGAGCAAATCCACGCCGAGCCACTCGACCTCAAGCGCGTTTGCCGTCCGTTCGACGAGCGATTGGCGTTCTGGTGGGAGTTCCACGCCCACAGCGTGGGCTCCCCGGTGGACGTTGTGTTTCCACTGCCCCGTCTGTCCTACGTCATCCGAGAGTCGTCGTTCCACGGCTCCGGCGTATTCGCCACCGACGACCATGGCACGGTAATCTCGTGCGTCTGGCAGGTACTCCTGGACCAGAAACGACCGGTCGCCTGTGGCCGGAAAGTCGTGAACCAACTCGAGGTAATCGCAGATTCCGAGAAACGAGTCCAGATCCGCCGCCTTCGCGACGCCGATCCCACGCGTCGCGGAGTTGGGTTTGACCACCACGGGCGGTTCGAACCGTTCGTAGATATCGACGAGTTCGGCGCGATCTACGGGATTCGAGACGTAGACGCTCCGGGGCGTGGGGATCCCAGCAGCCTGCAATCGAGCGAGGGTTTCGGCCTTGTTCCGCGATCGGAGAATGTCCACCCGGTCGTTCACCCAGGGGATATCGAGCAGTGCATCCGCGACGCCGCCCTCCATCACGCGCGGTGGGAACACGAACCCGACGTCGAAGGAGCCCAGCCTCTCCTCCGAAGACTCCTCGAGCGCTACCGTCCGTTCCCGCGTGGGGACGTATTCGGCCTCTATCCCGCGATCGGCAAGTGGTGGGCCAATTCGACGCAACGTCTCCGCGTCGGTCGCGACCGCCAGCCGGAGCATGTACCCACTCGGTGGGCTCGGTTCTTGAAGCTACGTCTCCAAACTCGGATCGACGGCCAGCAGTATTTACGTCCCGATCCTGTAGCTCCCCGTATGAGTCACCAGCGCGTCGCGACGACATGTCCGTCGTGTTCGCCAGACGAACCGACCGTTCACGAAGTCCTCTCCGGCGGGGGCGATGCGACCGTCCGGTGCTCGGCGTGTGGGCACGTCCACAAGACAATGATCGAGGAGGAGCCGACCATCGAACGTCGAATCATTGTCTCCCAGGAGGGGGATTCGATTGAAACCCGGGTGAAGCTCCCGCCGGACGAGGAGTTGTCCGTCGGTGAGGAGTTCCTCGTTGAGACAGACGACGCGATCCTTACCGCCCGGGCAACGAGTCTCGAAACTGTCGAGGGGGCTCGCACGGAGCGCGAACCCGCCGAATCGGTGCGGACCATCTGGAGTCGGGCTGTCGGCAACGTCGCCGTGAACCTCACACTCCACCCGAAGGACGGTCGACACGACGACACCCGTAGTATGAAGATCCAGGTCCCTGGTGACGAATCCTTCGTCGTGGGAGAAACACACGACTACGCCGACGAATCCTTCACCGTCGAACGCGTACTGGTCCGAGAGGACGCGACCGAATACGATCGGGAGGCATACGAACGGCGGGGGGATACCGTGCTCGCCAAGGACGTCAAACGGGTGTATGCGAGAGACGAGGAGACGAGTCCGCGAGCATGGTCCGGCTGGTGAGGTGGATGTTCGGACGCGACGATCGGGAAGGCGATACGGAGACCCGGCGCGAACGGATGGTCGAGAAACTCCGTGAGCGGGGTCGAATCGAACGTGAGACGACTGCTGCGGCCCTGGAATCCGTTCCTCGTCACGAGTTCCTCCCCGAGAGTCGGCGCGACAGCGCTTACGCCGATCGTCCGCTCCCGATCGGTGCCGGACAGACGATCAGCGCTCCGCACATGGTTGCGGTGATGACCGATCTGCTCGAACTCAAGCCGGGCGATCGTGTACTCGAGGTCGGAACCGGCTGTGGGTACCACGCGGCGGTTACCGCCGAAATCGTGGGTCCAGAAAACGTGTACTCGGTCGAGTACGTCGAAGAACTCGCGACCGATGCCCGTGATCGATTCGAGGAACTCGGCTACGATATCAAGGTTCGCGTGGGCGACGGCTGGGAGGGATGGCCGGAACGGGCACCGTTCGACGCGGCGTATCTAACCTGTGCCGCACCCGAAATACCGCCCCCGGTCGTCGACCAACTCGAGATCGGTGGTCGGCTCGTCTCCCCGATTGGGAACGGGAGACAGGTTTTGATTCGCGCATTTAAAACTGACGACGGTCTCGAACGCGAGCAACACGGTGGGGTGCGGTTCGTGCCGCTCCAACGCGACGAGTGAATTCGGATTCGCGGCCCAAGTGCCGTCGTTTCAGGCTCACGGCTTTGACGTTCGATCATTCGTCGGTCTCACTTCGAATGAGCTATATGGAGGATGTCAACTCCCACCACTCATTCATTTTGAGGCACTCATTATGTTCGCGCCTCGCACACAACACAACAAGACATATACTCACTCTCAACCTTCCCTTCCACAATGAGCATCGTCTCCGGACTCGCGGAGACGTCGATCCTCCCGATCACCGACGTCCTCGCGTGGATCGTCATCGGGACATTCCTGGTCGGCGTCCTCGCCGATTGGCAAGGCCGTGACAACCTGGCTCCGCGTATCACGGGCGTCGCCTGGTGGCTCTTCGGCGTCTTCTGGTTCCTGCTGATTCAACACTTTGCCTTCGTAATGCGGAGTATCGTAGAAACGTTCCTCATCATCGTCGCCGTCCCCGCGTGTTTCTACGTTGGCTACTGGGTATTCAAGGGTCGTGGGGAACTCCTCACGCTCTCGCGTGCCGTCGCCCTCATGGGCCTCATCTATCTGCCCTTTACGACCTCCGCGGCCGCCCAGGGCTTTCTTATTGAAACCGTCGCACATCAGACTGCCGTCGGTATTCAATGGATCGGGTACGCTGAGGGCGTACAGCTAATCCAGGATCCCACGGGCAAGACGTCACTCGCAAACACGTTTTGGTTCCCCGAATCCAATAGAGCCTCGCGGATCGTCTTCGCCTGCACCGGGATCGGTGCCATGTCAGTCTTCGGCGGCCTCGTCGCCGCAGTCCGTGCCCCCCTTCGCCGGAAGCTTGCGGCCCTCGGGATCGCGATCGGTATCATCTGGGTGCTGAACATCGCCCGTAACGTGTTCATCGCCGTCGCAAACGGGTACCAGTGGTTCGACTACGCTACGCTGGAAGGCCCGGTCATGTTTGCGTTCGGTCTCACCGACCCCTCTCGCGTCTCCTTTTTTGTCGCCGATCGAATCATTGCCCAGGGACTCGCGGTGTTCGTCCTGATCGGGATTGGCCTGCTGATCGCCCGTTGGCTTCCTGAACTCTACGAAATCATCGAGGAACTCTACGCGCTCGTGACCGGACAGGAGGTTTCGTTCCGGGACGGCGGGAGCGGGGGGTCCGGCGGGGCTCCTGTCGCGGACGGCGGATCGTCGGACGCCTTGGGCGCGACAGGGGACTCGATCGAGTCGCCGGGATCTGGAGACGACGGAGGGGAGTGACGGTGGCCGACGACGCAACGCCGTCGGCGACTGGAGAATCGGCCGCCGGATCCGCCTCGGAGATTCGCCAATATCGGGATCGACTCGAATCCATGTCGAGACGACAGTTCCTCCTCGGGGCTGGAGCCACGGTGGGCGCGGTCGGTGGCGGTCGCGCCGTACACAACACGATGCTGGGGTACGGCGAACTCGGGTTCGGCACGAATTTGCTCGCTCAGGACCTCGAATCGCTTCTGACGGAACATCTTCGATTGACGTACGATGAGACGTTCGACGACGTCCGTGTGTGGCTCGCCGACGACGGCGTCGGCCTCGTGATCGACGGCTCCGCCCGTCTGGTCGAATTCGACGACAATCCGGGATCGAACGTCGAAGCCGACGTCGCCAACCTCGATGCCGAACTCGGCCTCGACGGGCGACTGACGGGGCTGTTCACGGTCGGATCGGCGCTCAATGCCGGCGAGTACACTTTCGAATTCCACCAGCCCGAGGCATTTTTCGATCGACTGGCAGCTGCCGAGACCAGTCCGGACGCGGTGGCTGCACTCCGGGGTGGATACGATCGCGATGTGGATCCTTCACTCGTCCAACGATTCACCGGCGTCGACCCGACTGAGACGGCGGCTGTCGTCGACGGGCTGATCGAAGGATTCCGCGAGCACTCGAGCTATGACGTCCCACGCTACCTTGCCGGATCGATCGAGGACAACGTGATCTTCGGGCTCACCGACCTTCGGCGTCACTTCACCTCGCCGGTCGACTTCGAATCGCTGCTCGAGGCAGACGAGACCGGGATGTTCTGCTGGGAGTACGTGTTTCGGTCGATGGAGGCCTTGCAGGCGGTCCCCCCGTGGGCACAGACCGTTCCGGTCGCGAGCTGTTACGTCACAGACCGACGTCACAAGCACGCCTTCACCGGCGTAGTGAGTGCGGTCGAAGACGACGGGCTGCGGTTCCCCACGACGTTCGTCGATTACACGCATTCCACGGTGTACGACGACTTCCGGATGCGGTGGCTTCTCGGCGAGGGCCTCGCCGCATACGATTCGAGACATCGCGCAGACGAAATTTACTGGTAACGGCCGGGCCATCGTCGCGTCTCGGGTTAGGTTTTCACTGGGTGGGAAGTACGTCGTCGGATGCACCCCCGAGCACCGACAGCGCCTCCCGTTCGACGTGGTGGAGCTCCCCCGGAATGACGAGTAGGTGCAACGGGTCGCCGAACTCCTCGTCGACGAGGGCGTCGAGACGATCGGCTCGGACGAGGGGTGCCTCGCTTCCGGCCCGGGCGACGACCACGCCGAGCGTCTCCTCTCCGAGGCTTTCTGCGAGCATTTCTGCGGCGAAATCGGCCGTCATGTATTCCTCGTGGTCCGGGTCAGGTCCCCGCGGGCCGATCCCGACCTTGATATCGAGGTAGGCGAGTGTGTGGAGCCCTCGGTTGCGGTTGTCCTCGATTGTTTCGAGGACGCTTCCGGGAACCGTCGGGGTGTACTCGTCGCCGGTTCTGGCCCGTGTCGATCGGCCGCCTCCGTGGGCGTACGGAAACGGTACCGTCGTGGCTTTCCCGAACCGATAGTTCTGGAGGCCGGTCAGAGAGGCTGCAGCTGACGAGGCGGTGGTGCCGTGGATCACGCGAGTTTCGATCCCGCGCTCGATGGCTCGAAGCCGAAGATCCACGTGAGTCGTCGATATCATCGGATCGCCTGCGGCGAGGAACGCGACGTCCCCACTCTCGGCGGCGTCGAATATCTGATCGGGATCGTTCTCGACGCCCGCCCGATCTCGGACCTCGACGTCGACGTCGTGGGTGGATTCGAGGTCCGATATCGTCGCACCCGTGAGTCGGCTAGTGTAGAACTCCGCGAAGATCCGGTCGCTGGATCGGATGGCCTCCTGCCCGCGGATCGTGACCGACCGTTCGTCGTACAGCCCGAGCCCGACGAAAGTGAGCATAGCCGGAGTGGGCGGCCGATCGCAAAAAGCCCTCCCAAAGCGTTTCCACCGCCTGTTCGGGAAGCGTCAGGCTTACCGCCGGGCGCATCGATGATCGATCACCGATGGCTGTCCCCTGCGTCCGGGTTCCCCGGGAGTCCGGCGAGTCGATCCGGCAGGTACTCGCCGAGCACGATCTGATCTCGGACGACTTCGAGATCGAACGCGAGGGGGACCTCCTCTACATCCCCCTCGTAGGTGTTCCCGATGATCTGGAGACCCTTCTTGGCGCCCAGGATGTAGACCTCGCCGAGGAGGCAGGCGTAGCCCTGGATGCAGACGTCTCCGTGGATGCACCTGTCGTCGATGAACTCGCCGTCGTCGATCGCGATCCAAATCCTCGCACCACACAGACCCTCCCTCGCGATCTCCTGGGCTTCGAACCGTCCTACGAGCGTCTGGGGGACATCGTCATCCTCGACGAGGACGACGAGGAACGTGCCAGGGCAATCGCGGAGGCGATCATGGCATCCGATCTGCCGGTAAAAACCGTCCTCGATCGGGCTTCGCCGATCGAGGGCGAGCGACGGATCCGCCGATGGCAACACCTCGCCGGTGACGGTACCGAGACGGTCCACCGCGAGTACGGCTGCGCGTTCGAACTCGACATCGCCGAGGTGTACTTTTCGCCCCGTCTGGCGACCGAACGGCGGCGGGTGACGGAACAGGTCGCAGATGGCGAACGGTTTTTTGACATGTTCGCCGGAGTGGGACCGTTCGTTATCCCCGCGGCGCTGCGTGGAGCGGAGGCGGTCGGCGTCGACGTCAACGAGGCCGCGATCGACTACCTCGTTCGCAACGCCGACCGAAACGGCGTGAGCGATCAGGTGACGGCCATTTACGGTGACGTCCGAGACGTCGAGGGGTACGACGACTGGGCCGATCGCATCGTGATGAACCTCCCACACAGTGCCGACGAGTTTCTTGCCACCGCGATGGAGTTAGCGGGCAACGACTGTACGATCCACTACTACGACATTCAGCACGAGGACGATCCGTTCGGACCCGGAGAGGCGGCGATTCGACGGGCTGCGGGGACAGAATACGAGGTCTCCGTCGAGACCCGTCGGGTCGTTCGATCGTATGCTCCACACGAGGAGAACGTCTGTCTCGATGTCCGACTCGAAGCCGATTGAAGAGTAACGATTCGCAACCCTTATGCCGATTATTGACCGAGTTGTGGGTGTCGCGCCGGAGTAGCTCAGCCTGGCAGAGCGAATCCTTCGTAAGGATTAGGTCGAGGGTTCAATTCCCTCCTCCGGCTTGCTTTTAGGCCACACGTCAAAGGAAGCGACGACGTGAATACTTTCGATGAGAACTCACGGAACGCTACCATTGTTACTCAGTCCGAAAACAAAGACGGGATTCACATTGAGGACACGAAATATGTCGACGGCCAGTGGCGCGTAGCTGGCACCTCTGGGATCGTCGCCATCGCGAGTGGTAAGGGGCCGACAATGCGTGCGGCCCAGAAAGCAGTCTACGAGCGGATTGATAACATCGTCATCCCGAATCTTTACTACCGTGACGACATCGGCGAGTGCTGGATCGAAACGGACGGCGATCGGTTGGTGGCGTGGGGATATCTCGGCCCGTGATATCCGATCGAATAGCGGCTGTGATATGCCGGTGCAACTCTGTCGTGGATGAGTCGTCCTCGTGGACGAAATACAAAGTCTGATGAGAAACGGAAGACAGTGACATATCTTTCGTGAGCAAGGTGGACTCACGACGTGATTGGCTGATGGGTGTCACCCACCCCAGAGCTTGCTAACACCGACTGTCTTCCTACGGTTGATACGATACCCACGGTACGATTAATCGTTTAGTTTCCGGCGATATTCGGGCCAATAATGAGGAATGTATCCCACCAAAACAATATTTCTGGCCACCTTAGAAGACGGTCTACCGGGAGTTACATACTTGGACTGAGAGAACCAGGTAGTTTGGAATCGAGCTGTCTCACCCATCCAGGGTATGCGCAGTTTTATGATCGGAGTTGCCCTTTAATGTATCCTCCGCTACGAATGCTACTATGAGCATTTTCGAATCAGATTTACCCGGCGTTGGCAAGAAATTCGAGGTTGAGCTTACCGGCGGCGAGCGGGTAGTCATCGTTATCCACAATACTGGCAAACGGGAAGTCTTTCTGAAAGCAGACGCAGATGCCGATGCCGAGAAGCTGTTTGAAATGACCGATCGATTGGCCAGAACCGTCGGGACGATCCTGGAGGGATCGTACTTTCAGCCGATTCAAAGCGACCGCGTCGAGACGATGCTTGCCGAAGAGAGCCTTCTCGAATGGTATACCGTTGCCGATGATGCCGAACTCGCCGGGGAAACGTTGGCCGATGCCCGAGTCCGCGAGCGCGTTGGTGCATCTGTCGTCGCCATCCAACGCGGAGACACCGTTCTCTCGTCTCCCGACCCCGATACAGTGATCGAAGCCGGAGACACACTCGTCGTCATCGGGTCACAGGACAACCTTCACAGCTTCGAGTCGCTCATCACCGCCGACGCGTCCGACCCCTAGTGACAATATGATGGGCTCTCGTGAGGTGAGTGGCAGTGGCGAGTGAAGTGGCACTACTCGAAGTTGGAATATTATTCGCAACGGTCGCACTTGTCGGCGCGATTGCGAACGAGCTCCGCCAGTCGGTCATTCCGTTTTATATCGCGGCAGGTATGCTATTGAGTCCGTTCGTGGTCGGGCGGTTCGCCCCATACTCGCTCGAGACAACCGAGTTCATTGAACTTGGGGCCGAACTTGGAATCGTCTTACTGTTGCTCTTTCTCGGCATCGAGTTCAATCTGGATCGGTTGCTCGAAAACAAAGACCGTATCGGGAAGGCCGGTACCGTCGATTTGATACTCAACTTCGGCATCGGGCTGGTACTCGGATACGTATTGTTTCAAGCGTTCGTTCCTGCGTTCCTGGTCGCCGGAATTGTATACATCTCTTCGTCGGCTATCATCACGAAATCGCTGCTCGATTTGGGCTGGATCGCCAACGACGAGGCAAATCCGATGCTCGGTATTCTCGTCTACGAAGATCTCGTTATCGCGGTGTATCTCGTTATCGCCTCGGCGCTTCTCTTGGGAGGTGGTGACCTCGGCGGGGCATCTGAGTCAATCGGGATTGCGGCCGGATTCCTTATCGTACTAGTAATCATCGTCCAGTACGGGACGCCGCTTTTCCAGCGCAGTTTCGCGACTGACTCGAATGAATTCCTCGTGCTTCGAGCTCTTGGAATCTCAGTTTTCGTCGCCGGTACGGCGCTCGCGCTCGGCGTTAGCGAAGCGGTTGCGGCCTTCTTCGTCGGAATGGCCTTCTCCGCGACAGATTACGTTCGACAACTCGAGCGATTGCTCGAACCGATCCGTGACGCCTTCGCCGCCGTCTTTTTCTTCTGGATCGGCCTCGTGACCGATCCGTTGTTATTCGGTGGTGTAGTCGCTCTCATCCTCATCTCCGTCGTTGTGTCGACGCCGACAAAGATGGTCAGCGGATATCTGGGCGGTCGGATCTACGATCTGGATGCTCGTCACTCCACACGAGTCGCGCTCGGAATGACTGCCCGCGGTGAGTTCTCTCTGATCATTGCCGCGCTGGCGCTCTCCGGTGCGGGTGGTACCCTCCCATCCGAAACCGCGGAAACGATCTACGCGTTTGGCGTGGGGTACGTCCTTGCTATGAGCGTTCTTGGAACGACGCTCATGCAGTATTCCGATCGGATCGAAACGTTCGTCGTTCCTCGTCTCTCGAGGGGCGACCGATCATCATTGGTGGAGGAGTGAACACAACGATGATTCGCTTCATCGAAATCATCCACCTCGACAGCGCATAGGCCACTTATCTCTATAACCGTCTTCGAAGGATCAAGATAGTGACGCGCCGAAGGCTCGAGTACTCGAACTTCCCTGGGATTTCCACGTCGGGTTCGCGTTTACCCTGTCGATCACGTTCTCCCAGCATGCGTCACCGTCGCTCATAGAGTGCGGACCTGCTCGTGCAGACACCGTGGGACGGTTTGGATCGACTCGCAGAACTCGATGACGTAATAACCGTTCTCGTGTCGATTCGGCACCTCATAGGTTTGCCGTTGCTGAGGCTGTTTCGCCGCGGAGGGGGGAAAGTGAGATGCCGTGGATTTAGGGACTATCCGACTGGTTACGACCTCCCAGTGAATCGCTCCCCAGTCTATCGATCAAAACGACGCGGTGTCACGTCGAATTTCGAGAACTGTGGCGAAGTCGGCTTGCGAGAGGAGCCCAATGGGAGTACCGTCTCGATGCACGAAAGCGACCGCCGTTCGACTGGTTTGCAACTGATGAAGCGCGTCGAAGGCAGACATATCGGCGTCGACACGAGGGAGATCGGTGGTCATGATCGAGCCAACTGTCGTGGTCTCGTAGGCTGCGGGTTCGACGTCGCGAAGCTCCGACGCGGTGACGGCCCCCACTACCGTACCGGTATCGTCGACGACTGCGAGGTCGGTTCGACGAGATTGTAGCAGACGCGCGAACACGGCATCGACTGTCGCTTTCATCGGAACCGTCTCGGTTTCTACAACCAGGTCGACGGCACTGAGTCCGGAGAGCAATTCCCCAAGGACGACGGTTCGTGATTCGCTATTTCCGACGAAGTAGATGAACAGGGCGACCAGAATGAGGATCGGACTGAACGACACGACACCCAGGAAGACGAACACGATTGCGAACGCGGTTCCGGCCCGGGTGGCTATCTTCGTCGCTCGCACGTACGATCGGTCCCGGGCGAGCAATGCTCGAAGAATTCGACCACCGTCCATCGGGAACGCCGGGACCAGGTTGAACGCGGCAAGCATGACGTTTATCACGGCGAGAAATCCGACGGCGAAAACGACGACAGTCGCAGACGCCGGTATGACGGCAAGGATCCCAATACACGCGCCCCCGACGAGGAGGCTCGTAACGGGACCGGCAATGGCAATCCAGAACTCGCGATTCCACTCTCGGGGCATCTCGGAGAGGCTCGCCAGGCCGCCGAGAATCCACAGGGTGATCGACTCAACCTCGATATCGTAGCGCATCGCGACCCACGAGTGGCCGAGTTCGTGCAACGTGACGCTTGCGAACAGTCCAACGGCGGCCGCCATGCCGATTACCCAGCGATCGGTGCCAGCGAGGGCCGTCGCGTCGGCTGTCGCCGGAGTGATGGTTGTGATTATCGTCGCGTACGCCGCGAGCTGTTCGCCGCTCCCGATCAGCCAGGCCAGTACCGGCAGAAATACTAAAAGCGAAATATTCAGGCGAATGGGGATGCCCCAGACGCGGAGAATGGTGTAGTTCATCGATTGATCTTCGGCTTCATCGCTGTTAGGTCTTGGTGCGGTGAGCGAAATCACTTGGCCGTGATTCACGTATGCCGGAATTCGTGGTGCGGTATGGTCGTTAAGGAGCGTCGAACGCCCATCTGTTACGTCACGACGGCTACTTCCAGGTCGGTCGGCCTTTGCTTATATAGGATTTATTCCATGTTTCTTGGGCGGCCAGTCGTCCTCGTAGTCGGTCTCGGCATGAACGATCGCATCGAGAATCCACTCGCGGGTCTCCGTGGGATCGATCGCGGCGTCGACGCCGAACTCCTCGACGGCACGAATCGCACCGGTTCGGTTGGTGAACTCCCGGATGAGTTCCTCACGTTTGCTGTCGGGATCGTCGGCGGTCTCGATCTCGCCGCGGTAGACAATGTCGACCGCCCCCTCAATCCCCATCGCTGCTATTTCCGCCGTCGGCCAGACGACCGTCAACTCGTTTCGCGTGGATCGACCGCCGGCCATGAGCACGTACCCGAACCCATAGCCCCGTCTGAGTACGACGCTCACCTTCGGGACGGTCGCCCGGTTCATCTCGAACATAACCTTCCCGGAGTGTCGGGCGATGCCCTCGCGTTCGGAATCGGGGCCGGGGAGCACACCGGGAACGTCCATCAGGTACACGAGCGGGAGGCCGAAGGCGTCGCAGGTGCTGATGAAGTGGGCGGCTTTGTCGCAGGCCGGAACGTCGAACGTGCCCGCCTTAATTCGAGGATTGTTCGCGACCACGCCGACCGGCCTGCCTGCCAGCCGACCAAATCCACACACGATGTTCCGGGCGTAGCTCGGTTTGAGTTCGAAAAACGATCCGCGGTCGACCACCCCCTCGAGCACTCTGTAGATATCGTATCCCCGCTTCGTGTTCGTGGGAATGATATCGCCGAGAGCGTCGATCGCGTCGTCGGTTGGCGGCTCAAATTCGTCGTCGATGGGTGGTGCTTTCTCGGCGTTCTGTGGGAGATACGAGAGATACCGACGAATGCCGTCGAGACACGCCTCGTCGTCAGGGTAGGCAACGTCGGCCATGCCGGTGATACCGGTCTGGAGTTCGGCTCCGCCGAGTTCCTCCTTCGAGAGGTCGAGTCCCAGTGCCGCCTCAACGAGGGCCGGGCCGGCAACGCCAAGCGTGGCCTGATCTTCGACCATGGGAACGAAGTCGCACGTCGCGGCGTAATTCGTGGGAGCGGCAAATCCCGGGCCCATCATCGCTGATACCTGCGGAGCCCATCCGGAGAGCCTCGTCTGGAAGACGAAGTCACCCCCGTGGGCGTAGGGTCGAGCATCGAGGCCCTCCTGGATCCGGTGACCGCCGCCGTCGTGGAGCAACACCAGCGGGATCCCCCGTCGGAGGGCGAGTTCACCCATACGGCGAAGCTTCGATCCGCCCGTGTGACCGATCGAACCGCCTTTGACCGTGAAGTCGGTGGCAACCACGGCGACCGGCCGGCCGTCTATCTCGCCGATGCCCGTGACGATCCCGTCCGCTGGCGCGTCCGCTCGCCCCCAGTCGACGGTTTCTGGGGTGGTTGGCGCTGGGCCTGCGAGCCGGCCAAATTCCCGAAAGCTCTCGTCGTCACACAGGTACCGAATGCGTTCACGCGCGGTGAGTTTGCCAGCAGCGTGCTGTCGGTCGACTGCGTCTTGGCGTGCGTCGTCGGCAACTGAATCCTTCGCGGCGGCAACGCGGTCGCGGAGTTCGTCCGTCCCGAGTTCACGGCGGTCAAATTCGTCGTCCGTCATGGATACCTTAGTCGGACGCTTTCGCCAGCTTCGATCCACGGGTCCATGACGATTCGCGGTCGAGTACGATTCATACGAGGGCCAACGTCCCCCGTCCCATGATTATTTGGGTCACATCGACGCCGTCGCGTCAGTCGTAGACTGATTCGAGGAACGACCCGATGGCCTCGTTGACCGCTCTGGGGTTTTCCAGGTTCGAGGAGTGTCCGGCCTCGGGAATGAGTTCCAGCCGTGCGTCGAGGGCGTCTACCATCGACTGCGCCTGCTCGGGTGACAGCGACGCGTCCTCCTCGCCGTGGACTGCGAGGGCGGGCACGTCCACGCTCTCGAGCTCTTCGGTCACGTCGTCGCGGTGAAGCCAGGAGGAAACCTCGTTGTAGACGGATTCGCCCGGATAGGTAATCCATCGATCAACCCACGTCGAGACCAGGTCGGGTCGTTCCTCGAGCGTCGTCCCGCCGAAGAGGAACTGGGTAACCGTTTCGGCCAGCTCGCGGGGCACCGACTCGGCGTCACGAACGTCGTCGATCATCCCGCCGTAGAGGGCGATCTCCTCGTCGGGGTGGGGTTCCGAGATCGAATCGACGAGCACGAGGCCGGAAATCCGGTCAGGATACTCGATGGCCAGCCGCAGCGCCATGAACCCGCCCATCGACATACCGGCGAGGACGGGGCGATCCATGTCGAGCCCGTCGATGACAGCCAGACAGTCCTCGACGAGCTCGTCGAGGTCGTACGCGGTGCCGTAGCGTTCGGTTCGTGCTCGGAGATCGTACGACGCTACCCGATACTCGTCCGAGAACGCTTCGATTTGCGGGGCGAACATCGTCCGGTCCATTAGCGTCCCGTGGGCGCAGAGGAGCTCCGGCCCCGATCCCGCCTCGACGGAGAGTGCGTCGGCGCGCGTCCGGTACATCTCGGTTGCAGGATCCGTCATGGAGGTGTATGTGCGAGTCAGTACCAAAAGGTTTCAGGTCGACAAGAAAAGTGGGAGGAGCGTCAGCCCAGGTGCTGGACCAGGAAGTCCGCCTGTCGGTCTACGAGGTCTTCGAACAGTTCGCCGGTGTAGGGATCGAAGTGGCCACACTCCTCACGAACTCGTTCGACGTCGTCGAGCCGGTCGACGACCTGTTCGATCGCGTCGGCCGAGACCAGTCGATCCCGATTTGCCTGGAAGACGAACGCGGGACAGTCGATATCGGCTGCGTACTCCCGGGGTTCGTACGCACCCACGCTGAGAAATATCCTGGCGGCACACCGGTTCCACGTCTCCTCGTCGAGGTCGTCTGGCACGATGGATCGATAGCCCGACGCGGCACCGGGCTGGTTGAGTGGGGCGAGCTCGCCAGGTTCGGCAACGATCGGAACGTAGTACGGCGACCGGAAGGTCCAGTCCCGAATCAGGTCCCGGATTGTCGCACCCAGCATCCCGACGACGTACCGGGTACCGTATGCCATAAATACGTCGACGGGAGACGGTGCGTTGCCGTAATATGGAACCTGGCCGACGTAGGCGTCGACGTCCTCGCGGGCGGCCGTCACGAGGGCGTGTCCTCCTGAGAACGACGTACCCCAGACGCCCACCCGGTTGCCGTCAACGTCGGCGAGTCCACGAGCGTGGTCGACGGCTGCCCGCCAGTCTTCGAGGTGTCTCGTCGGATCCACGATGTTCCGGTGGCGACCGTCGCTGTCGCCGAAGCCGCGGTAGTCGAAGACCAGAACGGCGAGTCCTCGGTTTGCGAACCGTTCGGCGTACGCAGGGAGTCCCATTCGTCGCGTTCCGCCGAATCCATGGCCCATCACGACGATCGGCGGATCGTTCCGTTCGTCACCCTCTGGACGATACAGCCAGGCGGCACACCTCGTCTCCCGGCTTTCGAAGTCGGCGTTTTCGCGTGTGTACGTCATGGGTGTGCTTCGTCCTCAAATGATATAGCAACGGTGGCTCCCGCATCGGACTTTCGGAGTTGGGGAAATGACGTTATCAAGGCCATCGCGAGGATCGCCGGATCCCCTCGAACTTATACGATCCCACGCGGTGAAATGACACGAATGACGCTCCGCATCGCCCTCCTTTCGGACGTCCACATGCGAACCGAGGATCGCGAGGCGGTCACCGCGGCACTCGAAGCCGCCGTCGATCGATTCGAACGCTTCGATCCGGATCGAACTGTGGTCACCGGAGATTTGATCCAGGACGCCGATCAGTCGGCCGACCGACGCAACGTCGAACGCGTCCTGAAGATCCTCGATCCGCTATCGCCCAGGTATCTCGCTGGCAATCACGACACCGAACACCTCGACGAGGAGACGCTCACAACGTACTTCGGAACCGACCTGTGGGGTCGAGAAACCGTCGACGGGATCGACCTCGTGTACCTCGACACCTCGGCACCACACCTCCCGAAGGCACGGTCGGAACTCGGGCCCGAGCAACTGTCGATGCTCGAAGACGTTCTCTCGGGTGCGAACGACGCCATCCTGTTCGCTCATCACCTGCTGCATTACCGGGATATCAGCGACAACCCATGGTTCGGGTGGCGGCCGGAACTCGCATACTGTTCGAGCAAGGAGTGGGTCCAGCAGTTGATGGATCGCCACGGCGGCGTCCTGGCCACGTTCAACGGCCACGTCCACGAGAACTTTCACGCCCGATTTCGGGGAACGGACCACTTCACTATCAACGCGGTCAACAAGGAGTTGCCGGATTCAGAGACTGTGACCGGAACCCATGCACTCGTGACCGTCGACGACCGCATGCGCGTCGAGGTGTACGACGTCGACGGATTCGTTCGCGAGTGGTCGATTCCCCGGTGAGTTGCAGGTATTCGAAGCCACACGAGCAATGACTGTCGCTTTATGAAATACTCCCGACGGACTGCTGCGTCGTGAGACATACTCAAGTGACTGCCAGTTCGTGGCAAACTCTCGACGGTCTGCCGTTCGAATCGCACGACGATAGTCGATCGCCGACTGGTGGCACATAACACTGTACGAGCAGTCTCATTCTGTAAGAATCGCCAGGTGGTTTAGGGTTCATGCCCCACCCACCGTGAAGTATGGGCCGACTCGATAGCGTCGACACGGACGAACTCAAACAGTGGCTCCAGGTCGTCAGGGGAAAGGAATCGACTCAGATGCTCATGGCTGCGATCGCGGTCGCGGAAGGGGTCGACCCGGCCGAGGTCGAAGACTGGTTCGACATGGAGTCAGAAACGATCGACGAGTGGCTACACACGCTCGAATCCGAGTCCACAGTCGTGGCGATTGCCAGTTCCGAGGGTGCCGACATCCAGCAGCTCGCGGACTGGTACAGCCTCTCGCCGACCACCGTTCGGGAGTGGTTCGTGACGCTTGAGGATCGATCGCCGGCGGAGGCGATAGAGATTATCGATCGGTACAGTCAGGAAAGTTCAGCACCCGTTTTCGGGCAGACGGAGTCCAGAGTCGAGTACATCGACTACGAGGCCGTCGAAGCCAACGGGTGGTCCGTCGAGGACGACGACCTCTTCGAGAAGGCGGCCCGGGAAGGGCTTCCTTCGGAACAGTATGGCAGGATCCTCGTCGAACCCGGGGAGACGATCCTGGAAGCCGCGGAGAACCGCGGATTTTCGTGGCCCTACGCGTGCCGTGGGGGCGCCTGTGCGAACTGCGCTGTCCTGGTAAAGGAGGGAGACATCGCAATGCCGGGCGATCACATCCTGACGAACGACCAGGTGTCCCGTATGAACGCCCGCCTCACCTGTGTTGGGGTTCCCGTGACTGACACCGTCAAAATCGTAATGAACGTCCAGGCGCTCGATCAGTTCGAATCGCTCCGACTCCCCTCGCCCCTGTCGGAGGTGTAGATTTCCCCTCCTCGGGAAAAGCCGCCGAGAACGGTTCGAATTTGACGCTCCTACCAGCGAGTTTCACCAGCGTAAACGACATGTGTCGTCCGAATCCGCCGTGGCGGTATCGACACGTATAGAACGGTTACCGGGGTAGTGAACGTCGATGCCGACCGTCGCCATCGTGAGCGATACTCATCTGTATCACGACGCCCCGGAATCGATACCGGAGTGGGTCGTCGGACGAATCGGGACGGCCGATCACGTTATTCACGCGGGCGATTTCGTCACGGGCGCGACCCAATCTTACTTCGAACGCCTCGCGGACGATCTCGTTGCGGTCAGGGGAAATGCCGATGTCTCCGACGTGAATCTGCCCGAGGTGGCCACGCTCGAGGTCGACGGTGTTACCTTCGGGGTGACGCACCCGATGGGGATCGGTGACGCATCGGTAGATCCCGGGGCGTACGAGGCGGCCGTTCTTGATCCCATTCGGGAGCGAGCCGGCCCGGATGTCATCGCCGTCGCGGGCCACACCCACCGGGTCATCGACACCGTCGTTGACGGCGTCCGACTCCTTAATCCTGGGAGTGTGACGGGAGCGCTCCCGGCAGATCGGGCGACGATGCTCCTCGTCACCGTCGACGGTGGAGACGTCGACGTCACGGTCATCGGCCCGGACGGCCCCGAGTGACTCGGGTTGTCAGTCGGAGCCGAAAATCGGACGTGTCGCCTGACATTCGTCCCGGCAACTTATATACCGACTCGCACGTGATCAACGGACGTCACATGCTCGACGACACAGTCTGTATCGTCTGTGGTGGCGGACACGGAATCGGCGAGGAGACGGCAGTATCGATGGCCGAACACGGGGCCACGGTCGTGGTCAACGATCTGGGCGTCGATGTCACCGGCGGTGGGGCCGATGAGGAGCCCGCCCAGGAGACTGTCGACCGAATCGAGGACGCCGGTGGCCGGGCGATGGCGCACTTCGGCGACGTCACCGACCTCGAGTATACCGAGCGCCTCATCCAGGAGACGGTCGACACCTTCGGTGCCGTCCACAACATCACAAACTTCGCGGGGGTGTTGCGCGACCGGATGATCTTCAACATGAGCGAAGACGAGTGGGATACGGTGATCGACGTCCACCTGAAGGGTCACTTTTCGCTCGTTCGAAACGCGGCGAAACACTGGCGCAACCTGTCCAAGGAGGAGGGCGGATTCGACAGACGTCGGTCGTTTCTGTGCGTCTCGAGCGGCTCCGCGCAGGGCAACATCGGCCAGGGAAATTACGCCGCGGCGAAAGCCGGCATTCTTGGGCTCATGCGAACGAGCGCGCGCGAACTCTTCCAATACGACGTGCGCGTAAACGCCTTCTGGCCGGCAGCTCTCACCCGTATGACCGAGGATCTTCCGGGCGTGGGGGACCTCGACGAGGAGGAGTTCGGTCCACAGCTCGTTACCGGCGTGCCGGTGTTCCTCGCGAGCGAGTGCGCAGACGAGGTGACGGGTTGTACCGTCGGTATGGCGGGCGGCGAGTACTCCTACATTTCTGATCCCGAACGCGAACGGATTCTCTCGAAGGACCTCGAAACCGAGGGCGGCTGGACGGCGACCGAGGTGGCAGACCGCTGGGACGAACTCACAGAGGGCTTTGTGACGAACAAAGTGGAAGGCGAGTAGGCAGCATTCGACGGTGACTCGTGTGTGAGTGTTTTTGGAAAATTCCGTGAGTCGGTGACGTCTGCCGGATCGAACAACCGTTAGTACCCCCCGGTCGGACGCACGGCTATGGTTGCACGAGCCGGTCCGAACGAATGGTGGCGAACACCGCGTTCATGGTCCGACCGATCCTTTCCCTGGTGGAGGTGTCGATGACCCTTACCGATGCGATGTCGGCTATTGCGAATGGACTCGCCGACGGTGACGAACTCTATCTCGCGGGGTTCGGACACCTCGTCCCCTTCGCGTTGGCCCACGAGATCATTCGCCAGGACGTTCGGGATCTTGTGGTGACGAAACCGATCGTCGATACCCTCCTCGACCAGCTGGTCTGTGCGGGCTGTGTCTCGAAGGCCCGGTTTTCATGGACGCACGGCACCTGTTTCGAGCGGGCGTGGCGAGCTGGCGACCTCGAAATCGAGGAGTACACACATTACGGAACCATCGCGCTCGTCCACGCGGGTGCGCGGAATCTGCCATATCTCCCGGTTCGAAGCTTCGCCGGTTCGGACCTCGTCGATCACAACGACGAACTCCGGTTCGTCGAAGATCCCTACGACGGTGAATTACTCCCCACCGTTCCGTCGCTCCAGCCGGACGTCACCGTTCTCCACGGCTGCAGAGCCGACCGAGCCGGAAACGTCCAGATTCGCGGCTTGTCCACCGACGTCAGGGACGCAGCTTACGCGGCCGAGACGGTGATCGCCAGCGTGGAGGAAATCGTCGACCGGGAGACGATCAAACGCGACCCGAATCTCACGGTCGTCCCCGAAACCGAGGTAGACTACCTCGTCGAGGAGCCCTACGGGGCCCATCCCTCGTACGCACAGGGCTACTACGATATCGACCGGGAGGTCTTCGAATGGATGGAGCTCGCCGAATCGGACGAACGCGCAAAGGCGTGGCTCGACGAGTGGGTCTACGGGGTCGCTGATAGAAGCGAGTACGTCGAAAAGCTCGGCCAGGAATACTTCACAGGGATTCACCCCGACGCAAGACGAGCGTCGAACAGTGGATCGGTGGTCGGCTCCACTGACGAAGAGTCCGACGGTAGCACCGACTCGTCGCACGTCGAGTATACGAACGCCGAACTAATGGTCGTGACGGCGGCCCGGGAGATCCGGGACGGGGAATCGGTCATGGTGGGACTGGGGCTGCCGAGTGTTGCGAGCAACCTCGCAAAGCGCACCCACGCGCCCGACATCCAGCAGGTCTACGAGGCTGGGATCGTCGGGGCCGAGCCCCGCGGAACGATCCCGTACGGCGTCGCCGGTCCGGAACTGGTCGACGGTGCAACGAGCGCCGTGCCGATGATCGACGTCTTCGGCTCGCTCCTGCAGGGAGGGCACCTCGACGTTGGATTTCTGGGTGGCGCCCAGGTCGATCGATACGGGAACATCAACTCGACCGTCATTGGCGAGTACAACGACCCCGAGGTGCGACTGCCGGGCAGCGGTGGGGCCTGTACGATCGCGTGCAACGCGGGCCGGACGATGATCATCATGCCCCACGAACCTCGGCGGTTCCCAGAGCGCGTCGATTTCGTCACAAGTCCGGGCTATCTCGACGAGGATCGGAGCCGCGAGGACCTCGGTCTCCGGGGTGGCGGCCCCGAACTCCTCATTACCGACAAGGCAGTCTTCCGGTTCGACGAGAACGGCGAAGCCTACGTCGACTCCCTCCATCCGCGGGTGGATAGGGCCGAGATTCAGGATGCTACGGGCTGGGACGTCCGGTTTGCGCCCGACGTCGGTCGAACGCCAACCCCTGACCAAGAGGAGCTCCGGTTGATTCGCAAGGACATCGATCCCGAAGGTACCTACATGGGCGAGGAGTAACCGCTCACTCGACGATGGCCGCCGACAGCCGTTCGATCGGGTGATCCGGGCGACTGCTCCCGTCCCGGTCGCCGAGTTGTGTTCGGCAGGATGCGCCCGGCGCGACCGGCTCGCCCGCCGCGGCGTCGACCTGCTGGAAGAGGAGGCGGCCGATCGCCTGACTCATCGAGTAGTGTTCGGCCTCGTATCCGAACGAACCGGCCATCCCACAGCAGGTCGAATCCAGTGCGGTGACCTCGTACCCGGCACGCCGGAGAACGGCGACGGCGTGGTGGTCGCGTCTGGTAGCCTTTTGGTGGCAGTGGCCGTGGTAGACGACGGAACCGGATCCCTCGACCGCGAGGTTCGAATCAAGGTCGAACCGGTCGACGTACTCGCAGACTCCGTACGTGGCACTCGCCACCGTTTCGGCCTCGTCGCCGAGCACGTCCAAGTATTCGGTCTGCAGCATGACCGCTTCGGAGGGTTCGACCGCGACAACGTCCCAGCCCTCGTTCACGAGCGGATCGAGCTCGTCGACCACGGCGCGGGCTCGCGTCGCCGCGAGGTCGAGAAATCCCTTCGAGTACGCCGCTCGGCCGCTCGAGTCGACGTCGGGGAGGGTGACGGCAACGCCTGCAGCCTCGAGCACCCGCACGGCAGCTCGCGCCACGTCCGGTTCAATGTACATCGAGAAAGGATCCGGCAGCAGGACCACGCGCCGATCGGCGTCTTCGGAATCAATCGAACTGCGACGGTCGTCGAACCACTCGCGGAAGGTTTCATCCTCGAAGGTGGGAAGTGTTCGTTCGCGGGCAATGCCCAGGGTGGCCTCGGCCAGCCGCCGAGCACCTGGCACCTGTTGTGCAACGTTCGAAATCGGCGCAAGACGACTCCCCCACCGCGACAGCGTCTCGATATTGGCGAAGAGCCGATCGCGGATGCCCGCGCCGTGTTTCTCGTGTGCGGCGTGTTCGACCTCGAGTTTCAGCTTTGCCATGTCGACCTCGCTCGGGCAGTCGCTCGCACAGCCTTTGCAGCCGATACAGAGGTCGAGAATTTCGCGAAGGAACTTGGGATCGGTCGCCTCGGTGTCGAGCCGACCGCTCATTGCGGCCCGGAGGGCGTTCGCCCGCCCACGCGTGGAGGTGCTTTCCTCGTTCGTCGCCCGATAGGTCGGACACATCACGCCGCCGGTCGTTTCCTGAGGCCCGCGACAGCCGCCACAGCCGTGACACAGTTCGGCCATACCCTGGAATCCGTCGTCCCCCCATTCGAGCACGGGATCGAATCCGGCCGCGAAGTCGTAGTCGGGATCGTACCGGAGGTCGTCCGTCATCGACAGGTCGCCACAGACCTGACCGGGATTGAGGAGGCCGTCGGGATCGAACGTGGTTTTCAGCCGACCGAAGAGATCGAAGACTCGGTCGCCGTAGAGCTTCCGGTTCCACTCGGTGCGGGCGCGGCCGTCGCCGTGTTCGCCGGAGACACTCCCCCCGTACTCGAGCACGAGGTCCGTCGCCCCGTCGGCAATAGCGCGCATCTGGGCCGTGCCCGCCACCGTCTTGGTGTTCACGAGTGGCCTGACGTGCAGACAACCGGGCCCGGCGTGGCCGTAGAACGACGCGAACGTCCCTTGCTCGTCGAGGAGTTGCCTGAAGTCGGCGACGAACTCGGGGAGCCGATCCGGGGGGACGGCGGCGTCCTCGATGAAGCTGATGTGCTTTTCGTCGGTGGTGCGACCGAGCAGGATCGGGAGGCCGGACTTGCGGAGCTTCCAGAACCGAGCGCGTTCGTCTTCGTCGTGTGCCTCGGCGGCGTAGAGCACTCGGACCGGGGCGTCGGTTTCGCCGGCACCGGTTCCCGGGTCGCTCACGGTCTCCGTGGTGGGCGATCGATCGGCGAGCAGTTCGGCCACCTGCCGGCGTCCGTCGGCATCGTCGGTGGCGTAAAATTCGACGAGCAGGACGCTGTCTGCGTCGTTCGGCAGCGTTTCACGGACAAGATTGCCAAATTCCGTGGTTTCGCGTGCCAGATCCAACAGAACGTCGTCGAGCACTTCGACGGCGGCGGGATCGAATTCGAGGATCGGTTCGACGTCGGCGAGCGCCGCGTCTAGATCGTCGTAGGCGAGCAGGGCGACCGCTTTCGTCTCCGGGAGTGGTTCGAGCGACACCGTGACTTCAGTCACGATACCCAGAGTTCCCTCGCTGCCAGCCAGTACGCGAGCGAGGTTCACGGTCTCGCGATCGCCCCGTCTGAAGTCGTCGTACTCCTCGAGGAGTCGATCCAGATTGTATCCCGAAACGTTTCGTTCGAGATCCGGGTAGGCCTTCCGGATCGCACCGGCGTGCTGTGTCAAGATTTCGAGAAGTGTCGCGTAGATTTGACCGACGGTCGTGTCGAGTTCGGCCCACTCCCGCCACTCAGATATCGTGACCGCGCCGAAGCGGTGAATGGTCCCATCGGCGAGCACCACCTCGAGTTCATCGATGTACGCATCCGTTTTTCCGTAGACGAGCGAGTGGCTGCCGGTCGAGTTGTTGCCGACCGCACCGCCGAGTGCGGATTTGTCTCCCCAGGCTGGGTCCGGTGGGAAGTGTAGCCCGTCGGGATCGAGCGCGGCATCGAGGTCGCCGAGTCGAACGCCCGGCTGGGCAGTGGCGACTCGGGCGTCGGCGTCGATGTTAACGATTGCGTCCATGTGCCGGGTGAAATCCAGGACGACGGCCTCGTTCACCGTCTGTCCTGCGAGCGAGGTTCCGCCACCACGGGGAAGCACCGGGATCTCCCGGTCGGCACAGATTTCCATCACGGCGACGACGTCCGCCCGGGACGTGGGGAACACCACGCCGACGGGCGTGACCTCGTAGGCCGAGGCGTCGGTGGCGTACAGCGCGCGCGAGTACTCGTCGAAGCGGACCTTGCCGTCGATCGTCTCTGAAAGGACTGCCTCAAGATCCGGCCGATCGACGGTCCCACCAGCATACGTGTAGTCGGCACGCCGGTCGCGCGCCGGGTCGGTTTCGAATCGGTCGACCGAGGAATCGGACGCCACCTCCTCGACCGTGCCGTCGGGAGCCATGTCCCGGGCTTCGACGGAACCACCATAAAAGCACGTGCGTTCGATCCGGGTATCACCGCGCAAAATCAATAACGTCGCGATCCTGATTCGACACGGACAGCCACTGCCCTCGACTCGAGCAATCGCCAGATGTCGACGGATATTCCCCTAGTAATGTCGTTGCGATGTTCTCAATTCCTGGGAGTTGAAGCGATAGTATATCCCCGTCCGAACCGTAACTATCGCATGGTCACGAAAATAACCCTTTTCGAACCCCACTTCGACGGTGCACAGTTCGGCCCGACATCCCTCCCGGACGACCTCGTCCCTGGAGCAACCGCCTCTGACGACGACTCGGATGTTGACGAATCATCGGAAACAGCCGAACCGGAGTCTGGGTCGGGCATGAGCAAACTGGGGCTCGTGCTCGCCGCTGGTGGCGTGACGCTCGGAATGTTCGTCGGAGCGCTCGCCGTGCGACGCCTCCGACGACGGGGCGGATCGACCGACGGCGATTCTGGCAGCGAGGACGCCGATCTCGAATCCGAGACGGATGAGAAACTCGCGGTGGCGTGATTCAATGATTTCGAAATTCAGGCGGTCGCCGCGTGTGGCCGAGGAAGACCTCGAAGAGGAATCGAGTGGCGCTCCGGATGCGGAATCCAAGGAACTGGAATCGACGACGGGTCGGGGAACCCTCGTAAAGGGTGCCGTTGTATTCGTCGTGCTGTTCGCAGTGTTGTGGTGGGTGCTGTCGCGCCAAGACGACTCGTCCGCGTAGAACGGTTTCGCCCCGGTTTCGACTACTCACAGTCCAATCGGTCGTGGCTGTTGGTCGGATTTTTGCGATGCAATGGTGCCATAGCATAATGCGGAATGGGAACGTTTCGCTTGCAAATTGATTTGACGTAGTTTCTACACATCGAGCCGATGTTGGATCGAACGACGGATCGAGTCTTTCGTGCAGTTTGCGGTTTGTCCCTGACCTGATCGCGGTGGGAGGAATTCACCGCAATAAGGCACCCGCCGAACGCGATAATACTGTTCGATTCGATAGTGTTTTCCGTAAAACTGAGTGATATCACCGTTGATTGCCAATATGGCTCGTAAATTTCTCCCTAAAATAATGAATGCTTAACCTAGCATTTATATAGCATTCGCTCATTATCGCGAATTAGAACAGGGAAACTGTCAAAATGGGTGCACGGTTTGGTCGGGAAGTTTCACGCGCTCCTCGTGCATGGTGCGGCTACACTCGAGGCGACATCCGTACACCCTTATAACACCTGTAGCAATTAAATCATGAAATTGAAATCGCTCTTCGGTCTCGGCGGGGAGGAATCGGCAGACGAACGTGGGGTATCGCCAGTAATTGGCGTGATTCTGATGGTCGCGATTACGGTGATACTGGCAGCAGTGATCGGCTCGTTCGTCATTGGTCTGGGCGACCAGGTCCAGGAGACGGCCCCGAACGCGCAGTTCGATTTTGATTATGCTGAAGGGAATGACGATGTGACGATTACGCACGACGGCGGTCAGAGCATCGATACCGATGAGGATAGCCTAGACATCGTCGGGCCTGATAGCTCTACCCCATGGGATGGTGGAACTATTTCAGCAGGAAACTCTACCACCTTAAACCATACTGACCTTGGTGCAGAGTCCGGAGATACTATCCGTGTCGTCTGGGAGGGCTCCGAAGGTACCTCTGCAACTCTGGCAAAAGACGAAGTCCCATAAGCCCGCAAAGCTCGATTTTTCTCAGTTTTGGTTCGACTGATTATTCTTTTTGATTAACTGTGGATTAGTTAAATCTGGTGGCCACGTCCCTCGACTATCGATTCACCCGATGGTACGGCTCAAATCGATCTTAGATCGAACCTACGGTGGTCGAGCGTTCGATTCATTGGATATGTCGAATTAGATGTCGCGTCAAATCAGAAAGGATTGCTAAGAAACCAGACCGGTATATCCGATTGAAGGCACCCGACATAATTCGGGTCGAACAAAGGGGAGAATTTTGCAGAGGTTTAGATGAAGATATTGTCAACCTTTTAATTTTTGAAAGGAGTGCTTCTAAAAAGACAATGAGAGAGCAATGAAGTGAGCGGCGACATCTCCTCGTTAAGGATCAAAGCGGCTTCCTGACTTTTGGCT
>JBKGZK010000010.1:0-49018 GCA_046545615.1 Natronomonas sp.
GCCGGCATCCGGGAACCGGACAGCCAGGCGTGGGATGGGTATCGATTCCGTCCGCACTAAAGAGTACAGCGAGTGTTCCACGGGTCACCTGCCCCGTGAGAGAATCGAGTACGCTCCTCTTCATAATCTGCGGTTTTCTAACGAATCTGTTCGGTGAATCGGATAGGAACTCACCGGTAACAACCGCTCAAAACCCACGCACTGAAACATGGTAAGACGTGGTGAGACTGGTGGTGTCGAATCCGAGTAACGGGGCTGACCTTCACGGACACAACGCGGGTGTTCGGGTGTTACTGAGTTCCACGCGACCGCGAGGGAGCGCGAAGGGAATGAAAGACTTCGCACGCTTTACCGTCCGATTCTGAGCGTGACGCGCCTCTGCGAACGCCACGAGTCACCCGACCCGTGGTACTTTACTCGCAAGGGAGATCGGTCGCGGATCGGGTCAAACTCGTTGGCCGATAGTGGCGTTTCTCCCCGGTGGCGGCAGTATTTTATCGATGTCGGTCGTCGCCACGGTATATGATCGTCATGCACGCTGCACTTCCGATCGACCCCGACGGGAAAGCGGAAGCAATCGACCTGCTTGTCGACCTCGCAGAACAGTCGCGCGCCGAAGACGGCGTCATCGAATATCGTGTCACGACGGACGCCGAGGATCCGAACACGATCAGGGTATTCGAACAGTACGAGGACGACGGTGCCGTCGACGATCACATGTCGAGCGACCACTTCCAGACGTTCCAGGCCGATATCGAGGGATACATCGCCGGTGAACCCACCCTCACTCGCTTCGACGTCAGCGCTGAAACTGACGTCATGTAATTTTCTCGGTCGATCAAGTACCGTCGTTCGGAGACGATGGCTCGGAATCCGTTGGATTGTTGACGGACTGGAAGCCGTGGGATCGACTGAACACGTTCACGAAAGCCTTGAACACCGCGAGTAGAATTGGCCCGAGAAATAGCCCGACGACGCCGAACATGTAGAGTCCGCCCAACACCCCAACGAGCACCGTTGCGGGATTGAGGCCCGAACGGTGATCGACGAAGATGGCCCTGAGATACTCGTCGACGAACGCGAGGAGGGTGACGCCGTAGATGAATAGCACGAGACCACTGAACACGCGATCTACGACGAATAGATACAGGACGGCCGGTCCCCAGACGATCCACACCCCAACGAGCGGGAGAATCGAGACGACGATCATGATCGCGGTCCAAAAGAGGGCGTTCGGCACCCCGAGGAGATACAGCGCAATCCCGCCGAGGATCCCCTCGATTACGGCGACGAACAGGTGGCTCTGCAGCACCGCCCTCGTTATGGTCCGGGTTTCCTCGACGAGTTCGGTCTGGGTTTCTTCGTCCAGTGGCGTCACCCGTTCGAGCCAGGTCATGAACCGTTTGCCGTCGACGAGGAAGTAGTACAGGACGAACACCATGAGCAGTGCGCCCACACCGATTCGCACCGTCGTTGTCAGGACCACGAGCATCTCTTGGAACATTCGTTCCGAGAACTGGAGGGCCATCTGCTCGAGTTCTTCGAGCAGATCGATCTCAAGCTCAAGTGGTTCGATGACGACTCGTTCGAAAGCTTCGATGAACACGACGACTCGTTCGGGGTCGGCCGCGAACTGGCGGACGGTGTCGATGACGACGGCAGACAGGATCACGAGTGGCACGATCGCTATGACGAGTGACGCCGAAACCAATGCGAGGGCGGACATTCGAGCTCCAATCGCTGGCTTGAGTTGGTGGTGCAGCGGCATCAAGAGGAACGCCAGCAGGGCGGCCCCCGCAAGATACTGTGCGAACGGGGCGACCATGAGAACCACTAGGCCCCCAAGCGCGACGAGCATCACCCCGAAGAACCCTGTACGGACGTCCATATGTTGCCTCTCGACACCCATTGACGAAAATACCTGGGTCGATACGGGCTTGTACCGTCGAATTGTGACGTCGGAAACGCGACGTAATTTGGTGGGTGTCGCAATTCGGCACTCCCCGTCTCGGACCCGACGCCTTGTCACTGGGTCCTATCGTGTTACCGGGTGACGATCTCGATTTCGTGACCTCCCGGCGTCTTCGTGAACGCGTAGCGATCGTCGCACGATTCGGGGTCGCGATAGTCCTCAGCTTCGCGTTCCATCAACTGGTCCCAAGTTTCGTGGAGATCAGCACACCGGACGGCAACGTGACCCCAGGCGTCACCCATATCATAACTTCGGCCGTCGTAGTTGTACGTGAGTTCGATAGTCATCGCCTCGGGGGCAGCGTTCTCCGGCTGGAGGTGGAAGTTTGCGAAGGTGTCCGCTTCCCATCGCCTGAGGTGTTCGTACTCAAATTTCCGGGTCCAGTATCCGATGGCCAGATCGGCATCTTCGACGCGCATCATCGTGTGATCGAGGCTCCACTGTGCGCCGTGGTCGCGCTCGACGAGTTCGATTTCGTGACCGTCCGGATCCTTCACAAAGGCGTACCGTCCGTCGCACGATTCGGGGTCGCGATAGTCCTCCACGCCGCCGTCCATGAGCCCGTCGTATGCTTTATAGAGATCGTCGACCCGGACGGCGATGTGTCCCCAGGCGTCGCCCATGTCGTAGGTTCGCCCGTCGTGGTTGTACGTCAACTCGAGAAGTGCGCCGTCGTCGTGGACGTCGATCGGTCCGAGAAAGACGTTCGTGAACGTATCGGCCTCCCAGCGCCCCTTTTCCTCGTAATCGAAGTGCGTTTCGTACCACTCGAGGGACGTATCGAGGTCGTATACGCGCATCATGACATGGTCGAGTATTGCGTTCATACTCCAGTTCAGGATGTCCACCGCGAAAATACCCGCGATCGCGGAAACGAGTTCCGCCGGCTCAGACACCCGGACCCAACAGTCCCCGATTTCGGACCATCGGCCAGTACGCCCACCAGACGATTCCCCACAGGACGATCGGTGCAACGGGAACGACCGTAACTCCCACCCGGACGAGACCGTATGCGAGATGGACCTGCGCGATGCCGGCAAATACGAGTAATCCTGCGGTGAGTCGTGGATCCTCGCGACCCAGTATTCCCCCGAATGCACTGGCGACAGCTGCACTGTAAAGCAAAACGCTCGCTGGCCAGACCTGGAGGCGACGCGGGAGTCCGTCGGTGAGAACGAACAGATATTCGTAGAGATTCGTCAGCGTCGTCGGATCGAGCGTGAGGATGCCGAATGCGTGCACAAACGACACACCACCACCACCGAGGACGACGATCCATGGAACGACGCCGGCAACCAGCAGGAGGCAGAGCCGCCATCCTGGCGGTAGCGGCACGGTCCGCCGACGGTCGGAACCCGGATTTACGTCAGTTTCGTCGGCGGCCATTATCTCGTGTACCGGACGGTACGGCTTGACTCTCGCGACCAGCGATCCAGGCGTATCATTCCGTCGGCTCTGGTGGCCGTCACTTTCGGGTAACGATCCGGAGTACGTCTTCGTCGGCGAGTCCGTGATCCCGTCCGATCTGTTGTTCGTCGTGTTTCGCGCTCGGCCCGGTCACGCGAGCGAATCGAAAACGTTCCTCGAACGTGCCGCCGAGTTTTTCGAGGGCGTCCCCGAGGGTGTTTTCCGATTCGGTGAGGATCAGTGGCTCGTCGTAATCGACGCCTCGTCCGGGTTTGTCCATGTAGATCCGGATGAGCCCGAGGCGCTCCCACAACGTCTGTTTCAACGATTCGAGGCCTTTCTCCTCCTCGGCACTGATGAACACGGCGTTTTCGGGGTCGATGTCGTGGTCGCGGAGCTGAGATTTTACGGTCTCGGCAAAGTCGTGCTCGATGAGGTCGACCTTGTTGACCGCGACGACGGAGGGCAGATACACCCGGTTGTCCATGAGCGCGTCGACGAGTTGATCGATCGTCAGGTCTCGGTGGATCGTGACGTCGGCATTGACGTACCCATACTCCCGGAGGACTCCCTCGATCGTCTCGTCGTCGAGAGATACCGCGTCCGCGGTCGTAATGTTGAGTCCACCCTTGTGCTTTTTCGTCACGGAGACGTTGATCGGCTCTGTGTCTAGCCTGATCTTGTTTCGGTAGAGTTCCTCGTTGAGTCGGTCGTACTGATCGATCTCGAACACCGAAAGGAGAAACAGGACGATGTCCGCGGTCCGAACCACAGAGAGAACTTCCCGACCGCCACCGCGTCCCTCAGCCGCCCCTTCGATGAGTCCCGGCACGTCGAGAAGCTGGATGTTCGCGCCGTTGTACTTGAGCATTCCCGGGTTGACGTCCAGCGTCGTAAACTCGTAGGATCCGATCTCGCTGTCAGCGTTCGTGAGGGCGTTAAGGAGCGTCGACTTACCGACCGAGGGGAATCCGACCAGGGCGACGGTGGCATCGCCGTGTTTTTCGACGGCGTATCCCTGACCGCCGCTCCCGCCGGACTGTCGCCGTTCGAATTCGTCCTTCTTTTCGGCGAGTTTGGCCTTCAGTCGGCCGATGTGCTGTTCGGTCGACTTGTTGTAGGGGGTGTCGGCGATTTCCGCTTCGATCGCCTCGATTTCCTCTTGCAGCCCCATTATTCGATCAAAGTCGGTGGGGTCGAAAAAGGTGTTCGGTTACGACTCCCGCAAAATTGGATCTGTCATGTGTTTCTGCCTTCTGGGCAACCGGTCTCCGATCCCCTGGGGTCCCCACGACCTGGATCGCACCACGGTCGGGGGGGGGGGGAACGAGGTTTCCCTCCACCACAACGTTATTGGAACGACCGTACGAGTTCCAAGTGGGTGTATCCCATGCCAGTCAGAAATTCCGAAGCGACGTGGAACGGCGATTTACAGGGCGGTACCGGCGAGATGGTCGTCGGCGACGAACACTACCGGGGACCGTACTCGTTCGCCTCCCGATTCCAGGAAGGTGACGGCACGAATCCCGAAGAACTCATCGCGGCCGCACACGCTGGGTGTTTCTCGATGGCCCTCGCGAATGGCCTTTCGGAGGAGGGATTCGAACCCGACAGCGTTCACACCGTTGCCAGCGTCCACCTCGAGGACGGTGAGATCAGCCTGATCGAACTCGAAGTCGACGCTGTGGTCCCCGGAATCGACGAGGATGCGTTTCTCGACGCGGCCGAGACGGCAAAGGTCGATTGTCCGGTTTCTCAAGCGCTCGCCGCCGTCCCCGAGATCACTCTCCAGTCGACGCTTGTGTAACCCGGATTCTCTTAACACCTGGCGAAGTACGTCTCGACCCGCTTGGTGTTTACCCGGTCGTCACTGCTCGTCGATCGCACCTGATCTACGAGATAGACACTGAACCCTCGCGAGTTTTGGCTCATTTCTCGACACGCTCGAGCCTGATCGAAAAGACCGTTCCCTCTGGGTCGTTGTCGCGGACCGTCATTTCGCCCCCATACTCGTCGACGAGCGTTCGCACGATATAGAGTCCGAAACCCGCATCGCCCTCCGATGGATCGGGTCTTCCTGACCGATTAATCGAGGCCTTTCGATCCTCGGTCAAACCGGGGCCGTTGTCGGCGATTCGAACCGTTACCCACGCTTGGTCGACGGACGTCGAAACCGTGACCTCGGGTTGTGGTTTGTCATTGTGCTGGATCGCATTTTCGAACAGGTTTCGGAAAACGGACGAAAGCATTTCGTTTGCGTGCACGTTCACCGACGGAATCTCGTCGTTGTGGCTTATAGCGGTGTTCTCGGTGGTCATCGACGCGTTGACAATCTCGCGTTCGAGAACGTCGTCGAGGGGAATCGGTTTTCGTTCTTCGTCGAGTTCGGAAAAGGTCTCCGTCAAATCCCGCAGGCTCTCTGTGAGTCCCACTATCTGATGTCCCCGTTCTTCGATCTGCTGGAGGTACCGGCTTTCGGCGGATTCCTCGCTACCGAGTGGGTCCGATTGTGGTGGTGATCGCCTGAGACGGCGGGTGAGTTCGACGATGAACGTTGCGTCGTTGCGGATGTCGTGCCGAACGATCTGATTGAGCAACTCGAGCTGTTCGTTCCATGTTTCGAGCACGTGTTCACGCGAGATTCGACCGCTTACGTCTCTGAGGTAGATGCTGAATCCCTGGATTCTTTCTGCGTCACTCGGAATTTCTTCGGGCGGAAACTCTCGAGATGCGTGGGTCTTTTGAAAGTTTGATTCGACGTAATCTGAATACTGCAACGGCTCGACCAGGACTTCGAACCACGAGTCGCCGATCTGTTTCAGGATGGGACGTTCTCGCTCGATGTCGGCTGTCAGTATCGGTTCGAGTTTTGGGAGAATTTCGAAAACGGATCGATCCGTAAGATTGTCATCGATCTCGACAATCCGGGACACCGCGGCGTTGTAATCGACGATGCGAAACTCGTCATCGGTGATGAGGTACGGATCGCGGAGGCGATTGATCGCCACAGCACGGCCAACGGGGACGAGGTCCAGATACTGATAGCGGGACACAGAATACGTGAGAATGAGGGCCGACACGCCGAATGCGACACCCGTGAATTCGACCTCGGCGAACTCTCGAATCACGATAATTTCGAGGAGGAATTGTAGATCGAAGAGCACGTTTAACCCGAGTGGCACGGACAGCGCAAACAGGCCAGCCCCGAGTTGCCGTCGAATGATGCCTGTAGAGTTTCTATAGGTTACGAGCAGCCAGATGAGGACGACGATCACGAGTACGTACAGGTAGGTCGTTCTGAGATACCACCAGGGCCCGGGTGATCTGTGCATCACGGTCGTGGTACCGAGCGTGACGAGTTCAGAGCCGCCTCGAAACAGATTGTGGTAAGAATCTGTGAGAACCAGCCCGGCCGTAATCGTCGGTTCGATCACCAAAAGCGCCCGAAGCCGTCGGGTAAAATGGGTGTAGTGTCCGGTGTATGTGGAGATATGCAAAAGGAGCGCTGGGACCACGATCGACGGCCCGATATGCGAGAGGTTGAACCACTGGAGCTTTGCGGCAGGATCCTCGATGAGGATGTGGATTCCATACGCTCCTGACCAGATAATGCCACCGAGGAGAAGATATCCGAGCGTTCGCGTCGTGTGATCGCTCCAAGTTGTTCGTCGATTGGTTAGAATGTAGCCCAGAAGCATTGACTGGGAGACCGTTGAAACGAGAAACAGTAACGCGATCGGAGTGTAAGCGATCACCATTATCGTTGTGACAGTCTCATCGTCGTCCAATCAGTGGTCACTGGCCATCCGCTACAGGCTGCTCCGTCGGCCCAGCTCGGCCTGTGTTCGAATTTCCCGAAAATCGATGTTTCGGTGTTCGTCAATGATTTTGAGTAAGTTGTGCACGATTTTATCGATCGGACGATAGTATGCCCTTATTATCCATCTACCATTATCATTTCCGTCGCATTCGGGTCCGTGGACCTTCATTTCGCGTAATGACCCTGTGAAACTCAAAAGGTGACGGATACGGCGAAAACGTCCCCGATACAATTTTGGTTATCTACCCCGACACTGGTTGATAGGAGGAATGATGTCGAAGAAACTCGAAGAGTCTCGGGAACTACTGGCACGACTCGAGGCCGAGGCTGCGTCGGCAAACATGTCCAAGGATCGGTACATCTACGAGATTATCAATAATCGACACGACAATTACCCTGCCTCCGAGTCAATTCGAGACCTTCGAGAACAGCTTGAAGAACGCGAGGACCGGATTCGGGAACTCGAGGCCCAACTCGATTCCCTCTCGGACTCTGGTGCGGAACTTCGACGTTTCAAAGAGCGCCTCAAAACGCGTAACGAAGAGCTGGGAACGTCCAAGAACAAGCTGGCAGATACTCGCGAGGAAAACGAAACGCTACGAGAGGAACTGACGACCCTTGAAGGACGCCTCGAAACCCGCGAAAAACGCATCCAGCAACTCGAAGAGCAGCTCGCGAAACGCTCCCAAATAGAGGATAAGGTAGAAGAGCTGTCGATGGTCGTCCACGAAGATCACGAACGGACGGACGCCCCATTTTTCGTTCGCTGGTGGCGTTGGGCCCGGGGTTGAGGAAAGGGACGCGCCGATCACTCGAGGTGGGTGCCGAACGAATCGATCGATAGGACGGTATCGAACAGCGGTTTGAGTGTATTTATCTCCTGGGGGTCCCCCGCGGACGGATCAACGTGGAAGTGAGATATCGCGTCTCCAGATTCCAATCGACCGAGGAAGATGTGGAGGAATCTAAACGCGCTCTGGACGTTTTTATACCGCAGGAGGACGTCGAGCGGATCATAACAAACGACCGTCTCCGTCCCGGTCGTCTTCCAGTCGTCGATGGTCCCCGTCACCACGATTCCCAATCGGGTGAGATCGTTCGGGTTGTTGATTTTGATGACCTCCACGGTATCCTTTAGCCGTTCAGAGACCGGTTGCGAGTAACCGATCGAGATTACTCGGACGCGGTTGGAACCGTTCGCAATTCGTTCGAGCGTCGACTCGTTGACCTGTTTGTATCTGACAAGCAGGACGTTTCGTCCCTCCTCGTCTTCGATACCCATCAGATGTGAACACGCAGCCTCCTTCCTGTCGTCTCGTGATCCACACTGGAGTAACACGTTATCACCCGCCTCCACATCGAGTTCTGCCGGTGGTTGATAGTCCGTGGATGCTACCCATGTCTCTACGGAGGAATCGGTCGCGTCTACATCCAAATCTTCCGCGGATTCGTCGTTCGGGGCGTCATTCGCATCTCCAACCGGTCGAGATATGTCATCCGTGCGTGCCGGATCGGCTTCAGGTGGTGATCCGGTGGCAGATTCTTCTTTAGCAGTCGATCCTCCTCCGGTTTCCTCACTCTTTCCGTCATCGTGCTTTTGGGTTTTCCGCGGAGGTGTTCCCTCACTTGTGTGACTAGAACTCACCCCATTGGCGAACTCTGCGTTTATTTCCGCACTGTCGCGTTCGGACTGGTTGGATGTCGCGTCGTTCATCGTGTTGCCGACGACGTTCGTGTCTTCGTCGGCGGTATCCTTCGTCTCCTGGGCGGCCAGGAATGGACCGAGAAGCTCGAGAAGCTCCTCTCGGGAGAGGTCGTCGAGGTCCGGCCCATCGGCAGCCGATTGTGAGGTTCCTCCTGTGGAGGATTCGTATTCATTTGACTCGTCCGCTATCGCTTGAGTTCGATATTCAGTCCCGAGCGTTGTTGCCACGTCGCGTTCGAAATCGGAATCGTTCCGCCCCACCGAACCCTGGTTCCGCCCAGACTCACTTCTCGTCTGTTGGTTCGGCTCCGCCAGATCGGCGTCGACCGACTTGGCTCCACGTAAAAGGGCCTCACGAACCATCTCGAACAGGAAGTCATCGTCTGCCTCACCGTCGGTGTCGTCTGCTTTCCGGTCCTTCGGCCTCGTATCGTCCTTCGATCCATCGCGTAGCGACCCGGACATAATCGAGTTAGACTTCGATCGAAAGTACTCGGGGTCGGTATACTGCTGGTCGGTGGTTTCGCCGCCACTGGCCGATTCGTCTTCGATAGACTCACGCTCTGATCCGGGCTCGAGGACCGACCGTCGGACCAATTCGAAAAAATCTCCTTCCTCTGGTTCCTCGCTTTCTGCCGCATTGGACATCGGAATCGAGCTGCCCTCGGGTCTTCGTTCCTCAACGCTACCCCGACCCAGTTCAACTTTCCGGGGTTCGGCGTCCTGAACGGCGGGTCCGTCATCGTACTCGGGTATGGATCCCCCACGAATGTCGGTGCCCACTGGGGGGGTGTCAGTCAGCGCATCGTGCTGTGATTGCTCTACCACCCGTCGGATTCGGTGTGCGAGCAGATCGTAGGATATATTGAGCGCAGATTTCGGGAAGTAATCGTCCATTCCGGCTTCATAGGCGGCTTTGACTATTTCTTCTGATTCGTGGGCGGTAAACAAGATGAACGGGACGTTCACGTATTCGTAGCGGATCGATTCGAAAAACTCGAAACCATCGATTTCCGGCATTTTGAGGTCGCAGAGGATACAATCGACCTCGTAGTTTTCGAGGGCTGTCTCGCCTTCCTCAGCGTTCGATGCAGGGAGTACCTCGAATTCGTATTCGGACTCGAGAATGCGGGCTCTGTGGTCGAGCGACTGCACGTCGTCGTCGAGGTACAGTATCCGCACCCGTTCCTCCATACGAATTAGGTACTCAACGGGTACGCATAACCCTGCTACCGACATATGTCGCGTACACTGGTGCTGATTCGATCGGCGAATCATATTCACGCGAGGTGGCGCGGGGAAACGCCCGGAATATACCACCAAATGACGCGAGTAGGGTTAACCCCCTGTCCCTCTGTTGTGCATCCATGGACGAGCGCCGGTCGACAGTAGCCACTCGACTATCGAAGGGGACTTCCACGTCTGGTCTATGAGTGCCGAAATCGATCGATCGCTTCGGGTTCGATCGCTGCTCGATTCGTGGTTCCTCCTTATCGTACTACTTCTGGTGGTCATGACTGTCGCACTCGGGTGGTGGGCCTACCAGGTGAACGTCGTCCCGGACATCCAGGGGGAGGAACGGTTGACGGAGCAGTGGTCCGAAGGGACCTCCTACAACCACAGCGCTTTGATCGTCAACGACTCGCTCCCCTTTAGCGCCGGTGAGACGATCAGGGACCGTCCGATTTACTACACAAATCTGACGAAGGAATTACACGGCACGTATACGTATCAATACGACGCGGACAGCGGCGACGTCGACGTGACGACCGACACGTTCCTGCGTATCCGTGCTGGCGAATTGGAGGACCAGCAGATGGTGGAGGTGTTTTGGGAGGTCGCAGAACCCCTCGGTACCAACGAAAGTGTCTCGATTTCTCCCGGTGAGGAACACGTCGTGGAGTATTCCGTCGACATTCCCTTCGTCCTCGAGACGATCGCAACGGTCGAACGGCAAGTTGGTGCAACCGAGGGACTCGTGGACGTTCGCGTTGTTTCCATCTCGTCAATCGAAGGAACCGTCGAAGGATCCGACATCGAACACACCTATCAGAGTGACAAGATTATGGTCGTGAATCCGGCCACATTCCGGGTCATCCAAACTGAAACGGTCCAGGAGGAGCACCAGACGTTCGAGACGGTCGACGTTATCGTCCCGCCGAGTCCACTCGAATCGTACGGATCGATTGCCCTCTTTGCATTCACCCTCGTGCTCCTCGGATCGGCACTCGTCGGACGACAGTTAGGATTCACCGATCTCACGCCGGACGAACGAGAAATTCTCCGGATCGAGCGCGCTCGTGACCGGTTCTCGGAGTGGATCACCACCGGTACCTTCCCCTCGGAGCGTGAATACGACCAGACGGTCCTCGTCGACGATCTTGAGGGACTCGTCGATGTCGCGATCGACACGAATAAACGGGTCATAGAGGATGAACAACTCGGGGTGAGTACGGTCCTTGACGACGAGTACGTGTACGTTTACGTGCGGCCCGATTCGCCGGCTCGCGACTGGCTGGTCAACTACGCGGACACGACGCTCGACGACTTCGAGAGACACGGGTTGTGACGTCGATGAAATATCGAGACCTGTTCCAGTACGTCGCCGTCATTGCGTTCGTGATGGTGATCCTTTTGCTCCTGTTTACCCAGCTGCTCGGACAGCCCGTTGTCGTATTCGTCGAGACGGGAAGTATGGCACCGACGCTCGATCCCAACGACGGCTATTTCGCGATCCCCGCGTTTTTCGCAAACGAGATCGATGAGGGCGACGTCATCCTGTTCCAGGCACAGGAGCTCGGTGGCGGCGAGTTGACGACTCATCGCGTGGAGGCTGAGACAGACGAGGGATACATTACGAAGGGGGACGCCAACCCATTTACCGACCAGGAAGGTGACGAACCACCGGTTTCGGAGGGGCAAATAAAATCGGTCGGCCTCCAGATGAACGGCAATCTCGTCGTTATCCCGGGCCTCGGTGCGACCGTCGGATCGCTTACTGGGACTATCACGGACGTCCTGGAACGGATCTTCGAGCCGTTCGGCATCGAACCGCCAAGCATCACCACGTTTTCGACCGGAGTTCTCGTGGTGGGGTTAATTCTCCTGGTATTTAGCGTCCTCACCGGGTCCGTCGACAAACGGGAGCGGAGTCGATCCCACGGTGGACTCCTCCAGAACGCCATCGTAATCATCGCAATCTTGACGCTTGTCGTCATCATCCCGGTGAATTTCTCCATGTTGCTCCCGTCGGGGACATACCAGTACGAAATCATCAGTTCGAACTCGCCGACTGATCAGGAGCAAGTGATACAGGCAGGCGGATCCAGCGAGGTCACCTACTTCATGCGCAACAGCGGTCACCTCCCGGTCGTCGTGTTCCTCGAGCCCGCAAGCCCTGGCGTTGAACTCACTGACGAGAGTGCGTACGTCCCACGGAGAACCACGGTAAACACGAACGTCGTCATGCACGCCCCCGAGGAAACGGGAGCGTACTATAGATTCGTCAGGGAGTCCAGGTATCTCGTCGTCTTGCCACCGTCAATGATCGCCGCGCTCCACGGTATTCACCCAATCCTGGCCATCGCAGCAATCAATCTCGTGGTCGCCAGTGTCGTCATCGCCGTTGGAATTACCTCGATCGGGACCGATCGGGTTCGCCTTCGGTCAAAATCTCGCGATATTACCCTTCTCGAGCATCTCCATCGGAATCTACCACCGATTTTGATTACTCGGCGGTCGCCAGGGTTCCCGAACGGCGACACCCGTGATACGATATATAACTGGTTGCGCGGTCGCGAGCCACGCTCGGGCCAGTTCCACGATCCGGTCGGCTCGGAACGGTCAGTCGATCTGGACCGTTCATTTGGCCATCGGTCGGCACTAACGGACGGATTCGAGGAACTGACCGATCGACAACGTCTCGAGCTGGTCCGGGACCTCAACGACCCGCCTCACGATGTCGGAATCGACGCGTCTGGGTGGACGCCGATCATCCTACAGCGGTATCTCCGGGAACGTTATGATGTCCGGTTGTCGAGCGATCGGTGTCGTCTGCTCCTGGTTCGCGCTGACCACGATCCGGAATGGGGAATCTCGGATACTGATCGACCCTGACCGATCGCCGGTCCGACACGACACATGACGGTAGCAGGGTTATGCTCGTGGGTCGTGCATTCCCGAATATGACGAACCGGACACGGAAGGGGGGTCGTTACTCGAATGAATCCCACTTCCGGCTATCCGACGTGTGAAACGGAGCAATCCCGATGAGTTCGATCGTAAATACCACCTCAAGAGAAGCAAAGAACACGCTGTTTACCGTCCTGAGCAACCATCGACGGCGATACGTACTCTACGCCTGCAATGGTAAGGACGGGGAGACGACACTCTCCGATGTTGCGGAGCAGGTCGCCGCCTGGGAATACGGCAAATCCATCGACGCGGTCACTTCAGTGGAACGAAAGCGCGTCTACACCTCCATTCAGCAACATCACCTTTCAAAACTCGAGGAGGCCGACCTCATTCGCGTCGAAGGAGATCGCATCGCGTCCACCGACCGGGCCAGAAATCTCGACGTGTACTTCGAGGTGATCCCCGAAGAAAATATTCCGTGGGCCATCTACTACCTGGGATTAGCGGTAATCGGTGGCTTCGTGCTGGGTATAACGGCAGTCGGATGGCTGCCGGATGTGGTTACGGTTTATATTGCGTCCGCAACGTTCGTCGTTCTCCTCGCTCTCTCGTCACTCGTACACCTGCGGCAGGCTCGACAGATGAAATTCGATTCGGCGGAAGTTCCACCAGAGATCGATCGATGAGCTACGTGGCTTGCGGTTCGGTCGGGTCCCATCCGGCTCAACCAGCCGCGATGTCAATTCCCAAAGGGTTTTGTCTCGATATCGCCAACGGACCAGGGATTACATGAACCGTCGTTCTGTCTTTCGGTCGATTTCGGTCGGCGTAGTTTTCGTCGCGGGCTGTCTTGGCGACAGAAATGGCGGCGGATTCGACTCGGACAGCGATGGGTCAGGCGTCGACCAGGAAACCGGAGATGACGACGAGGCCGGTGATGGCGGGGACGAGGAGGGGGTCGAGCACGTGACGGAGAGTTTCGAGGCACGAGGTTTCGATCTCCTTGAGGCGACCCAGGACGGAGACACGATCGTGGTTGAGGTCCAGACGACTGGGGACGGCGACGAAGACGTCCGTCTCGCAGCCAGCGCGTACGCCACTGTCGCAGGCGAGGTCGAACGCGATCTTCTCGTTACCGTCGAAGATCGGGGGTTGCGCGAGGGATCCTTCGAGATCCAACGAGAATGGGCGAGCGGGTTCGCCGACGAACGCATTTCCGATCAGGAGTACCTCGATAAGATCGAGGAAACGCGGCGGTAACACGGTCGAAATTTTGGCCGCCGTGGTTCGAGTCGGGATATTCGCCGACATCGCCACTCTGGCTGTGCCTGAAAACATTCGTGGAATGCTGTAGTGGCCATCAGGGGCTGCCGTACCAAATCACAGGCAGTGCCTGACTGGTTTCTGGCGGCTCGATACAAAGACGGCGGGTATTCTATAAGACACTGTACATGGCACTAACACGCCGCAATATACTGATCGGTATGGGAGCCGTAGCAGGCGGAGCTGGACTCATCGGAGGCACGGGTGCGTTTACGACCGTGGAGGCAGAACGGACGGTGGACGTTACGACGTCGGGTGACAGCTCCGCAAATTTGCAACTGGACGGCGACAGCGAGGTGACGGGGACGGAAGACGAAGCAGGTGTTGACGTACTCACTATCAATAACGACGACATCAACGAGCGCGCAAGGACCGTCTTTGGCGATGCAATTACTGTGACGAACAATGGCACGAACGACGTGGGTTTCTACGTCGAGGATTCGGTTAGTCCGATGGAATTCGAAGTCGACGGAAGTTCCATCGTTGGCTCGGGAGACTCGGAGGACCTCAATTCGGGAACATCGCTCGATATCGACGTAATAATCGATCTGACGGGATCGGAGGATGGAACAGATTTGGACGCCGTAGACGAAGTGTCGTTTATCGCGGACACGGCTTCACACAGCGGCGCATAACATGGACGACCGTCGGCGACGTCTCGACTCGTAGAATACAATAAACGAATAATTCGATGAAAATAACAAGACGAAACACGATAATCGGACTCGGCGTCCTCGCAGGTGGGGCCGGCGTCATCGGTGGGACCGGTGCGTTCGACGTCGTCGAGGCGGAACGGAACTTCGCCATCGAAGTCGACGCAGACGCAGACGCGTTACTCGGACTCACCGCGACTAACGACGCAATCGCAACGGAAGAACCGGGCGGAGCCGGCGACTCGCCGGTCATCGTCTTTCAGCTCGATGGCTCGGACGGCATCAACGAGGACGCCGTCACGACCTTCCTCGACGCCTTCGAGATTTCGAACAACGGGTCACAGCTCGTCGCCGTTGCAATCGACACCGGTGGCGCCGAGGGAGTGCGCTTCCTGGTCGAAAGCGATCCAGCCGAGGACCTGGCCGATGCCACCGTCGAATTTGCCGTCGGCGACGCCAGGTCGATCGACATCGAGATCGATACCACCGAATCCGGCGGATACGAGGATACGTCCGGCGGGTACGACATGGTGATAACTGCCGAATCGGAAAACGCGTAGTGGGTGACCTGTCGATGGGCCTGTCGCGTCGCGAACTACTTCTCGGTGCGGGGTCGCTTACCGTCGGTGCCGGCATCATCGGCGGAAGCGGCGCCTTCGACACCGTTGAGGCGGAACGCGACGTGAGGATCGAATTCGAGGGCGACGCCGGTGCCATACTTGGAATGGGGCCAGTCGAGGGACAGTCCCGTGAATTCGTCTCGGTGACGGAAGACGACGATGGCGTCGTCGGGATCTCCATCGATCGAGTCAACCGGAACGCCCGAACGGTGATCGACGACGTACTCGCGTTCACGAACAACGGGACCCGGCCGATTCTTCGGATGACGGCAACCGTGGAGGATCTAAGCGACAATGCGGCGTTGCTCGTCCACGACGACCTCGACGGTGTTTCGATCGGCGTTGGTGAGACCGTCGTCGGTCTCGGCTTTACGATCGACACGTTGAATGATAACGGACACACCGGGGAGCCGAACGTCGGCGGGATCGTCCGGATCGGCGCGTACACGGAGGAATAACGATGCAACGACGAAACATGCTGATCGGGCTTGGGACCATCGTCCTTGGGACGAGCGGATTCATCGCAAGCGGTGCGTTCGACTTCGGATCGGAGGGGAGCGTGGGGAGCGAGTGGGTACAGGTCGCCGGCGTGGACGAAGTCGTGGCCGCAGAAGAGACCGACCCGGACGCGACGGTTGGGACTGGTGATGATGGTGGCGGGGACGATGGCGGACCCGAGGGTGACGGATCCGACGAGGACGGTGACGATGGCGACGACGAGGACGAAGACGAGACAGAAACTACCGCGACGCCAACTCCAACGCCCACAGCCACACCGACCCCAACGCCAACCCCAACACCGACGCCAACCCCAACGCCCACAGCAACACCGACCCCGACACCAACTCCGGTTTCGGATTCCACGACAGATGATGGATCGGATTCAGAAGACGAAACTCAAGTGCAGGTCGTAACCGATCCGGGCCGTTCCGGCAATCTCGTCGATTCGCTGGGGTGGGCGGGTGCGATGACCAGTTCGGAGTTCGTCGTGGGGGATGACGATGGCTTTTTCGAACGGTTTTCGGTTGGAAATGTAAATCGGAATGCCATCTCGCGTGTCGGGTTAATCGACGCTGCTGGCTATCCGAAAGATCGGGTCGCATTTCTCGTCGGAAACGTCGGAAACCCGGACACGCCGGGCCGAAATGGTCACTCGGTTGACGTCGAATTGCGGTTGCTTGATGGAAATGGCCTGAACCTGGGTGCCCCTCGCCAGCTAAACTTCCCGTACCGCGTGGTTGATCCGGGCGGGCAAAGTTCACCTGGGTCGCGCGGCCACGATCTGCTCGAGGACACTGTCACGGTGCCAGTTGGCTCCCTGATCGAAGTCGTCATCGAGATCGATTCGCGAACCGATTCCGTCTCCGTGGCCGAGATCGAGGCCACATTCGACGCGATCGAGGTACTCGAGTTTTCCGCTGAATCGGCGGGGGAGACATGACTCGAAAACGCAGGCGAGACCGGGGTGGATCTGGGGGGATCAGTCGACGGACTGCGCTCGCTCTCATCGCCGGTGGTGGGTTACTGGGCGTGAGCGTCTCGGGCGCGTTTGATTCCGTTCGTGGCGACCGACCGTTCGACGTCGATGTCGCGAGTGATCAGAATGCGCGTCTCGTCATCGATACGAAAGAGCCAAGCGGTTCGAACGGTGCCGTCGTTACACTCCTCGAGCTCGAAAATCAGGCATCCGGGTCGTTCACCGACCTGGACGTTTCCGTACTTTCATCGGGTAGCTTGGATCTGGACGTCGAGGAACCGCTCGATTCGGGCGAGACCTTCGACCCAGGAGACGAACCGCTAGCGATCGACGCAATGGTCTCCTGTACCGATGACGTGACGGAATCGGTCGACGTGGAACTCGTCGTCTCGGGTCCCGGCGAACGGGTAGAAGCGACGCGATCGATAACGGTTACCTGTCGGGCCGAGGATCGCGGGCCAATTCAAGTCCCTGCCTGCAACCTCTCGCCCACCGGTGGGGAAGAGTCGATAAATCTGCGCGGAAACGATTCAACTGACGATATCACGGGTGAGTATGACGTGTACGTGTCGGGTGGTGCCACGGTCGATGGCTCAATTGACGTGACCGGGCAGGTGACGCTCACAAACGGTGCGAGGGTAACCGACAGTATCACGGCCGGCGGGTCGATAGACATGAATGGTGGGGTCAAAGTCGGAGGGAGCCTCGTCACTGGCGGCTCGCTGGTCATGACGAACGGGGCGGAAATCGAGGTAAATGCAGGACGGATCGAGGTCTGTGGCGATTTCGAAATCGGTGGTGGTCCAGACGTTGTGGTGAGCGACATTCTGGTTGGCGGGGACCTGACGAATGTGGGTTCGCCTGGGGTGGGTCGCCATATCTCTACAACGGACGGTAGCGTCTCCGTTGGTGAAGATATCGACATTTCGGGTGGAAGCAAAATTACCTCTCGAGAGGATATTGTCGTCGTGGGGGAACTCCAGTGGGACGGAAATCAGCTCGTAACCGATACTGGCGATCTCGACGTGGGTGGCGATCTCGCCGTTTCCCAGGGTGGGGTCGTCGAAATTGCGGGAGATATCTCCGTCGACGGTACCCTCGATATGGCCGGGAATCGACTCGAATCGAAAACTGGTGGTGTGACCGCCGAAGAATCGATAGCCGCGATCGGAGGTCGGCTAATCGTCAGCGACGCTGACGCCATCGACACTGGTGGGGATCTGACAATCACGGGAGGTTCGGTGGAAACGACGGGAGACGTACACGTCGGCGGTGACCTCGACATCGAAGCTGGGGTGATGACCGAAACGGGCGATAAAATCGTCATTGCTGGCGACCTGGTCATGGGTCAGGGGAACGGCTGGCCTCGCATCGAGCCCGACGTGATACTCGGCGGTAACCTGTACAAGGATCGAGGCGTCATCAACGGAGAGGTAACCTACGACGACTGATTTACGGATGCGAATGCCTCCGGTTCGATGAAATATCGAGGATAGTTGGGCGTTTATCGTGCGTGACTCGGCGCGGTATACCTTCATATGACGTCATTATTGCGATGATTTTATACGTTCATCCGTGAAATTCCCGGTAAGCGCACGCGTTCGATTTGCGACGAAACAATCCAGGAATGAAAACCGAGACGTCCTTTCCGATCGGAGAGCACGGAAAAAACACAATTTCTGTCCTGCTTGTCGACGACGACGAGCAGTGGCTCTCCCTTCTCGCGTCAGACCTCGAGGTGGACGGCAACCTGGAGACGACGACGGCGTTGAGTGCGAACGAGGCACTCGTTACGCTTCGGGAGGACGACTCGATCGAATGTATCGTTGCCGACTATCGGATGCCCGAAATCGACGGATTGCAGTTACTCGAACGCGTCCGGGAGTCCCATACAAACCTGCCCTTTATCCTGCTGACGGGCATGGGGAGCGAGGAAGTTGCCTCTCGGGCGATTCGCGCCGGGGTTTCCGATTACTTTCGCAAGGATCCAAACGTCGACCAGGTGTCCATCCTCTCGAATCGGATCGAACAGTCGGTGACCCAACACCGTCTCCAGCAGGAACTAGAAGAAAGCGAACAGCGCTACCGAACGATAACCGAACAGATCTGGGAAGGAATCGTCGTGGTTGTGGATGGGCGTATTCGCTTCAGTAACGATCGGGTTACGGATCTAACGGGCTTCGATCAAGCGGAGCTTTTCAACGAAGAGTTCATCGAACGGCTCGTACACCCGGACGACAGGAGTCCTGTACGGGCGAATATTGAACGTTCTGAGCCCAACGAAATGGGAAATCCGGTCCACGAAGCCAGATTAGTCACCGAGGTCGGAAAGGTCCTTGACTGTGAGTATACGCTTCGGTCTATCCCGTTCGAAACGGACACTGCAATCCTCGTGTCGATCAGGGATATCACATCCCGAAAGAACCGGGAACGGAACGTTGAGCGCGAACGCGAGATCAATCGAATCGTCCACCGGGCCATCGTCGAAGCACGGAGTCGAGAGGGTCTACAGTCCGAAATCGCGGCCGTCCTGTATGAGCACGGGTACGATCTGGTGTGGATCGGAGAGACCGAATCTTCGACTATCCATCCACAAGCGATTCGAGGCGACGACCGATACGTCGAAACCGTTCGGTCGTCGATAGCGTCGGCGGAACACTCCTCGGAGCCGAGTCTTTTGTCCGCGCGAACTGGGGAGCCACAATTTACGGGCGATTTTACGGAGATGTTTGCCACAGAATGGCGAGATCTCGCACTCGAATGTGGATATCGTACCGGTGCAGCAATTCCGCTTCGCTTCGACGACCTGTCGTATGGAATCCTCGCCGTATACCACGAAGATCCCCATCGGATCGACGACGACGAACGGACGCTCCTTTTGGAACTGAGCGAGACACTTGGATTCGCGCTCCAGCATCTGGAGGTGAAAAAATCGTTGAGTTCGACGACCCTCGTGATGGTCGAACTCGAACTCACCGACCCCGACTACTACCTGTCAGATCTCGTCTCGACGGCGAATTCAAACACCTCGACTGGTGAGATCATCGTCGAGGGGACACATCCCTACGACGCGCAGGAAGTCATTCAGTACGTACGACTAGCGGACGTTACGCTCGAACGATTCGAGGAGCTCGCGGGGGCGCATCCGGCCGTGGCCCACACGGCAGTAATCGACGACACTGAGTCACCCAGGGTTCAGGTCGCCGTCTCGGCGGACGTGCCCGAACTGCTTCTCGCATCATTCGGCGGACACGTGGATTCGTCGGTGGTGACCGCGGCGAATGTTCGAGTTCGATTCGCCCTCCCTTCCCGGAACGAACTCGGATCCGTGATGGAGGCGCTCGAAGCCGAATTCGGCACCGCGTCGGTCCGTTCGACTATCGAGGCCGAACGACCGCAGGAACCCTCGGGCCTCCAGTCCCTGCTCCGGCGGGCGAACCTCACGGAAAAGCAGTCCATGGCACTCCGGGCGGCCTATCATCATGGCTATTACGAACAGCCGCGGAAGAGTTCCGCAAAGGACATCGCCGAATCGCTTGGTGTGGTCCACTCCACGTACCTTCAGCATCTCAGGGTCGCACAGCAGAAGGTGTTCGACAGCCTCTACAACACGTCAATAGACAGATAGAAGCGTCCCTGGTCATTCGCATCCCCACGTCCCACTATATTTGGGTCTCGCTTGCGGGGTCGCACCCGAATGATTAAGTCGCCGGTTTTCGATTCTCAATCAACCATGTCCGTGGATGTTTCACGACGTCTCCCTTTTCTCTTGGGAGTGAGACGATGACCGAAGATCACCGGGATCCCGTCGAGATTCTCCTCGCCGAGGACAACCCTGGTGACGTAAAGCTCACCGAGAAGGCTCTCGAGAATGGCAACCTCGCCAACCATCTGCACGTCGTCAACGACGGCGTCGAGGCGATCGAATTCCTGTATCAACGTGGCGAGTACGCCGACAAACCTCGACCCGATCTGATCCTGCTGGATCTCAACATGCCCCGGAAAGACGGTCAGGAGGTCCTCGAGGAACTCGACGAAGACGATGATCTCAGCCGGATTCCGGTGGTCGTATTGACCAGCTCGGCCGCTGAAGAGGACATCGTAAAGTCCTACGATCTCAACGCGAACGCCTACCTCACCAAACCCGTGGATTTCCAGGGATTCGTCGAGATCGTGAATCGGCTCGAGAATTTCTGGTTCGAGGTCGTCAAATTCCCGCCCAAGTGAAATGAACACTGGAATAGACGGCGAGTTACGGATCGTCCTCATCGAGGACAATCCTGGCGACGCTCGCCTGTTCGAGTACCACCTTGAAACCGGGATGAGTGAAACGTTCCCGCCGACGTCGGTCACGACAGTGGACACACTCGATAGCGGAATCCAGGAACTCATCGACGACGAGTACGATCTGACGCTTCTCGATCTTGGATTGCCGAACAGTAGCGGCCTCGAGACGGTCAATCGATATTTCGACGCTTTCGACGGTTCGGACGATCCGGTCCCCGTGGTCGTGCTTACAGGCCTCAACGACGAGGAAACGGCAGTTTCGGCGATCGAAAGCGGTGCACAGGATTACCTCGTCAAGGACAACGTGAACAGACATTCGCTCACCAGAACGCTCCGGTATGCGCTCGAACGGCACCGACAGCAGACGGAACTGCGGCGTCAGAACGATCGGCTGGTCCGGTTTGCGAGCGTGGTCAGTCACGACCTCCGGAGCCCTCTCAACGTGGCAAAGATGCGGCTTGAGATGCTAGATGACGAGGAAGATCTCAGCGATTCGGCGTCGGCGTATCTCGAATCGATCGACTCGAACATCGATCGGATGGCGGGAATAATCGACGACATGCTCACCCTGGCTCGCGGGGGAAATACCGTCGAGGAGACCGAAGCGATCGACCTCTCCTCCTTCGTGCGTCGGTGCTGGAACCCCTTCGATTCGCCCGAATCGAACGTGACCGTCGAAACACCGCTCACGATCGAGGCAGACCGAAGTAAACTACGACAGATTTTCGAGAACCTCTTTCGCAACAGTGTCGAACATGGTCCAGAACGCGTGACCGTTCGTGTCGGTCGTATCCCGGACGGCTTTTACGTCGAAGACGACGGGCCGGGGATCCCGCTCGACGATCGAGATTCGGTTTTCGAAGCGGGATTTACGACGGACCCGGACGGGATCGGGTACGGGCTCAAGATTGTCGAAGAGATCACGAAGGCCCACGGGTGGGCCGTCGACGTCGTCGAGGGTTCCGATGGTGGTGCCAGATTCGAATTCACGGGAGTCACGGTGACGGAGTGAAATCGTGAACAGGTCTCGACGTCAAGCGCTTGAGGCGCTCGGTACCGCAGGCGTAGTTAGCCTTGCTGGCTGTCTCGGAGACGACACATCTTCCGGGACCGAAGACGATCCCACGAATACCGAGGAGTCTACAACTGATGATGCGGAGGTGTCCGCCGTGTTCGTTTATCACGACGACATTGGCGACTTCGGGTGGCTGTGGGCACACGACCAGAGTCGCCGCCGGATCGACGAGGAGTTCGAGTGGCTCAAGACGGCGTTTTTTGAATCGGTTTCACCCGACAGTGCAGAGGTCCAACTCAGACAGTACGCAGAGCGCGATTTCGACGTGATTTTCGGGACTACGTTCGATTACATGGAGTCGATGTATGAAATCGCTCCCGAGTATCCAGACGTGATATTCGAACATTGTTCGGGGTATCGCGAACGGGAGAATCTGGGTCTATACTTCGGCCGGATGTACGAACCTCGGTACCTGACAGGCGTATCAGCCGCGATGTTGAGCGAGTCGGGTCGCCTCGGATACGTTGCGTCGTTCCCGATTTCGGAGGTAATACGGGGCATCAACGCGTTCGCGAGAGGGGCGGCTTCGGTCGATCCGGACGTCTCCGTGGAGGTAGGCTACACGGAAACCTGGGACGACGAAACCGTCGAATCCGACACTGCGATGGACCTGATCGATGCGGGCGTCGACGTAATGGCACAACACCAGGACTTGCCTGCCGCCGCCGAAACTGCCTCGGAGGCCGGATTGTGGGCGTTCGGGTACAACTCGCCCATGGGTGAGTTCGTCGGCGACGGGTACGTGACCACTCCCATCTGGGACTGGAACGTCTACTATCGCCGGACCGTCAGGGACATCAGGAATGGCACGTGGGAGTCGGATTTCTATTGGGAAGGACTCGACGCCGGCATCGTGGGGCTCGACGAGTTCGGCCCGCAGGTCCCAGACGACGTCCGCGAGACGGTGGCCAAACGACGATCTCGGCTTGAGTCTGGTGACCTCGACGTGTGGGCGGACACGAAGTTTGCACACTATACCGACGCCGAACTGTTCGAGGACGTCGACAGCTACGTCGACAACGTCGAGGTGCGAGAATGAGCGATGACGAATCGTCCCACACCTCGAGGGACGCGAGTTCGATCCGTCGACGACTCCTCCGATTGGTCCCGGCCCCGATCCGCCGCAACCTGCTGGCGAAACTTCTCGTGATGCTGGTCATCGGGGCGCTCGTCAGCGGCGGTCTCGTCGTATTTATGTACAGCGAGATTTCCGACGGCCTCGACGCCCAGGTCGAATCGCAGGTTGAATCAGACGTGACTGTGCAGGCGGCGGTGTACCAGAACTGGTTGACGGAGCGATGGTCGACCCTGGAGGCGTTGACAGACGAAGACGAGTTCGGACACGATTCTCCCACGGTCGTCCACCAGTGGTTGGTGGCCAACGAACCGGGCGTTTCCGACGACGTCGAAACGATATACGTGGTGGACCAGGCCTCGGGCGACGTGATTGCGAGCGAGGACAGCGCGTCGATCGAGACGAACCTCTACGACCGCGGATTCGACGAGAGCCACACCGAGCGGCGGATCTTCATCTCGGACGCCCCCGTCGACCTCGGGGACGGTCCGGTGACTCTCGTCGGCGTCAGGGATGGCGATCGCCTGCTTGTCGGTGCCATTCCCGTCGAGACGTCCCTCATCGACACCTACGCCTTCGACGGGACGGAAACGACGCTCAGATCTTTCGACGGGAATCGACTGCTGGGAACGACGACCGGAGACCGGGTTGAGCTGCCCCCCACGAGCGAAATGGGCGATGGAAGCGTCGTAAATTTGGGCGACGATACCATCGTCGGCACTCGAGTGATCGCCCACGATGATCTGACACTCGAACCGGTCGACTCCTACGACGAGTCGACGACGGTCGGCACGGTTCTGGTTACCTCCGTCCCGGCCGAAGAAGCCTTTGCGATCCAAAATCAAATCACTGAAGACGTTATGATCGCCTTCGGCCTGGCTTTCGTCCTGCTGATCGGGACGGCCGTCGTCTCGATGCGATCGATAACCGGTAGCGTTGATCGGCTCTCCTCTCGCGCCCAGACGATCAGTAATGGAACCCTGGACGTCGATATGGACTCCCCACGCACCGACGAAATCGGGAGACTGTACGACTCGATACGAGAAATGCGCGATTCGCTCAAGGAGCGGCTCGACCTGCTCGAAGAACGCGAAACGAAGCTCGAGCGATCCAATGAGAAACTCGAACACTTCGCGTACGTGGCCTCACACGACCTCCAAGAGCCACTACGAATGGTGTCGAGCTACATGGACCTCATTCAGCTTGAGCTCGATGACGAACTCGACGACGAGACCGAGGAGTACATCGAATTCGCGGCCGACGGCGCAGAACGGATGAAGGCGATGATCGACGGGTTGCTCGCCTATTCGCGGGTCCAGACGCGCGCGAGTCCGTTCGAGCCCGTCGACACCGAAGACGTCGTCGAGACGACGCTTTCGGATCTCCAGTTGCGTATCGACGACGGCGATGCGTCGGTCTCGGTCGGCTCATTGCCGGACGTCGTCGCCGATCCAAACCAGCTGGGACAGGTGTTTCAGAATCTCATCAAGAACGCCATCGATCACGGTGGTAACGGGGTCGAAATAGACATCACAGGGACGACTAAAGAAGACGCCACGGAGTTCGCGGTAAGCGACTCCGGTCCCGGAATCCCCCCGGATCGACGGGATGACGTCTTCGACATTTTCGATACCGGCGTCGACAGTGATGGAACCGGGATCGGGTTGGCGGTAGTCCAGGAGATCGTCGAGCGCCACGAGGGGGAGATCTGGATGTCGTCGACGGTCGGGGACGGGACGACGTTTTTCTTTACGATTCCGGCGGATCTAGATGCATAATCACTGGGTGGACTCCACGCTGGTGTGAGTTTCCCGGCCGGAAGAATCCGGCAGCGGTGAGGCCGTTGGTCCCCGACGCAGTCGGTCGGGTCAAATAACGCGCAGTCACTGGTCGACGGAGAACGGTTTCAATAGGTATTTGCAAGATCGTACCAAAAGAGATTGCATGTCGGGTCCCTCCAGTTATCGCGATAGTACGCAGATCGTACTGCCGTGGGAGCGACTGGACGGTCTCCGGTGCGAACTCGAATCTGAATTCACGGTGACGATCCGCGAGGAAGATGAAACGGTGAGAATCATCGGAAGCCCGGTGGTAATCAAACGGGTTTCGCAGTATCTCGCCCGCCACGGCGTTTCGTTGCCCTGAGCGAACGAAGTTTCACGTCGGGCGTTCGCTCACTGACCGTGCGTTGGCATCGCACGTCGCCGCGAATCGGCAACCCTTAAAGCCGGCGAGCCAGTTCTCATTCGTATGGCTGGAACTATCGAAGTGCTCGTTCCCGGTGGGCAGGCCGATCCGGGGCCGCCGCTCGGCCCCGAACTCGGCCCGTCGCCGGTAGACGTGCAAGCGGTGGTCAACGAGATCAACGAACAGACGGCAGCGTTCGACGGCACCGAGGTCCCGGTGACCGTTGAGTACGAGGACGACGGCTCGTTCACCATCGACGTGGGTGTCCCGCCGACGGCAGCTTTGATCAAGGACGAACTGGATTTCGAGACCGGATCCGGCGAACCGCAAGAGAATTTCGTCGAAGACATCTCGGCCGAACAACTCAAGACCATCGCCGAACAGAAACTTCCCGATCTCCTTTCCTACGACGTTCGCGAGGCATCGAAGGAAGTGGCAGGCACCTGCGTGACCCTCGGGGTGACCGTCGAGGGCGAGGACGCCAGGACGTACAAACAGCGGCTCAATGACGGCGAATTTGATTCGGTCTTCGGCGAAGCCTGAGCGGAGTCGAAGGCTCGAAAAACGGACGAATTGCTCCGCTTGGTGTCCTCGGCGAGATGTACACATAGACGAAGGTTTGTAAGAAGACAGTAACGAGGCTATAGTCGCGTAACCGGTGCGATCCGGTGTGTTCAACAGGCCGTAGGCCGAGATAATACGTCATGAAGGGGGAGTGAATGAATAAAACTGACGGCCAACACCGGTTGCTTTCGTATTACAAATTGAGTAATACTTTTAAGGTATTACACCGTAGTGCCGGGCGAGAAGATGCCCCGCGTCACGACGAAGGGTCAGGTCACGATCCCGAAAGAGATCCGAGATATGCTCGGAATTAAGCCTGGTGACGAGGTCACGTTCGAAAAGAGCGACTCGGGATATAAAATTCAAAAGGAAGCGCCGATTTCGGCCGAGGGCGAGGATCCCTTCGAGAAATATCGTGGGAGCGCCGACCGAGTCGAATCTATGCCGGAGCGGATGCAACGACTCCGCGGGGAGTACCCCCGCGATGTCGGTGCGAGCGATGGCGACGCCGACGACGCTGTCGACTCGGAGGACCGGACGTGATTACGGCAGTCGATACGAACGCTCTGATCGCGCTGCTGTATGGGGACGATCACGCTGATTCCAGCGAGACGGCACTCCGTCGCGCATATCGGAACGGTCGGGTGGTCGTGACGTCGATTGTCTACACCGAACTCGCCGCCGACGGCCACTTCGAGACGTCCGCGGAACTCGATCGCTTTCTCGAGGACCTCAGTATCCAGCTCGTCGAACCATCACCTGCTGCTCTATTCCGAAGCGGCGAGCGATTCCAGCAATATCTCGATCGGAGGCCGGTCGGATTGCAATGTCCATCCTGTGGCTCGAAGCGAGCGGTCCACTGTGAGGAATGTGGAGAGACACTTGGTCCACGGCAGCACATCGCTGCGGATTTCGTTATCGGCGGTCACGCGACGGTGGACGCTGATGCGCTCGTTAGCTTCGATACTGCATTTTACGGGGAGTACTTTCCATCTCTAACGGTGAATCTCTCTTGATCGGAATGGGCGATTTGGATCTCCTTTGTACATCGAAAGCCCCGGCCGTTCTTTCTTCGTTCACGTATCCCGGCACGACCCGAAAGACATGGCCACTTTCGCTCCCAACACGACGGATCTTCAACCCCCGCAGTCCTCGATTCTGACTCTGTCGAGGCGCTTCGACGGCCTTAAGTGTTCCATTCCCTTCAATTCGGACGAGACAGGCGTAGCCTGTTTCACACCGTAGTAGCTTCACGGCTACGACTACGGAGGTGAACGATGGCAGATTCGATAGAGGACGCAGTATCCCGCGCACTCCAGGACGCACCCGAGCGGAACTTCCGCGAGACGGTGGACCTGGCGATTAACCTGCGCGACTTAGACCTTGCAGATCCCGCAAACCGGGTCGACGAGAGTATCGTCCTCCCGGCGGGAACAGGACAAGACACCCGCATTGTCGTTTTCGCCGATGGCGAGACGGCAGCACGCGCCCGAGACGTTGCCGACCAGGTACTCGACGGGGACGACCTCGAGGACCTCGGTGACGACGAGGATGCGGCGAAAGACCTCGCGGACGAGACCGATTTCTTCATCGCCGAAGCGAACATGATGCCGGACATCGGCCGTCACCTCGGGACCGTACTCGGTCCCCGGGGGAAGATGCCGACGCCGCTGCAGCCCGACGACGACGTTGTCGAGACGGTCGATCGGATGCAGAACACTGTCCAACTTCGCTCCGGCGAGCGCCGAACGTTTCACACGCGTGTGGGCGCAGATGACATGTCCGCCGAAGAAATCGGCACCAACATCGACGTCATTCTCCGTCGACTGTTCACGGACCTCGAGAAGGGGCCCCAGAACATCGACCGGGTATTTGTCAAGACGACGATGGGGCCGGCGGTGGAGGTGCCCGCATGAGCGCCGACGCAAAGGCAGAACGAAAGACGGAAACGATTCCCGAGTGGAAGCGCGAAGAGGTCGACGAGATCGTCTCGTTCCTCGAAGACTACGCCTCGATCGGCGTCGTCGACGTCACCGGGATTCCGAGTCGACAACTCCAGAATATGCGCCGGGATCTCCACGGGACGGCCGCACTCCGCATCTCGCGAAACACGCTGATGATCCGGGCAATCGATGAGGTCGACGAGGGCCTCGAGCAACTCGTCGAACACGTCGAGGGACAGGTCGGCCTCATCGGGACGAATACCAACCCGTTCGGGCTGTATCGCGAACTCGAAGCCTCGAAGACGCCGGCCCCGATAAACGCCGGGGAAGTTGCCCCGAACGAGATCGTCATTCCGGAGGGCGACACGGGCGTCGACCCAGGGCCGTTCGTTGGCGACTTGCAATCGGTGGGGGCGAACGCCCGCATCGACGAAGGCTCGATCAAGGTTGTCGAAGACTCGAAGGTGCTCGACGCTGGCGAAGAGGTGTCGGCCGACCTTGCCAACGTCCTGAACGAACTCGGCATCGAGCCGAAGGAAGTCGGCCTGGACCTTCGTGCGGTATACTCCGAGGGCGTACTGTTCGCCCCGGAGGAGCTCGACATCGACGTCGAAGACTACCGCGCGGACGTCGAAGCCGCCGCGGCCGCCGCTCGCAACCTGTCGGTCAACGCCGTCTACCCGACGACCCGTACTGCACCGGCGTTGCTCGGCCGGGCTGCCGGCGAAGCCAAATCGGTCGGCGTCCACGCAGCCGTCGAGAGCCCAGACCTCGTCGACGACCTGCTCGGACAGGCTGACGCACAGGTGCGGTCGCTCGCGGCCGTGATCGACGACGAGGAAGCCCTACCCGAAGAGCTTCGCGACGTCGACGCGACCTCGCCTGCACCGACGCCCGATGAAAGCGAGACCGACGACGAAGAATCGACTGAGGAAACGGACGAAGAAAGCGATGCCGAAGACGACACCGACGACGAAGAGGAAGGCGGTGCCGCGCTCGGCGACATGTTCGGGTGAAACACAATGGAATACGTATACGCAGCACTCATCCTGCACGAAACTGGAGCAGAGCTCAACGAAGACAACCTGACCGACGTTCTCGACGCAGCGGGCGTCGACGTCGAGGAATCCCGCGTGAAAGCACTCGTCGCGGCACTCGAAGACGTCGATGTCGAGGAGGCGATCGAGACGGCCGCCGCGGTTCCGGCCGCTGGCGGTGCGGCAGCTGCCGGTGAAGCGGAGGCGGCCGAGGAGGAAGCCGAAGACGAAGAAGAGGCAGAAGCTGAAGACGAAGACGAGGAGGACGAAGACGAGGACGCTGGCGGCGAAGGTCTCGGCGAACTGTTCGGATAACAGTTACATCCGGACTGCCGCCGAGTCGTCGATTTTCCATATTTTTCGGGACGAGCGGGTGCGCTCTCGATCGACTTCCCCGTGAGGTCGACGGCGGTCTCGGGCACGCATTCGACCGGCGATCCAACGGTTCAAGTAGGAAACCGCGGTCAGACTGGAATGATCCTCAGGAGCGGTCGAGATTCTCCTGGTTGGAACGTAACGCGCTCCGTGGAGTCGAACGGTCGAGACCATTTCGTATCTGGCTAGCGCTACGCTCAACCTCGTGACGTTTTTTATCGATCCGGTTTCTCTCCCCCCACTTGCATCCGGCGGGATACTCGCGCCGATCTTGGCCGGCTTGTTCGGCGCACTGGTCCCGATCGGACCGATCGCACTTTCGTGATCGGTCTCCGGTGGGGCCCTTACAGAGGTGCGCGTTCAGGGGAGCCGATAGGATGGCCCGTCATCGGTGTCCTGGACATCGACGCCGAGCGCCTCGAGGTCGTCACGGAGGGCGTCGGCGCGGTCGTAATTCCCCGCCTCGCGTTCGGCAGTCCGGACGTCGAGGACAAGTTCGACGAGTTCGCCGGCGAGCGTCGCCTCGCCACCTGCGTCCCCGGAAAAATCGAGTCCGAGGACGCCCTCTCCCAGGTCCTCGAAGGTCTCGATCGCTTCCCGAAGCCCCTGGTAATCGTATCGGTCGCGGCCGTCGACGTGACGGTTCACGGCGACGGTGAGGTCGAAGAACGCCGACAGGGCCTCTCGCGTGTTGAAGTCGTCGTTCATGGCGTCTTCGAACGCCGTCCTCGCGGTGGTCGCAGCGGCCGGTAGTTCGCTTTCTACCTTGGTCTCGGCGGCGGGACTGTCCGCGGCGGCCTCCGCGCGGTCGTAGGTCGTTTCGAGACGCTCCCATCGTTCGATCGCCTCAGCGAGCGCATCGTCGCTGTAGGTTTGTGTCGAGTTGTACGACGCCGACAGGAAGAAGGTGCGAAGGACGTTCGCACCGTATCGATCGACCGCCTCGGGAACCGTGATGAAGTTTCCGAGACTCGAGGACATCTTCTCCTCGCCGATTTCCAGCAAATCCGCGTGCAGCCAGTAGCGAACGAACCGGTCGCCGGTTGCGGCCTCGCTCTGGGCAATCTCGTTTTCGTGATGTGGAAACACGAGGTCACGGCCGCCGATGTGGACGTCGATGGTCGAATTCAGGTGCCTCATTGACATCGCCGAGCATTCGATGTGCCAGCCCGGTCGCCCCTCGCCCCACGGTGCGTCCCACGTCTGTCCCGAGGGTGCAGGGTCATCGTAGGTGCGGTCGCCATGTCGGTGTTCTTCGATCGCGGCGGGAGCGACTCCGTCGGCTTTCCAGAGTGCAAAGTCGGCCGGGTGTCGCTTCTCCTCGCGTTCGGCGTCGAGGCCCTGCGCTTGCAACTCTTCTACGTCCTGATTCGAAAGCTTCCCGTATTCGGGAAAGGTGGTCACGTCGAAGTAGACCGAACCGGCGGACTCGTAGGCGTATCCCTTCTCCAGCAACGTCTCGATCAACTCCCGTATTTCCGGGATGTGTTCGGTCACGCGTGGATACACTTCCGCGCGCTTCAGGTTGAGCGCCCGCATGCTATCGAACAGTTCGGCGATGAATCGGCGGGCTACCTCGGGTTCGGATCGGCCGAGGTCGTCTTCGCCGACCCGTGCGACGATCTTCTCGTTGACGTCGGTCACGTTCTCGACGTGGCGGACTCCGTACCCGAGATACTCGAGCCAGCGGTGCATGACATCGACGTGAACCCACGAGCGTGCATGTCCCAGGTGCGGGGTATCGGAGACGGTCAACCCGCAGTAGTACAGCAGCACGTCGTCGGGGTCGGCCGGCTCGAAGGGTTCGCGCTCCCCGGACAGCGTATTCGAGACGCGCAGTGTCATTGACAGCGATACGTATGGATTCCTTTTAAGGCACCCGTCTTGGGGGCACGTCTTCTCTAGCCCTAGCTTTAGCGTTTTACAAAATCGAGGAGAAAGCAAACGACTTCAGTCGTGGGAGAAGTCACAGCGCATCCTCGATCGCACGAACGGCATTCGCGCCGTCGCGTCGTTCCACGACCACGACGAGCGAGTCTTCAGCGACGCCAGCCGCCTCGACGGGGGTCTCTGCGGTCCGGAGTCTACCAAGCACTGTTGCGAGTGCCTCGGAGTCGACATCGCCAGTAGCGACGACGGCAGTCGCCCGGCCGCCATCCGGCACGTATCCAATCTCGCCGACGAAAAGGAGCGCCTCCCCGGGATCGGTCGTTCGGCCGAGTCCCGATCGCATCGAGACGCTAACGCGGCGGTCGTGGGGCGAATAGGGGTCGCGTTCGGCAGCGTATCGTCGGAGTGCGGCGGCGACCGCTTCCTCGTCGCCGCAGTCGAGGAAACGGGCGGCGGCGGTGTAGTTCACAACGCCCGACCGGAGCGCTTTCTCGAGAAACGGATGGCTCCGTAGGGCTTCGCGCGTGTCGGCTGCGACAGTCATGGTCGATCAGTCGTCTGCCCCTGGCTTGCCGTTATCGATCTCGCGTGGATGGAAGCTGCGGCCCGGCCGGTACGGACGTGGAGTCGGTCAGGTCAAGTCAGGAGATAGTACGCCGTGACCGCACACCCGATGCCGGCCAACATTGCGAAGCCGCCGAGTACGAAAGCCATGCCGTCGCTCGCGAAAACCGTCGCGATGGCGAGGATCAATGCGACCCCGCCGAGAACCGCAACGGGAAGGGCACGGAGGACGGGACTCGACGGGTCCGGTCCCATCGGTTTGGGATTGGAGAGCGACGGATCGACTCGAACCGTCTCGGGCGCGCCTTCGAGAATGACCTCGACGTATCGCGTCTCCTGGCCATGCCCAGTGACGACCTTTAGGTTACCCCGCAAGGGGTCCTCGGGGAGATGTTCGCCGTCGACGACGTCTACCGAAAGCGTTCGGGTCTCGCCGGCGTCGATGTAGTGGTTTACCGCATCGAGCGAGGCAACCGACGAAAGCGTGTCGTCGAGGTGTATGTGCACGTGGGCCGCCTCGCCGTAATTCCGCAGCTCGATGGAGAACGAACCGGTTGCCTCGAAGGTCTCCGGGACCTCGAGCGAGTGCAAGCCGGTCCGGTTGACCATTACGGCGAGGGTGTCAGTCACGTCAGAAGACACTCGCGGGTAGTTAAAAAAGGCTTCCGCCGTGATCGCGGTCTCAGGCGGCAGCTTCCTCTCGCATGTCGGGCGGCAGCAGGTTCGGAATGCCGTCCTCGATCGGGTAGACTTCCTCGCATTCAGTGCACACGAGTCGACCCTCGAGAATTTCCCCGTCGTCTTCCTCGTCGATTTCGAGTTCCAGTTCGGATTTGTCGACCGGGCAACACAGGATGTCCATGAGCGACTCTTTCATACTCCTCCTTCGGAGGCGTTCGGTCAAAAGTATACTGGGTCCGATCGGTGCGTCGACGGGTCGAGATCGTATTGTATGGGGACTGTCTCGCGTATCGACGACCCTTTCCTCCCCTCGAACGAAGCCGACTGCGTGACCGGTGGAACCTACACCTTATTCGTCGAACTCCCTCGGACGGTGGAACTCTCGGTTGGCGCTCTCGGTGAGGGTAGCTTCCCGGCCGGTTGGTACGCCTACACCGGGAGCGCGTTCGGTCCCGGCGGGTTCGCGCGGGTGGACAGACACTACGAACTTGCGGCCGGAGACCGAGAAACCCACCATTGGCATGTGGACTATTTGCTCTGTCATCCTGATTCGAAGCTTCGCGGTGACGTTCGTCACATCGGTGTAGACGTCGAGTGTGCTGTCGCGACGGCACTCCCGGACGGACCGGTTGCCGATTTCGGCTCCTCGGATTGTGACTGCCGCAGTCACCTGAGCTTCACAGCCGACGAGGATCGACTCCGGAATGTGGTCGATGCCGCCTATCGCACAGTTCCCGAAGGCTAACTCCGCGCCGAGGAGGTCACGTAAATCCCGCCCAGCACAACGACGGCACCAGCGACGGTTGCCAGCGTCGGAATCTCCGCAAGCAACACGAGCGCCAACAGGCTCGCTCCGACGGGTTCGCCGAGGAGGGAGACGCTGACGATCGAGGACTCGACGTGTTCGAGCGCCCAATTGACCAGGGTGTGGCCGAACAGGCCCGGACCGATCGCGAGACCGATGAAGATGAGCCACTCACGACTCCCGTATCCGGTGAGGGGCAGTCCCTGTCCGGCGGCGACGACAAGCAGTGTCACGGCACACGCAGCGTACACCACGAGCACGTAGGGGACGAGCGCAACGCGCTGTCGGAGCGATCGACCGACGAGCACGTAGATGGCCGCCATGACTGCACCGAGGATCGCGAGCCCGTTTCCAAAGAGCGGCCGGGCACCGACCGTGACACCCCCACCAAGGAGTTCTCCGGCGGACATTGCGACCATGCCGGCGACAGCGACGAGGATTCCGACCGATTTTCTGAGCCCGATCCGTTCACCCAACACGAGTGCGGCCCCGATCGCCACGAAGACGGGTTGTGACTGGACGAGCGTGACGCTCGCAGCCACGCTGGTCCACGCCAGGCTCTCGAAGTAGGCTGCAAAGTGGATCGCAAGCGCGACGCCGGTAAGGATCGCGACGAGCCAGTCCTGGCGTCGAAACGCCCCGAAAACGCCGCGATACCGGGTGGCGAGGAAGGGGACAATGAGAATAGTCGTCAGGAGGACGCGATAGAATGCCAGCACGACGGACGGGGCACCGCTCCATCGAACCAGGATTGCGCTCGTGGAGACGGCGACGACCGCGACGCCGAGTATGCCGACCGGCGATTGGGCTGCTCGTGCCTCGATACGCTCGAACACGGCCGTCGGTGGGAGCCGCCACCCGATGTGGGTTTCGAAACTACGAGGGATTCGCCCTTTCGACATGGCCCGTTCTGTTTTTCACTTCGGAAGATATTTTTTCATGGACGGAAAACAGGTGTACATGAGTGCGGAGACGGAGGAGCGAATCCTCGACGTTCTCGAAGATGACGCGCAGGCCTCCTATGCCGAGATCGCCGAGCGAGCGGAGGTATCGAAGCCGACCGTTCGCAAGTACATCGATCAGCTCGAATCCGACGGTGTCATCGTCGGATACTCCGCCGACGTCGATCCGAAGAAGCTCTCCGGCCAGTCAATCGCGCTAGTCGGCATCGACGTGGCGAGCGAGTGCTACGTCGAGGTGACTCGCGACCTCAAGGACATGGATGCCGTCGAATCGCTGTATTCGTCGAGCGGCGACCACATGCTCATGGCCGAGGTCCGTGCGACCGACGGCGACGCCGTCGGCGACGTCATCGCCGAAGACATACTTACGATCGATGGGGTCGAGGCCGCACATCCATCCTTCCTTCAGGAGCGCCTCAAGTGACGGACGCCCCGGATTCGACGATCTTTCGACGACGCACCCGCGTGCGAGCACCGTTCGCCGACGTGTGGGAATTTCATTCGACCGCCGGAGGGCTTGAGGCACTGACGCCAGCACCGTTGAATTTACAGGTCAAGTCAATCACCGGACCCAGTGGCGAGTCGAATCCCGAGATCCTCGAGGCTGGGTCAACGCTCGAACTCTCGATCCAACCGCTGGGAATCGGTCCGCGGCAGCGGTGGGTGTCGCTCATCGAGACCAGGTCCGAACGTGACGGGTCGGCATCGTTCCGCGACGTCATGACCGAGGGACCGTTTCCCGAGTGGACCCATACCCACTCGTTCTTCGCCGATGCCGGCGAAACGATCGTCGACGATCGAGTGGAATATCGACTTCCTGGGGGTCGACCCGGAGCCCTGTTGTCACCACTGGCGTGGCCCGGTTTCGAGGCGATGTTTCGGTACCGTCACCGTCGAACGAAATCCATCCTCGAGGATTAACGCGGAGCCAGCAACTGAAAATCAAGGCAATCGGATCAGGCGGTCGTAAAGGGGGCGTTCAGTACTCTTCGTAGGCTAGGTTCATGATCCACTGGGAAAAGCGGTCGTCCTGTGGATCGACTTCCTCGTCGCCGACGAACGGCGAGAGCATATCGCCAGCCATGAGCAACGAGAAGTCGAGGTCCATCGGGTCGAGTATGGGCGAAATGAAGTACGTGTTGTGTCCCTCGTAGACGGTCTCTTCTCTGTCAACGAGTTCCGATTCGACGAGTGATTCGATGATTCGACTCCCCTTTCGTGAGTCCACGTCGAGTTCTTTCCAGAAATCGCTCTGGTGGATGCCTCCGCGTCGACGGATTAACTCGAGTCCCTCGCGTTCGACCTCGGAAAGGTCCGCTTCAGCGGCAGTACTCATTGACTCGTGTTCGTCCGGCGAGCGGTTTATATTTGCTGATGCGCTCGGACGAGGGTGACGCTCCACACCAGGGTGACCGATTCGGTACTCACGCCACCGCCGATCAATGAGGCCCATTACTATATGGGCGCCGGCCAAATCCGTGATCACATGCAGCGTCGTCACTATCTCGCCGCCCTCCCTGTCGCTATCGCGGGTTGTTCGGACATCATCGACGAGACGCCCGCCCCGGATCCCGACGAGACGCCGACCCCCGAACCGGAGGAAACTCCAGAGCCGGACGAAACGCCGGAACCAGAGACGGAGGAGACGCCGGAACCCGAATCCGAAGATCTCACCGTCGATCGGCTCGCGTTCATTCCAAACTGGGAATATCTCCGGGAGTTCGATGGCGCGATCGACCCAAACGGCGAATACGATTTCCGCCGCCCGTTCGCCGTGCTCTATGAGGTGACCGTTCCGGTTATCGACGGCAGCTACGAAGCAAGCGCCACACTCGACGTCGAGACGGCGGAGGGGGAATCGCTGGCGGCAGTCGAACGAACGCTGGAGGGCGACGCTGACGGTGAGTTCGAAACCGTCGTGGACGACCCGGCATTTCCGGACCGGGCCGACGACCAGACCACGGTTACTGCGAGGCTCCAACTCGATCACGGCGAATCGACGACAGCGCAGGAACGACAACTCCAGTTGCGGTACGTCGAGGCGTCGACGAATCGGGCAAGAGTCAAACAGGATATGGACAGTGCGAGAAAGGACATCGCGGACGCGGTCGACCTGTTCATGGAACGCGCCGGCGGCGCGTTAACCGACGCTACAGCAGAATCCGACGACCTGAATCTCAGCGGAGTCATCGACACGGTGTTGCCCGTGGCCGGTAAGGCCCGTGACGCGAGAGATTTCGGCGTCGACGACTACGACGACCTGATCGACCGGGTCGAAAACGAACACGAATTCATAAAACAAATGGTTCGAAGTCAGCGAAAGGCTCCCGAGGTACTCGAACAGTCCAGACGGTTGTACCGGGAACTCGAGATCGAGGGGAACGTCGCCTCGGAACTTCGTCGATATCGGGACGCCGTCTCCGACCACCAGGATCGAACCGTCGAACGCGACGACAGCGTCGAGGGCTACTACGAGGAGATTACCGATGGTCGCACGGTTTATGACTACGAACCGAAGATCGAACAGCTACGGGCAGAGACCGAGACGTTAACGCGCTGGCGTGAACTCGCTGCCGTCTGTCAAGAGGGGCTCGATCCACTCGAACGAGCCCGCGAGGAGTACGACAGGGACCAGTATCATCGGGCCCGCGACCTGGCGGAGGAAGCTCTCGAAAAATTCGAGGAGGCACTCGACGGACTGGGCGAGATCGATCGGCTGACGCAGACGAACCAGGATCACGTCGAGGCAATCGAGGAACTGGAGTTTGAGGCCGAGACGGTCAGGCGTCGGGCCAGGACACGTCTCGAGGAGTAACCGGGATCGAGGTCAAATCATTCGTGTCTTCTTCCCCGTCCGCGATCGTCGTCGGAGGCGGCTCGACCGGCTGTGGCATCGCTCGAGACCTCGCACTTCGCGGTATCGACGTTGTGCTTCTTGAGCGGGGGACGCTCACCGACGGTACGACGGGTCGGATGCACGGGTTGCTCCATAGCGGCGCGCGATACGCCGTCTCCGATCGGTCGAGCGCCCGAGAGTGCATCCAGGAGAACCAAATACTGCGCGACATCGCGACCCACTGCGTGGAGGAAACTGGGGGACTCTTCATTGAGCGACCGGAGGATTCTCCGGCGTACTTCGAAGAAAAACTCGAGGGATGTCGGGCCTGTGATATCCCGACCGAGGTGCTCTCTGGCGAGGCGGCTCGCGAACGTGAACCGTATCTCGCTCGCGACGTGGAACGAGCCATCGCCGTCCCCGACGCCGCGATCGATCCCTTCAGACTCTGCGTCGCGAACGCCGCAGATGCTAAGGAACACGGCGCTTGCGTCCTGACGCACGCGGAAGTGATCGACGTGCTCCGCGATGGAAACCGGGTGGTTGGCGTGGAAGTCGAATACGTTGACGGCCCGGGAAACCGTGGTGGTGGCACCCCCAGCACGACGCAGCAGTTCCGTGCCGATCACGTGATCAACGCGACGGGTGCCTGGGCCGGTCAATTCGGGGAACTGGCCGGCGTCGACGTGAACGTCAGACCGTCGAAGGGCGTCATGACCGTTACGAACGTCAGGCAGGTCGATACAGTGATCAACCGGTGTCGCCCGAAGGGAGACGCCGATATCATCGTCCCACACGAGACGGCCTGTATCCTCGGCACCACCGACGTGGAGGTGGACGATCCCGACGACTTCGCGGAGGAACGGGTGGAGGTCGATCTCTTGATCGAGGAACTCTCGAAGCTGGTTCCGATCCTCTCGGAGGCGCGGACGTTGCGCTCCTTCTGGGGCGTTCGTCCACTGTACGAACCACCGGGGACCAGCACCCAGGATCCAAGCGAGATCAGCCGGGATTACCATCTCCTGGATCACCGCGACCGCGATGATCTCGAGGGACTTACGACCATCGTCGGCGGAAAACTCACGACGTACCGGCTGATGGCGGAAGCCGTTTCGGATCACGTCTGCGATCGTCTCGACGTCGACGCAAGATGCGTGACGGCCGAGCGGCCACTGCCCGGCTCGGAAGATTTCGAGATTCTCAGGTCGTACATGACCGAGTTCGGACTCCGATCGCCAATCGGTCGTCGGAGCGTCGAACGGCTGGGTTCTCGCGCCGAGAAGGTCCTTGTGACGGCCGATCCGAACCCAGTCGTTTGCGAGTGCGAGGCCGTCACCCGGGCGGAACTTCGGGCTGCGATAGACGACGCCGGCCCCGACTTGAACGCGGTTCGAATTCGGACGCGGGCGTCAATGGGGAACTGCCAGGGAGGTTTTTGCGCCCATCGGATGGCTGCCGAGCTGTACCCGAAAGCCGATGCGAACACGGCGACCGAGGCATTCGAAGAGCTGTACGCCGAGCGATGGAAGGGTCAGCGTCACGCCCTCTGGGGAGAACAGCTCTCGCAGGCCATGCTCAACCACATGCTGCATGCGACCACGATGAATCGGGATTTCGACCACGCGCGACGTGGGATCGAGGTCGATTTTTCGTCGTTCGATGCCGGTCATCCCGAACACCCGGGCTCAGACTCCGGAAACGGAGGTGTGCATGGCGATCCACAGTGAGGTACTCGTCGTCGGTGGCGGACTCGCCGGGAAAACTGCTGCCATCGCAGCCTCGCGAGCGGGTGCGGATGTAAGGATTCTTTCGAAGAACTCGAGCACCCTCAGACAGGCGTCCGGACTCGTGGACGTGCTCGGTTACCTTCCGATCGTCGACCGACCGCGGGCGATTTCTAATCCGTTCGATCGAATAGCGGACCTTCCGGACGACCATCCCTACTCGATCGTAGGGGTGGACGCTCTTCGAAATGGTCTCGCGCTCTTCGACGACGTCACGGCGAACGACTATCGAGGCGATCACACCCCTCGAAACGCACTGATTCCCACGATTTCTGGCACGGTGAAACCCACCGGGCGGTATCCATCCTCGATGGCGCCGGGACTTGCGAGCGACGACCGGTCTGCCCTGATCGTGGGATTTCGGTCGACGACGGATTTCGATGCCCGGTTGCTCGCAGATCGACTGGCCAACGTCGACGTCCCGTTCGACGTCGAGGGGGTCGACGTCTCCTTCGGGAAAGGGGTTCGAGACGACGCCATACGCACTCACATTGCTCGTGCCCTCGATCAAAACGAGCCACTTCATGGGTCACCCGCCAGAACGGCACTCGCGGATGCGATTTCGCCACACCTCGGAGATGCTGAACGCGTGGGCCTCCCAGCGGTCCTGGGGCTGGATGCGCATGAGACCGTCCGTTCGACCCTCGAGGATCGGCTCGGCGTGGCCGTCTTCGAACTACCTGGTGGTCCGCCCAGCATCCCCGGACTCCGTCTCGAATCGTGCCTTGACGGGGCAGTCGATTCGTCTGGAGTTCGACGCGAAACTGGCAATCCGGTGGTGGGATTCGAAGCCACGGGCGAGGAGATCGAGACCGTCACGGTGGATCGAAACGGAACGAGGGTGTCCTACGGTGCGGAACGATTCGTGCTCGCGACGGGGGGTCTCGTCGGGAAGGGGATTACTGCAAACCGTGAATCGGTTCGTGAACCGGTCTTCGGCTGCCACATCCCACATCCTTCGGACCGCCCACACTGGTACGTCGACGAGGTGTTTGGGGACCAGCCATACGCACGATTCGGCGTCCGAACGGATGACGACCTTCGACCACTCGATGCAGACGGAATCTCGGAATTTTCGAATCTCCATGCCGCGGGTGCTGTCCTCGGTGGAGCAGACGTCGCACGCGAAAAGTCGGCCGGTGGAGTCTCGCTCGCAACGGGTTACGCTGCCGGTCGAGCCGCAGCCCAGGGGTGTCCGACGTGAGTCGAGAGGGCGTGAACTCGGAGCCCGAAGATTCCTACGACCCTACATTGGTCTTTCCCGAGGGCGAACTTGATCTTCGGGGCGGTGCGGATGCCTGCTACAAATGCACATCCTGTGACGTGTCGTGTCCCGTTGGAGCGGTCGACGACGAGTTTCCGGGTCCGAAGTTCCAGGGACCGGAACAGTGGCGTCTCACCAGGAAGGGGGACGTCGATATCGACGATTCGATCACCTCGTGTTCGAACTGCATGCGGTGTGACGACGCCTGTCCGTCGGGGGTGCCACTGTCGGCGATGCACAACGAAGCCCGTGGTCAGTACGTCGACAGTTCGATGCGAACCCTCTCGAGGCGATACATTCGAAATCGGCTACTCGCAAATTACGGCCGTCTCGGATGTATTGCAAGCCGATTTCCCCGGCTCTCGAACGCGGCGTCCCACTCGAACGTGCTCCGGTGGCTCGGCGAGCGACTCCTCGGAATAACGAAGGAGCGGCTAGTCCCCGAATTTGCACCGGAGACGTTCCGGTCGTGGTGGATCGATCGGGACAATTCATCGGAAGCTCGAGCACGCGACGACACCGGCGAATCCAAGCAAATCGCGTACTTCCACGGCTGTTACAGCAACTACAACACACCCGATGTGGCGAAGGCGACGGTCAGGGTATTTGAGCACTTCGGATACGAGGTGATCGTCCCCGAACAGCGGTGCTCGGGAACGCCGATGTTCGCAAACGGAATGCTGGACGATGCGAGCCGTGCGGCCGAGACGAACGTCGACTCGTTGTCGCGGGCCATCGAACACGGCGCGGACGTCGTCGCCTCGTGTACGTCGTGTTCGATGTCGCTCAAGAAGGAATACCCGGAACTGTTCGATCACGACGGAATCGAGACCGTGGCTCGTCACACCTTCGACGCCCTGGAGTACCTTCGCATCCACGAGGACCTCGAGTCCGAACTCGCAGATTCGGACATCGATCATCCGCCCCTCGCCTACCACGCACCGTGTCACGCAAGAAATCAGGGTCTCCATCGCCAGGCACTCGAGCTCTTCGGCGATCTCGATGGCGTCACCATCCAGGACGTCGGGGACTCGTGTTCGGGGATTTCTGGCACCTACGGGTGGAAATCGGAGAAATACGATGTTTCGATGGCTATCGGCGAGGAGATGTTCGACCATATGAGGGACGCGCCGGGGACGACAGGCCTGACGGAGTGCCCGACATGTGCGATGCAGATGGAACACGGCACGGGCTACGAGATACGTCACCCGATGGAACTGCTCGAAGCGGCGATCATCGACTAACATCCACAAATTTGGGGAGGTAATCGATACGACGTAACAAGCCCCCTGGATCGGCGTCCCCACCGGTTCCGATTGTTCCACCCAGTCAGTCGTCGCCCAGGATCACGCGGTCGGTCATCGACATCGGATCGAGGACCTCGTCAGCTTCGGCTTCGGTGAGGTACCCCTCGGCGACAGCGACCTCTCGGACGGTCTTGTCCTCCTCGAGTGCCTGTTTGGCTACTTTCGCGGCGGCGTCGTACCCGATGGCGGGATTGAGCGCGGTAGCGAGCGCCATGGACTGTTCGACCTGCGCGGCACAGTGGTCCGCGTTCGCCTCGAGCTTCGCGACGAAGCGTTCGCCGAAGACCTCAGCCGCGTTCGAGATCAGTTCGGCGGACTGGAGGAAGTTGTGGACCAGGACGGGTTTGTAGAGGTTCAGATTGAGTTCGCCACGGGCCGCTCCCGTGGCAACTGCGGCGTCGTTGCCGACGACCTGTTTGTGGACCTGGTTGACGGATTCGGCCACGACTGGATTTATCTTCCCGGGCATGATCGACGAGCCAGGCTGGTTTTCCGGCTGTTCGATCTCTCCGAGTCCGTTTCGGGGTCCGGACGCAAGAAGCCGAAGATCGTTTGCGATCTTGTTCATCGATCCCGCGACGGTACGAAGCGCCCCGTGTGCCTCGCTCATGGCGTCGTGGGCTGCCAGGGATTCGAAGTGGTTGTCCGCCTCGCGGAACGCCAGTCCCGTTTCCTCCGCGATGTATTTGGCCGCGCGTTCGGGAAACTCGGGATGGGTGTTGAGGCCGGTCCCGGTGGCCGTTCCGCCAAGGGCTAGTTCCCCGAGGTGTTCGCGCGTAGATTCGACCCGACGGATTCCCTTCTCGATCTGCGTGCGATAGCCGCCGAACTCCTGTCCCAGTCTCACCGGAGTGGCGTCCTGGAGGTGCGTTCGACCCGTTTTGACGACGTGGTCGAAGGCGGCCTCCTTCTCGCCGAGCGCCGCGGCGAGCGATTCGAGCGCCGGGATGACGTCCTTTTCGACGGCTTCCAGGGCGGCGACGTGCATCGCCGTCGGGATGACATCGTTCGAGGACTGACCGTAGTTGACGTGATCGTTGGGATGGATCTCGCGGGTGCCGATTTCCCCCCCGTAAATTTCCGTGGCACGGTTTGCGATCACCTCGTTCGCGTTCATGTTCGAGGAGGTTCCAGACCCGGTCTGGAACACGTCGACCGGGAACTGGTCGTCGTGGTCGCCGGTGATGACTTCGTCAGCGGCCGCGACGATCGGATCGGCGTGTTCTTCCTCGAGCAATCCGAGGTCGAGATTTGCCAGTGCGGCTGACTTCTTGACGATGCCGAGTGCACGAACGAACCGCCGGCCGAAGCTGATTCCGGAAATCGGGAAGTTCTCGACGGCTCGCTGGGTCTGTGCGCCCCAGTACGCATCCGCCGGTACCTGCATTTCACCGAGGCTGTCCCGTTCGGTTCGGTAGTCGTCAGTCATGTGGAGAGGGTTCGGTCGACGCGAGGTAAAAGCCACCGAATGGTCTCCGGACGTGGGAATCCTCGAATTTCGGAGAAAATGTCAGGATCTCACGGTCATCCAAGTAATTGAAATCAATGGTGGCCATTCAACCCCCGTGACTGTGCTTTGACCACGCATGTCGAAATTCGAAGATGGAAACCGTGTCGGGGACTAACGCGAAACAAGTGGTACTTAAGTGTATCGGGGTCCTAAATATACCTAGAGTCGAGTTACAGGTCGTTAATCATCGATTTCCGAGACTCTCACGGGTCTGTTCGCGTGTGTAATCGCCTCGTGTCATGGTGTAAACGACCTGTCTGATCGAGTCCATCAAACGAATATGAATCTACCTTACCCATTTACGTCGACAAATGACAGAGCGGTTTCCCCCGTGATTGGTGTCATCCTCATGGTCGCCATCACTGTCATACTGGCTGCCGTTATCGGGGCGTTCGTCCTGGGACTCGGCGATCAGATCCAGCAGACCACGCCGCAGGCGAGTTTTAGTTTCGACTATAACAGCACTGGCGATGAACTGACGACAACCCACGATGGTGGTCAGAGTATAGACGCAGAGGAACTGTACATCATGGGACACGATGGCGGAGAAGAGGATTGGACTCAGATATCGGGTTCAGGTCTAACATCCGATGACCAAGCCCGAGCGGGTACATCAGTTACAGTAAACGTTAGCACTCTGGATTCAGGCGACACCGTCCGCGTTGTATGGCGGTCACAGGGTGACGACCTCTCATCCACGCTCGCTCGGTTCACGATCCCATAAATGACGTTTTTTGCTTCGTAAACGGGTCATATCCATCCCCAGATAGGGTATCTAATGAAACGTTATACACGTCCTACAGCTTCTAAACGACACATTATCTATGTAAACTGTCTCTGGGGTTTATAATATCTCTCCCACATTTGACGATGTCGAGCGTGGGTACGTCGATAGCCACTTCCTGCCCGGAATTATTCGATCGCACGCTCGACTAAACCCCATCCCACTTTGGAAACACGACAGCAAACTGAAGAGAGGTTTCTGCGGAGATATTTATTCATACACTCGCGAACGGAGCGATTCCATATACGACCGTGAGTGACGGTTTACTCGCGCTCCGCGGGTGGGAGCTGAACGTCGTCGACCAAGGGGTTCGAGAGCGAGAGGTTCATCTCGATCCCGATTCCCTGGAGCACGACGTCGAAGCCGATGTTCTCGTACACCGTTATGGCGCGGTCGTTGTCGCTTGCGACGATCAGCGACAGTGCGTCGTGGTCGTGGTGATCGGCGTAGGCGATGACCTGTTTGAGCATTTCCGTGCCGATGCCCCGATTCTGAAATTCGGGATGAACGAAGATTATGAGCTCCGGTTCGGCGGCTTCAACTGGGGCGACCGATACGTGACCGACGACTTGGTCGTTGCAAATGGTTACGAGGTTCCACCCCCTCGTGGTGAGCTGGTCGAGCCACGTCTCCAGTTGTGATGGCGTCGCCGGAGGGAGTCCTTTCGTCCGATTCTCGGCGTCGAACTCCTCGTACATTGCCCGAAGTCCGTCGCGATTGATCTCCTCGTAGGGATACACAAGGAGCGGGGTCCCGGTGTCGTCGCGAAAACGTGGACAACGTGGCGGACAGTATGGCGAGCCCTCGCAGTCGTCGTTGTCCCATGAACTGCAAGCGCGATCGTCCACGGACTCCGGCAACGACTGCATGTGTACCTTATATTGGCTTTCCGGGGGCATAAATTATGGCCCGGGCATGGAGGTCCCATTTATTTGCTGGACAGGCGAAAAATCTCGCGTTTAGCGAGGGGTGGGTGTGAACCATTCGGTTGACCGCAAACGGGAAGTCGGTCTCCTTGAACGTGTAGCCAGACGTTCCAAACGTCGTCAGACCAAACCGAGTGACTGGGATCGGTTCGACAGCTATAGGTGGGACAGTTGCGCACACCACTCACGCGAAAGATGATTTCCCAGTACCACATCGACGGTGACGTGGCAATCGTAACCGGGGCCTCTCAGGGCATCGGCGAGGCGATCGCGAAGAAAATAGCTGCCGACGGCGTCGACGTCGCGATCTGCTCTCGATCGCAGGAGCGATTCCAGCCCGTCATCGACGACATCGAAGAGATGGACGAAGCGGGACGCGTATATGCAGCAGAATGTGACGTGACCGACAGGGAACGCGTCTTCGAGTTCGTCGACGAGGTGCACGACGAACTCGGCCCCGTCGACGTACTCGTCAACAATGCTGGCGGTAGTTTCCAGGCACCTTTCGAGGAGCTATCGGCAAACGCCTGGAAGACGATCATCGACATCAATCTCCACGGAGCGTTCCACTTTACCCAGGCTGTTGGTGAGGGTATGCGCGAACGCGACGGGGGTTCGATCGTCAACATCATCAGCGGTGCCGGCCTCGAGGGCGGCGCGCCAAATATGAGCCAGTACGGGGCCGCAAAGGCAGCCCTGAAAAATCTAACCGAATCACTCGCCGACGAGTGGAAGGAACACGACATCCGGACGAACTGCGTGGCACCTGGACTCATCGGCACACCGGGAGTTGTCGATTCCCTCGGGATCGAGGTGGAGGACTTCCCGCCACGCGAGCAGGTGGATCGGTTCATCGGCACGCCGGAGGAGACCGCTGACATCGTCCAGTTCCTGTGTAGCCCGGCCGCCTCGTACCTCAACGGGGCGACGATCCGGGCTGGCCTCCCCGCCTCGGAGGACCCAGATCGCGCAGATCCCGACGAGGTTTCGGGACCGTAGGGATCACGACAGGGAGTGCTATTTTATAGACGCAGCGTGATAGCGAGTGTGACGATGGCGTCCGTTCGGCGGACAATGGGGGTCCTGCTGTGGGGATTCGCCGGAATCCCGATCCTCGGCACGGCCCTGCAGGCGGTGTTTGCGTACAGCCCACGTCGGGCTGGCGAGCGTGCGTTACTCGGCCCGATTTCTGACGCGTTAAGACAACTCGAGATTCTTGACCGAGCTGCGCTCGCTTTCGAAGCTGACCCCGCGATTATTTCCGGTGCGTTCGTGCTCGCCGCCGTCGGCTGGTTCATCGTGGGGGTGTCGATGTGGCGGAATTCGAGACGATCGTCAATCGTCGCAGCGGGGGTCGTCACGACGTTCGTCCTTCCATTCGTCGGTGCGTACGCTCCGCTTCTTTCCGCCCCCGTCTCGGAAGCCCATGTCGCCGGATTCTTCGCGATCGCCGGGGCAGCTATCGTAGCCACGTGGGCGAGTCCGCTACTCTTCTGGGGAGGCGGTGGTCCGGAAACGGACTCTTACGCAGAACAGGGTTCAGGCGGTTCGGACACCCATTCATCTCTCGAAACGGCCGAGCAGAACCTCGGCGTCCTCCCCGACCCTGCGCGGTCCTCGGGAACGACGGGACGGATCGAGGCGACGATCGAACGGACCGATCGACGTCTCGAACGAACCGAATCTGAACTCCAGCGCGTTCCCGGCGCGCTGGGTCGACGGCTTCGGGCCCTCCTCGTAGACCCCCCTGCAGAATCTGAGACAGACGTCGGCTCGGATCGACTGCCAACCGTGATAGACGTTCGCAATCGACTCGATGATGCGGGAGCCACACTGGCAGACGGGGAGCACGACGCTGCCCACCGGATTGCGACCGGCGCAGCCACGGACGCGGCAGATCTCCTCGAGACGGCCGAATTCTTCGTCGACCTCGCACGGACGTTGGCGGCACGCGAGGACCGAATTCAGCTTCCCGATTCGGTCCCCGAATCCCTCGCAGAGGGCGTAATCACCGACGTCGAGCGAACCTACGGGATCGACTGTCGTCTGGAATCCGGGGTATTTGTGTTTTCATTCGACGAGCGGGGAGGGACGGAGTCGTCCGCTCGGATTTCCACCCGTCGGCGCGTCGAGCGTCGAACCGGAACACTCCTGGAGTGAGATCGCCTGACGCTGCTGGAATTGGGTCGATCGAGTCGCGGCATATATGTTCGATGCCGACTCATTCATGGATACCAACCAATGTACAAGACGGGACATTACGGTGTGGCACTGGTGGTGTATGCACCGGTGGGATTTCTGCTTTCGAACGTCGATCCCGCCCTGTCGGTCCTCTGTGGCGTCGCTGCGGTGTCGCTGACTCCCATCCCTGACGTGGATCACCGAATCCCGTTTGTCGCACACCGGGGAAGCACCCACACCATGATTTTTCTGTTTCTCGTATCCGGGGTGCTGGCAGGGTTCGGCTGGACGATGGCTGACGTGTTTGGCACCGACCCAGCCGGGACGGCTGTCGCCGGTGCGATCGCCGGTCTCGTTGCCATCGGTTCGCACCTCCTCGCCGACGCACTGACGCCCGGGGGCGTCCCGCTCCTGTGGCCGGTGTCGAAAGAACGGTACGCAATCGGGATTTCGAGTGCGTCGAATCCGATCGCGAACTACGGACTGTTTGCCGTTGGCATCGGCGTCACGATGGCTGTGGCGTTCGTCGCAGGCGGTCGCTAGAACAACGCCTCGGCCTCATCGAGGACAGTCGCTGGCCCGCCCACGTGCCATCGGTGGGTATCCACGCCGAGTGATGCGATTTCATCCTCCACCCGGTCGACGTGTGTTTCTGTCGTGTTGACGTACACCGATGCGCCAGTGTCCGTCGAAAAGTACGCGGGGACGCCCTCGTCACGAAGCGTTCGAACCGTTTCGAAAATCGATAGCGTCTCGGGTTGCCAGTACACCCAGCCGGCCGGCCCGGTCATCGTGGTCGCCGCGAGCGAGAGCGAGTCGTGTTCTGCGACCTCGAACGCCCGGTCGAAGTCGGCAGACCGGAGGGCGTCCCGCATCTCCGCGAGCTGTTTGTGGACGTGAGCCAGCCGTGCCTGGAACATGTGGCTCTCTGCAGCCTCGGCGTGGGCTTCCTCGGTGTGTTTGAATGCTGGGACCTCGGCACCAACGATTCGAAGTGACCTCTCGAGTTCGCTTTCGATTCGCCTCGAGCGACAGTCCACGTCATTGAGTCCGGTCCTGAGGTTGGAGAACGATCCCGTTACCGCACGTGCGGCCGATGCGGAGCCGAGCCGAGCGATCGTTGACAGCTCGGGATGCGTCAAATCCAGGTCTGCGGCCGCGGCCAGCGCCACGGCGGCGGCGGCAAATCCTGACGAGGACGACCCGAAGCCGATGTTCGTCGGAAAGTCGTTTTCGGAGACTAGTCGCACTCGGCGGTCGACGTCGGCAAGGGCGCGGACGCGATCCACGACGGCCGCGATGCGTTCGGCACCCCGCCCCGTAACGGTCTCGCCATCGATGACGTACTCGTCCGCACTTCGGTCGGGCTCGAAGGCCGCGGTGGTGATCGAGTGGCTCGGGGCGGTGCAGACGGAGATGGAGTCATGATAGGGAAGTCGGCGCTCCGAATCTCGCATCCCGTGATACTTCACGAGCCCCTGGATTGGGTGTGCCTTCGCGGTCGCCTTCATACTGCACCCTGCCACGGCGGCGTCTTTGTAGTTTCGCTCTGGCCGCTTTGGAGTTTTCGTACCACCGCAAGGATCGCGATTTCACTTTCACTCCGCTAGGCTGGCCCCTTTAGGATACCCCACTGAAGATACAGATATGTCGATGCAATCCGCACCGTCAAATCACAGGGGGATCGTGGAAGTTTCGGACGTTGCGACCGACCGCGTACGCGACTTTGCCACCGACACCGGTGACGTCTACTTCGAGCGGAAGGCGGGCCGGACGTTCCTCGTAACCGAGTCCCGGTGAGGTTCCGGCCGCTGACGGTTCAGCACTTTCGAGGTGGAGCCTCCGGCCTCAAGGAGCGAACGCAGTGAGC
>JBKGZK010000011.1:0-46649 GCA_046545615.1 Natronomonas sp.
AGGGAGTGATTCCGATACCCCGAAACGGAAAGAACGTAGAATTTCGAAAGAGTCGTGAGTCACTCGTCCGCCTGTGGGTTCCTGGGCAGTCCTTGAGCGAACCGTTCAGCACCAGGGAACAAACGGCGCACCCTGCTCGCTGTTGACGTAGCGGTCCTGTCGGCCGCCGTCCGTCCGAACCGATTCCGGATTTTTGGACGATCGTCGAGGCATGATGGGAACAAGCGGCTCGATTTCTTCGTTCGTCATCTATCTACCCGTGGAAAGCCCACGTACATAAACGTAATGATTGTTACTGACAGTGAATCATGGTCGCGTGGATTCTCGAAATCAAAGCGGGGTTCGTTTCGCGGTTCGCAGTACTCCCCGATTCGTTTTACGGGCCGAGAGGGATTTGAACCCCCGACCATCTGGTTAAAAGCCAGACGCTCTGCCGGGCTGAGCTATCGGCCCACGGATCGAGTGGCTCGGAATCGACACCCGACGCCCGTGTGGGTGGCGATGCTTCGAGACCGACGGGTCTAATACTTGCGGTTTCCCCCCTCGGTTGGCTTGCCAATTTATAAACGATCGAGGCATGGATCAACTATGGGAGGGCAATGCCTCAACTGCGGAAAGCCACTTGGAAGCCGGACAACTTTGTGTTACGGATGTGCATCCGAAGGAATCAACCCCGAAGATCTCGTCGATGTCGACGAACGCATGTCGGAACGAATCGAACGATACTTCATCATATCATCGACAAAATGTGCGGATTGTGGAGGGCTCCATGGGACGGTTACCGTTGGCGGGGAGTCGTACACGGCGGACGATTTTGGTATCGACTCGATCGAAGAGTGGGAACTCGAGATGGATAAAGAGGAATCGTGGATTCGCGATCACGCCGAAGACGTGAAACAAATGCTGCCAATTCTCGAGAACGATTGGCCACAGTCTGTCGCTGCGGTCAGGTCCACCGTGCTTTGACATTCACCGATACGTGGAATCTACAGCAGCCGTTGGTCGGCGCCCGACGACAGATTGCGACATTCGAACGCTTCATCGATTGAGTGGACCCGTTTCCAATTTCGCCAGATTGGTCGGGTGTGAATTTATCAGTGACGGGCCATAGCTAAGCCGTGGACAACGGCTGAAATTACCGATTCCGAGGCGTTCGCGACGGCCTTTTGGTCAGTCCCCGTGTACGACCGACGATGACCGAACTCCCGGACCGGGCGGCCCGCGCGTTCGAGGCGCACGACGCGTTCGCACGCGTCGACGACGAGTGGTACGAACTCACGACGACGCGGTTCGAGACCAGGATTACGGCCGAGGAAACAGACGACTGGCCGCTTATATACACGCTCGAGATCCGCGCACCGATGCTCTCTGAAGCGACCGAGGACGACGTCGGCGACGCAGTCGAAACCGGGTGGTTCGAAACGTACGACCGCCGCCTTGAGGATGCCCCGATGGCCGTCCGGAGTGACGTCGACGTAACGGAGTACCGGGTCTTCGAGGAGGGCGGTGACGCCGTCGCCGTGTTCAGCTTCGAGGAGGCAAACGCGGATCGTGCCCCGGAGATTGCGAAAGCCATCGGCGAGTTCGCCGAGGGAACCTACGTCCAGGGTATCGTCCCTGGCTATGTCTACCAGCCGCCGGTCTCCGACCTGCTCTCCCGAGCTCGCCAGACAGGCGGCGAGGGCGAGGGCGATCGTGGTCCGATGCCGCTGTGAAAACCTGCCAGCCCTCATCTCTTCCTCGAGTTGAAAATCGAGGGCGGACGGGGACGAGGTTTTTATCCGGCGGCGTACTGGGTGCGGGTATGTCCGACCTGGGTGACTTCTCGAGTTTCGAACCCGACGATGCCGATGGGGAGCGCGACGATTCGGCGGTAGACGGGGCGGACGAGGAAACTGTCGACGAGACAGACGGAAGAGGGGGAAGTGACGACGAAGAATTCGAAACGGTGTCGATGCCGACCGCCGGGCACGATCACGGCATCGGAACGCTGTCAGCCTCCGAAGGGCTCGTGGTGAGCGAACGCGACGACGACACCCGCCTCCGTGCGTACGTCACCGTAGCGAACCGTTCGCGGGTCCGGATCGGCAGCTACCTGATCGCCCCATATCCCGACGGCGAGCACCTATTCTGCCGGATCGTCTCGCTCGAGTACGCGCAGGAGTTCCGCTCCGACGACGCCACCGAGATTCACTCTCGACGAGCCATGCGGCGTGATTCCATCGACGAACAGGACTACAAGTTCATCGCGACGGTCGAACCGGTCGCGGTGCTGTATCGCGACGGCGACGAGATGAAGCGCCGGATGACGGACCGCGTCCCCAAACCCGAGACGGTGTTGCGAGAGGCTGTCGATTCCGAAGAGATCAAGACGGGACTCAAGATCCCTCAGGAGGGCGTCTTCCTCGGGCACCTCTCTGTCGGCGGCGAGGCCGTAACGACGGCGGCCGAACCCCCGACGATCGACTATCGGCTGCGAGACGACTACGAGACGGGCGATCCGCTCGTGTTCAGACACACCCTCGTCGCCGGCGGGACAGGATCCGGGAAGACGCACGCGGCGAAAAACGTTCTGCGGCAGTACCTCGCGGCCGACCGCCGCTATCCCATCGCCGACGGCCGAAACGTGAGCCCGGCAATCGTCCAGTTCGACCCCCAGGACGAGTACGCCCAGATGCACGACGACAACCCCGAAATCGACGGCGAATACTCCCGTCGTCTCGAACGCGAAGGGATCGCCCACGGGGGACACGAGGACACGAAAGCGTTCGTCCCCGTGGTCGGTGACGCGACCTACGCCGCCGCCCACCACCGCGCCGAACAGGTCGAGTTCACCATTCCCTTCTCGATGGTCGAGGACAATCCGTGGCTCATCGCCGGCTCAGATCTCAATGACAACCAGTACGGGGCGTTGCGGTACCTGCTGGGTCGGTTCTTCTCCCAATACGGCGAAGACGCGACCTACCGACAGTTCGAGAGCTTTCTCGACGACCCTTCACTCCGGGAGGAACTCGACGAATCCGGACGGGTCCACGAGGCGACCTTCGACGCGGTCCGCCGCAGGATCCGTGGCTTCGGGTCGGTTTTCGACGGCGATGCCCGCCCGATAACGGAACTCGTCTCCCAGTTCGTCCGCCCGGGCGGGCTGACGACCGTCCCGACCTACCACATCAACGACACACGGGCGACGACGACAGTCGTACTGGCTGTCGCCTCACTGTTGATCGACGAGAAGCTCTCGAACGACCCCGAGTTCGACCGAATCAAGGAGACGCCGCTCGTCGTGGGCATGGACGAGGCCCACAACTTCCTGTCGGACGCCGACAACGTTCAGGCGGCACGCGTCATCGGCAAATTCGCAGAGGCCGCAAAGCAGGGTCGAAAGGAGCGCCTGGGACTGTTTTTGATCACCCAGGATCCTCAAGACGTGGCCGACCCGATCTTCAAGCAGATCAACACCACTGTCGTGCTCAACCTCGGCGACGAGGACGCAATCAAGGCAGTGAACATCCCGTCGAACCTCGAGGGGAAGGTGCCCTACATGGAAACCGGACAGATGGTCGTGTACTCGCCCGATAACTCCGAACCGGTCGAGTTGCGAGGACTTCCCCGGTGTCTGACCCGTCACGGCGGGCGGTAGGACTTCTAGACTCGGTAGCCGTCCACCGGACTCGGGTAACCGACTCGGCTTCGACCCCGAACCCCGTGGCGAGAGTTTTTCCTTGGCGGCGACGTCGATCAGGTATGCGCGTGTTAGTTCCGATCGACGGGTCCGAACAATCCTGGAAGGCACTCGAGTATGCCGAAGAGCGATTTCCATCGGCCTCGATACTCCTCCTTCACGTCATCAATCCCGGCGACATGAGTTTCGCGATGGACGGCGAAGGGCCGACGATGATCGACCAGTGGTTCGACGCCCAACAGGATGCCGCCGAATCGATGTTCGAACGCGCCCGCGAACGGGTCGATTCGGAGATCGAGGCGAAAACCGACGTTGGACCGACGTCGAGAATCATCTGCGAACACGCTGCCGACTGCGACCACGTCGTCATCGGGAGCCACGGGCGCGAGGGTGTCTCCCGGGTCCTGCTCGGGAGCGTCGCCGAGACGGTGGTCCGACGTGCCCCAGTTCCGGTGACCGTGGTCCGGTGACCTCTGTATAGTGGGATCGTTCGTTAAATTTCGACCTCCGTAACGCCAGGTTCTTTGTGCATCATCCGATACCAGAGGCAAGAGGATTCATGACGTTCGTTGTCCCGTTCGACGGTTCGCCGTTGTCGGAAGCCGCACTCGTCCGAGCGGTCGAGTTCGGCGAGGTCCTCGACGAATCGATCCTCGCGATCAGTGTCATCCCCGATCGAGACGTTGCCTACGCTCGCGAACGAAACTGGCTCGATCCCGGTGAATCGTTCGATCGGGATGCGATCGTCGGCCAGCTTCACACTGCCGTCATGGAGCTCGCCCCCGATGCCGACTTTCGTCACGAAATGGTGAGCCGATACGCTGCTGCGGGAACGATCGCCGGTCGGATCCGACGAATCGCGAGGAAAATGGGTGCCTCAATGGTGTTTATCGGGAGCGAAAACGCCGGGCGCGTGGTGACGGCCGTCAGTAGCGTCGGCGGGTCGATCGCCGCCGATATGGATTACAACGTAGTTATCATTCGAAAACGAACACCGGCCAGGGTCGAGTCCGTCAGGGAACAATCCCCATATCGGAAAACGGATTTCTACTGAAGGACGGATTTCATCGGTCCGGTTCGGTCCCTGGTCGGTTTTTTCTCGCTGGCACTCCTACGAATTTGTATGTATGACAGATTGCTGCTACCGACCGACATGAGTGCCGGGATCGAGGACGCAACGGAACACGCCATCGACGCGGCAAAGCGGTACGATGCAGAACTCCACGTCCTGTATGTCGTCGACGTGGAGACGTACAGCTCCTATTCGGGCGACGAGTATGTCCACGAATTCGAGGGGCTCGAAACCGCGCTCGAACAGGCCGGACAGGAGGCCGTCGACGCCATCGTCGAGCGGGCAACGATCGAAGGAATCGACGTCGAATCCGTCCTCCGTCACGGCGTCCCCCACGAGGAGATTCTTGACTACGCCGAGAAGGCGGATATCGGATTGACTGTCGTGGGCTCGAAACACAGAACCGGAGAATACCGGCAGTTGCTCGGAAGTGTCGCGGAACGCATCGCCCGGCTCTCGGAGCGACCGGTGACGATCGTGAAAACGAGCGTCGATCCGGAGTGATTTCGGTCCTATTCGACGTCTTCACCGGGATTACGAACCACCAGGACCGGGATCGACGCGCCGTCGACGACGCGTTCGGACACGCTTCCGAGCGTGGAGACCTTCTCCCGCGGCGTCTTTCCCTGCGTCCCGATGACGATCAGGTCGATTCCGGCCTCGCTCGCGTATTCGAGGATTTCCCTTGAGGGCGTGCCGTGGCGAATCTCGCCAACGGTTTCGAGGCCGGCATCCTCGGCGTGTTCGCGGACCGCCTCGACCGCCTCCCTTCCCTCGGCCTCGAGAGAATCTTCGAGGTCGGAGCGCATCTCTCGATCGGCCGCACGGGTAATTCGCTGGTCGACGACGTACAGCGCATGAACCGTCGCGTCGTCGTTGCCCGCGATCGCCGTTGCGTGTTCCAGCGTCTCCGAAACCGTGTCGCTACCGTCCGTCGGGACGAGTACATCGTCGTACATCCGTTTCTCGAGTGACGGTTCGCCCGGCGAGGTAATAAAACGCTCACGTCCGGACCGCTCCGGGGTTCTCCCATACGGTGATCAAGCCGTTCAGGAGCCAGCCGGAGAGGTTCGAGCCGTGAGTAGAACGATGACGACCATTATCCCAGCCAGCAGGAAGTAGCCCTCGTCGAAAAAGCCACGATCGGCAATTGCTGCAAAGACCACCGGTCCGGCGGCACCGAGTGTGGCCACGACCGTGCGGATCGTTCCGAGTCCAGTGCCGCGCACCGACTCCGGGAATGCGTCCGCGAGAAACGACTGCGTGATGGCCCCGGAACCCAGCATCGTACTCACGAGAACTGTAAGGACCATGAGGTGCCACAGCCGATCGACGACCGGGAGGAGGGCAAAGCCGATGATCGGGCCGAGGAGGACGCCGATCAAAGACAGACGCATTCCGATCCGATCGTATGCGGCCCCCGATACCGGTTTGACGATTACGCCCACGGCGAAAAACAGGCTGAACAACAGCCCCGCCATCGAAGACGACAGTCCCTTTTCCTCGACGAGATACGTCGGGTAGAGCCCGGTAAACGACTGCCAGATGAATATGTACAGAAACAGGATGAGTCCCATCAATCGCATGTCCGGCTGTTTGAGCGCCTCGAACACCCGTCGACCGGTTTCGATCGAGATGGTCCCGGCCGACTCGTCCGGGTCGGTAGAACCGTCGGTTCCCGTTCTTCCGGGTAGCGTAATCCACAGGGCGATTCCGGAGAGCAACAGCAACGGTACCAAAAAGGTCAACCCGGCCTGCCAGGCAATGGCAGCGGCGAGTGTGCCCGCAACTGGCGGGAAGACCGTCTGGCCCAGGTCGCCCGTCGCCATCGTCACCCCGAGGGCGCTCCCGATGCGGTCGGGATAGATCTTCGAGAGGATCGTAATCCTGGCGATGGGATACAGCGACTGGCCGAGGCCGATAAACGCGGTCGCGACGAACAGGACGAGTGGCGACCACGCGATAACGACACCCACGACCGCAATCGAGACGAAGCCGGTGCTTGCGATCATCACCGATCGCTCGCTGAACCGGTCGGCGAGTAGACCGCCCGGCAGTTGTCCGAGCGCAGAGCCAAGCCACAGGATGGTGACGAGAAATCCGGCAATCGTCAACGACAGATCGAAGGACGACCGAAAGTAGGGCAGCAAGACCGGGTAAATCATCCGGGTTCCAAGCAGGGTCCCCCACGTGAGCGCGATTGCGCCCAGGGAGCGCCCCCTCGCACCGCCGAATACTGCTCTCGTCTCGCGCGCGACAGACGCCACAAATCCCATTCGAGAACTCGTCGGATACTTTTCCGAGCGAGGGGATAATCGTTGGGACGTGAGTCCGGTGACAGCCTCGCATTGAGGACGTAAAGTACCTCAATCGGCAAGGTCCGGGTTCTAATCTCGTGCTCGTATCTGCGGGGAGACGGACGACAACATTCACACACCCCCGCGCCCTACTTCGTCCGAATGGATATTCGTCGCTTCCTCCGTGGTCGGCTCCCCCGGTCCGATCTCGAGAACGTTGCCGAAGAGGTGGCCAGCCGATACGGGGAATCGATGGTCTCTGTCGAGCCGCTAGAGGCGGACAACTGGCTCTCGGTTCCGTTCGTGGTCAACGATCGCTGGTTCGTCAAGATCATCACCGAACAGCACACCGTTGTACATGCAGTCCTCACTGCCGGACGTAATATTGGCGCGTTCTCCTCCGGTACGGAGGGGTTCTTCGAACGGTTTGAGACCCCACTCCAGATGGCCGAACACGAACTCGAGGCGACTCGCAAGATGCGCGGCCTCGGATTGCACGCTCCCGAGCCACTCCAGGCGTTCGAACATGGCGATTTCGGCGTCGTCGTATTCGAGTACCTCGCATCGTTTCGGACGCTGGGAGAACTCTCGCCCGAGCGAGCCCGCGAGTTCGCACCGCTGTTGTTCGAGCAACTCTCGCGGATGCACGACGCGGGGCTCGCACACGGTGACCTCCGAGAGGAGAACGTTCTCGTTGCACCCAGCCCTGATAACCACGCCGTAGAGGGTGAAACCATCTATTTCATCGACGCCACGAACGTCAGCAACAACGCCATCGAGGACGCTCGCGCCTACGATCTGGCGTGTGCTCTGGGTGCGCTCGCGCCACAGATCGGTGCCAGAAGCGCCGTGTCCGCGGCCAGGGAGTTCTACTCCACCACGGAGCTTCTCGAGGCCAGGGACTTCCTCGATTTCGTCAGGCTCAGGCCGGACCACGACTTCGACGGCGAACTCATCAAAGGCGAGATCGAAAAGACCGCGGCATGAGCCGTCGTCGCCACGGGACCGACGGTTACCGAATCGGCTGTTATCGTACGAATGCGACGCTATGGGTGGATTAATCGGGACGAAGACGAGGAACGGGAGAGTCGGGCACCGGACAACCCGACGTGTGGGGACGAGCGCGTGTTGTTGTTTGCCGTCGCGACGAGAAAAGCGTCGGTCAGGCATACGATGGTTGGGCGTGATGCCTGATAAACCCTGGTTTCGTCCGCCGGGTTACCGCGTTTTTGCCCACCTGTTCGTCCCGGTCCGCGATTCGGTCGACGATCCTATGTGAGCGAACGTCAAGCGAGTGCCTCCTTGATCGCCGACTCGAGGTTGTCGAGTTCGGAATCGAACTGTCGTTCGAAAAACCGTTCGACCCCCGGGATCTTACCGTCGACGACGAATCGGTTTCGCAGCCTAGTGCCGGACTCTGTGGGTTCGAGTTCGTGTTCGCCCCTGACGGTCAGCGCCGTCGAACGCCCGATGAATGACACGAACCGGGGTTCGTCGCGTTCGAGTTCCTCGGTATCGATGGGAATGGTCCGGTCCAGAAATGGAATCGGCAGCCGGACGTGCCACCTGGCAGTCCGGTCGCCGGTCACCTCGAATCGCTCGACCACGCTAATCGGGCGGGCTCGTTTCTCGGGGTCCGCAATGAAGTCCCACACGGCCGACGGAGGTGCATCGAGTTCGAAAACGTGCTCGACGCGGACGGTCATGCGCGAAGAAGACTGCCGGGGATCAAAAATACCGGTTATTGCGGCGTCACGCGCCAGGTGGTCGACCGGGACCGTGACCACTTCTCGATGTCCACTTCGCTTGCGTGTTCTGCAAGCCGCGGGAGGCGGGCGCCCACCTGTTTCGCGGTGAGGTCGATCGCGTCGGCGATGTTCTTTGCCCGGAAGTATCTGTCACCCCCCTTCGCCCGCTCTCGCAGGTATGCGAGAATTCGTTCGTCCGCCTCGTTGAGTTCGCTCATACACGTCGGTACGTCGTCGATATGCTTAAGGGTGTTTTCTCTACGCGTACACGTGATAGGCCGCGATGGCGAGCGTGCCACCGAGCAGTGCGAGACCGAACGACGAGGCGGTGGCGAGCTGATCCCCGGTGAATCCGAACACCGCCATTCCGGCCGCACCGAGCAGCGCCACGGCGGCGAACAGCATCGCAAATCCGACTCCCTTGTCCGATGCAGTAGCCGTTTCCATACCGGCTGGTACGGCACCCCGGACATAAATCCCGTCGATCCCGGGCAACTGTTCGATGCCTGTGTGACATCCAAGGCAGTCCCTCCGACACCGCCATCCCGACGATCGGGCCAACAGTTAATCCCGTGCCCGTCGCGTCCCGGAGTATGACCGATACACTCGAGTACGGGCCCGTCCCGGACGACCGCGTCACCGACTACCAGCGTTTTCTCGACTACGCCTTCACTCCCACCCGATCGACGTCTCCGCCCGATTCCGTCGATAACCTCCCGGCACCGGCTCGAGTGAGCGATCGGCGGGGACTCTTCGACGGACACGATCTGCGCGCGATCTGTGGCCACTTCTGGATCGATCTCCTCGTCCGAGGCGAATACCGTTCCACCGGCGGCCTAGCCGAAGTAGCGACCTTGCCCGAAGACCGCCACCAGGGTCTGGTGAGTCGACTCGTGCGCGAATCGCTCGACGAGTACCGGGAACGCGATCTCATGTTTTCGGCACTGTGGCCCTTCGAGTACCCGTTCTACCGAAAGTACGGGTGGGCCACGGTCTCCAGGCACGCCCGAACGACGATCGATCCGGCTGCGCTCTCGTCGGCGACGACTGCCGGGAGCGACGACGACCCGGCAACGACCGATGATCGTAACGAGTTCGTCCGGCTCTCGGCCGACCGGTGGGCAGATCTTGCGTCCATCTACGAGACGCACAACCGACGACCGCTATCGATGCGGCGGTCGGAGACGTGGTGGCGAGACCGCGTCCTGACAAACTGGGGAGATGACCCGCACGTCTACGGCGTCGAACGCGACGGCGAGTTGGTCGGATATCTGATCTACTCCTTCGAGTCCACGGACGAGGGTACCCGCCTCGACGTCGACGAGCTAGGATACGTCGACGGGGCCGCGTTCCGGGACCTCCTGCGATTCTGTTTCTACCACGACGCCCAGGTTGCCGAGGTGCGGATCCACGGCCCAATCGAGGAGGCCCTTACACTCGGGGACCACCTCGCAAAACCTGACTGTGCATCGATCGAAGTTCGACCGGGACCGATGCTCCGGATCGTCGACGTTCCGTCCGTGCTGGAAACGCTTGCCACTCCCATCGACGCGGACGCAAGCGAATTCACCGACGTCGTCGTTCTGGAGGTCCACGATCCGGTGATCGACGAAAACGACGGTCGGTTCGCCCTGCGAGGGTCCGAAGACGGCCTCGAGTGTACGGAAACCGACGAAACCCCTGCCGCGGAACTCGACATCGGCACGCTCGCGCAACTCGTCGTCGGACACCGATCGGCGACCGAGGCCGCAGACGCGGGAGACATCGTCGGCGATGCGGATCGGCTCGACCCGTTCTTTCCGCCCGTATCGGCCCAGCCCTATCTCAGGGAGTGGTTCTAGTCGGGGTCATCGAGGACAGGGGCGTGGACGATCGCAGCCTCTTTGGGCACCTCCGTCGAACGGGCGGCAATGCCATCGACAGGTGTCGACCGTTCGGGGCCGCGTCCGCTCGAGGGGATTTCCGTCGTCGACCTCACGCAGGTCGTCGCGGGACCGTTCGCGACGATGAATCTCGCGGACCTCGGTGCCGAGGTAATCAAGATCGAGGCGGTGGGTCGAGGCGACCGCGCTCGCGAGATCCAGCCCGTTCCCGAGTACTTCGACACGGTGAATCGAAACAAACGCTCGATCGAGGTGAACCTCAAAACCGACGCTGGTACCGAGATCGTCCACGACCTCGTCCGGGAGGCGGACGTCTTCGTCGAGTCGATGAAACCGGGTCGACCGGAACGGTTCGGCCTGGCCTACGACGATCTCGTTGCGATCAATCCCAACCTCGTCTACTGTTCGATCTCCGGATTCGGTTCCGAAAGCCCGTACGCCGACCTGCCGGCGTGGGACGTCCTTATCCAGGCGATGAGCGGCATCATGGGCATGACCGGCGAGGAGGGTGGCCGACCGCTGTGGTCCGGCCTCCCCAGCGGCGACCTCATCACCGCCATGTACACCACACAGAGCGTGCTGTCGGCGCTGTATGCGCGCGAACGTGGTGACATCGAAACCGAGTGGATCGAGGTGCCGATGCTCGATGCCGCCATCTCCTGGCTGTCGGCGAGGGCAGGACACTACTTCGGTTACGACGAACCGTTCCCGCGACTCGGGACGCGCCACCCCACGATCGTCCCCTTTGGCGTGTTCAGCTGTGCCGACGAGGACATCATCGTCGCCGCGGGCACGCCGTCGCTGTGGGAGCAGCTGTGCGTCGTCTTAGACCGCGAGGACCTCCTCGAGGACCCCCGCTTCGCAACGGGTGAGGACCGCGTCGAGAACGTCCACGAACTCACGGATATCATCGAGGCGGAACTTGGGACCGCGTCCGCTGAGGCCTGGATCGACCGCCTCCAGGCCGCCGAGATTCCCGCCGGCCCAATTCACGATACCAAATCGGTCTGGACGGACCCACACGTCCGACAGCGTGGGCTTCACCGCCGGATGGAACGCGAGGGCCGACAGGACGCCGACGTCATCGATCACCCGATCCACTTCGCCGAACTCGACACCCACCTCGGAACGCCACCCGAAGAACTCGGCGAAAGTACCGACGACGTACTCGCACGGTACGGCTACGACGATGAAGCCCTCGAACGGCTCCGGGAAAACGGGGTTATTGGGTAATATTCGTCCGATATTCCGGCTCGGTGGCGTTCTCCGACCGCCCAGTTCAACAGTCGATCCGATCGGCGGCAGAGTCGACGAACACGTCCTCCTCGTATTCCGTCTCGTCGATATGGCCTTCGAACATCGGCAGGTTGAGATAGAGATACGAGATCAACTCGTAGGCCCCGATCGGGTCTTCGGCCACCGCTTGGGGATCTTTGAGTGCGACTCCAGCTGCCACCATCACGATAGTGGTACCGTCCGAATGCCCGACGAACTCGCCGCCAAATTCGGCAGGATTGGTTGGATCGGTGAGCAGCGAAAGGTGCAGGCGGACGTCGATCCCCGGGTCGTCGCCGATCCCGAGGGTCGCACCCTCGCCCTGGAAACACGAGGGAAACGGCTGTGCGGCCGCCACGGGCGTCGTCGCCACGAGGAGCAGACCAACCCCAAACAGGATCGCCACCGATCGGTTCACGGCGAACACTTGGCGTCCCGCTGACGTGTATCTTTCTGACAGCAGACGGATCGACCGTCACCGTACCGGAGCGCCCCCGACAACGAAACGTATACGAGGGGAATGCCACAACTACCCGTCGTACCTCCAATGTGGCCACCAGGACACGTCGCCGTCGCGTACATCGTGTATTGGATCTCGCGGCGACGCCAGCGAGCCGTTGACGTGGTCGTGCCGCCTAGCGTCGGATCGCTGTTTGCGCTTTTCGTCGGGGCGGTCGGTCCCGATCTCGTCGACAAACCGCTGTCGTGGTACCTCGGCATCCTGCCCACGGGCCGGTCGCTCGCCCATTCGCTGGTGACGATCGTTCCGGTCGCTGTCGTCGTCCTTCTCGTCGCGCGTCGATACGATCGGGGGGACTGGGGAGTCGCATTCGTCATCGGCGCGATATCACACGTGTTCCTGGATGCGGTGTCTGTCCTGTGGGATCCGGAGTCTTCCGCCACGTTCCTCCTGTGGCCGATCCTGCCCGTTGAGCCGTACCCGGAGGGGCCGCCGACCATCCTCGGACTCCTTTCGGAGTCGATTACGGACCCGTACTTCCTGACGGAGTTCGCGTTTCTTGCCATTGCACTGTTCCTCTGGCGACGGGACGGATATCCTGGACTGGAGCTACTTTCGCGGCGCTAAATGCGTCACTTCCGTCCGCGTTCGAACGCGAATACATCTGGAGTATCCTACGGGGGTGCCGTTCTCGGCCGAAACCTCCGCTACACACCACCGTTATTTCCTGGTGGGTGTAGAGTACTCGCATGGGCCACACATCGGAACTAGGGGAGGTCGTATCCGACCTCGTGCAGATCGAAACCGAAAATCCACCGGGGAACGAGCGTGCGTGTGCTGAATTCATCGTCGAGTGGTTCGAAGATCGCGGAATCGACGCCTCGCTGGTCGAGGTGCCGTATCCTGATCGGCCGCAGGTGGGTGCCCGGATCGGCAATGGATCGCCGACGCTCGTGTTGAACGGACACATTGACGTCGTACCCGCAGGCGACCGCGAGCAGTGGACCCACGACCCTTACGCCGCCCATCAGGAGGGAGACGACCTCTACGGTCGAGGGAGCGTCGACATGAAAACTGGCGTCGCTATCGCCATGGTGACGATGGAAACACTCGCCGACGAGATCGAATCTGGCGACCTTGAGGGATCGCTCGTCTTTCATGCGGCGATCGGCGAGGAGACGGCAGAGCCGGGAACGAAGACGTTGCTCGAGGAGGGATACGACGGCGACTATGGCGTGGTTCTCGAACCCACTGGACTGCGAACTGCGACGAGCGAGAAAGGGCTCGCCTGGTACGAAATCGACGTGCAGGGCGATCCCTCACACGCGAGCCGTCCCGACCAGGGGACGAACGCGATCGAATCGGCCCGACCAGTCCTGGACACGCTCGAGGAATACGACCAGGAGATCAGGGCTCGCGAGGACGACCTCCTGGGATCGGCGTACGCGACGGTTACCATGTTCGAGGCGGGAACAAAGGAGAACGTCGTTCCGGAACGGGCCACGATCACCATCGATCGACGATTCCTCCCCTCGGAGACGGCTCCAGAAATCGACGACGAAATCGATGCACTCCTCGATTCGGTTGCAGCGGATCACGGAGTCGACGTATCGTGGGAACGCACCCGGACGTACGAGTCAGCCGCGATCGATGCGGACAGTCGACTCGCCGAGACGTTCAGGGCACACTCGGCAGACGTCGCCGGCGTTCCAACGGATCCCTGGGGCGTCACCGCCTCGACCGACGTCCGGAATTTCGTAAACGACGCCGGGATCGAGGCGATCACATGGGGACCGGGCGACATCTCGCAAGCGCATACGTACGACGAACACGTCGACCTCGCCGCCGCAACCGATGGGCTCGAGGCGCTGATCGGAGCCGCCCGCGAGACGATTTCCGGAGAATAGCACCGAACCTCCGGGCGTCGACCCTCAGATGAGCGGTGCAATTTCGTCTGCGAAATACTCGAACAGCGCGGCCTGATCCGCCGACGTCGCTGCCATCTCCTGTGGGAAGATGTATATCCGGGTTGCGCCGGCGTCAGCATATTCGGCGAGGTGTTCGACGAGTTCCGCTTCATCGCCCATGGGAGATCCGTCTTCCATGCCGAACTCGAGTCTCGGGAGGGCAACGGAGACGTCGGGGTCGCCGGCCCGCTCGAAATCCGCCCAGGCGCGCTGGATCCGTTCGAGTCCGTCGGTGACGGCTGCCGGGGATTCTGGAAAGATCGTCCAGCCGTCGCCGAACTCGGCCACCCGCCGAATTGCCGCCCCTGAGTCACCCCCGATCCAGACTGTCGGTCCGTCATCCACCGGACGGGGATAGAACCCGATCCGCTCGAAGTCGTGGTAGGTGCCGTCGAATCCGAACTCGGATTCGCCCAGCGCCCGATCGAAGATTGCGAGAAACTCGTCGGTGAGTGGTCCCCGATCCTCGAAGGGCACGTCGAGAACGTCGAATTCCGTCGACAGCCACCCCGGGGCGGCACCGAGTTCGAACCGCCCATTCGAGAGGGAATCGAGCGTGAGCACGTGTCGAACCAACTCGACCGGATGACGATACGGGACGATCGTTGTGTTGGTTGCGAGAGCGAGTTCGTCGGTCTCGGCGGCGATAAACGACAGCACCTGAAACGCTTCGTAGACGTTCTGGCCGATATCGAACGGGGAGCGTCCGCTCTTCGAGAACGGATAGGTTTCGGGAATGTTCGCCGGGAGTGCAATGTGGTCGCCGACGCACACCGCGTCGAACCCGACTCGTTCGGCCTCGCGGGCCGCGCGTGCGAAGGAGTCGGGCGTGACGTCGGTTCCAAACGTCACGAGAAACGCGCCGAACTCGAGATCTCGTGCCATGTCAGTGGCTGGGTGCCGTCGGTATTTGAATGCCCACCACGTGACTGCCCCCATATTCGTTCAAGGCGGACCGCGGGTGACAGGCGTCTCTCCGGGACTACCACCGGTCGGCAACCGACCACGTCGATAGAGGACGAACAGAACTCCGACGACAGCGGCGACGATGCCGGCGAGCACCTGGAAGGCGACGGTGTAGCTCACACCGCGAGCGACGACGACCCCTATCGTTCCAGATCCGAACGCCTGGAGCAGCATCGCGGTCGAGGAATAGAGCGCGTACGCGCTCGCCCGGTGTCGATCCGGGAGCGCTGACAGCAGGTACGTGTCGATGGCGGGAAACAACGAGTGGACCACGTAACCCAACACGAGACTCACTGCGGCTATCGCGTAGAGACCGTCCACGAGCGTCAACGCGACGACGCACAACACGAATCCGCCGACGATGGCCAGAAGCAAAGGCACGTTCGGAAACCGATCGGCGAGCCGGCCGGTAATGAGAAACGCCGGAACGCCGGCTCCGAACATCCCCGACAGCAGGAGCCGACCGGTCGCGGGATCGATCCCTTTGACGACCTCGAGGTAATCACCGTAGAGATTGAAGAGGCCGTTCCAGAGGAAGCCGGCGACGCCGACGAACGCGATACCGGTGAGCACGAGCGGCCACTGTTCGCGCCCGGCAACGAGGAGACTCCGGTCCTCCGCGCCGGCCTCGGGAAGTGGCGTCCGTCGAAGGGCCCAGACGAGATAGACGGTCGAGAGGGCCGCCACGGCAGCGATCCAGCCGAACACCAGCCGCCAGTTTCCCACAAGCAGGATGGCACCCAGGACAAGCGGCGCACCGACCGCAGCGAGTTGGGCCGACATCCCGTGGATGCCGATGGCCCGGCCCACCCGATTAGGAAAGAGCTCGCTCACGAGCGGGTTTGCCGCGATGAAGTACATCCCACTCGAGAGCCCCATGAGAAACGCACCGACCGTGAGCTGAAGGATGGTTTGCGACAGCCCCGTTCCCGCAGCGGTGAACACGAGAACGGCCCCCGTAAAAACGACCACGTGCTGTCTGGGTACTCGGGTGAGGAGATAGCCAGTTGGCAACCGGAGCGCCGCACTCCCGAGCCAGGCGGCGCTGGCGACGATTCCCAGAGACGCCGCGGGCACGTCGAAGTCGGCTGCCGCGGGCTGGACCAGTGGTGCGAAGATCACCCGTGCGAGGTTGACGAGAAACACCATCGCACACAGTGACCCAAACAGCTCTCGCCGAGACACGCATCGATCGACGGCCGGTTCCCCTTTGAACGAATCGACATGCGGAGCCTCGGGGTCGGGCGGACGACGCTCTCTCGAATCACGTCGCCAACCGGTCGCGACCGATACGACAATCGAGACGGATATCTACGTCGCTTCGACCGTCTCGAGGAGGCGATCGATTCTGCCGATCGCCTCCTCGATGGACTCGACGTCGGTTGCATACGAGAGCCGCAGGTAGTCCGACGCCCCCTCGCCGAAGTCGATTCCGGGCGTCACCGCGACCCCGGCCTCCTCGAGAAACAGGTCGGCAACCTCGAGCGCGTCGCCGGGCAGGTCGCCGACATCGACGAGCAGGTAGTAGGCACCCTGTGGCGTATACCCCAGATCCAGACCCCAGCGCGACGCGGCATCGACGAGAAGATCGCGGCGTTCGCGGTAGGTCTCCCGAATCGCGTCGAGTCGGTCCGGCGGCGTTTCGAGCGCCGCGACGCCGGCATCCTGGACGAAGTTCGGCGCACAGATGAAGAGGTTCTGCGCGAACCGGTTCATCGCATCGACTAATTCCGGCGGGACGACCGCCCACCCGAGTCGCCACCCGGTCATCGCAAACCGCTTCGAGAAGCCATCGAGGACGATCGCATCGTCGGTGTATTCGAGGACCGTGTGGGCTTCGACGTCGTACGAGAGGCCGTGATACACCTCGTCGACGACGAGCGTCGCGTCAGTGGGAGCTACGAGAGAGACAATGTCGGCAAGCGTGTCCCCGTCCATGACTGCACCCGTCGGATTCGCTGGCGTGTTGAGGAGCATCGCACGCGTTTTCGGTCCCATAGCGGCCTCGAAATCTTCGACTCGAGGAGTGAATCCCTCGCTCGCACGAAGCGGGACGGTCCGGACCCGTCCCCCAACGGTTCGGACGAAGTTCGGATAGCACGCATAATGCGGATCGGTGAGCACGACCTCGTCGCCGGGATCGACGAGGGTCGCCATCGCGAGGAGGAGCCCTGGCGAACTACCGGGAGTAACCAGAATGCGGTCGGGATCGACGTCTACCCCGTAGGTTCGATCGTAGTACGCCGAAATCGCTCGACGGAGTTCTGGTTTGCCCCTGGCGGCGGTGTAGTTCGTGTTACCGGCACGCAGCGATTCGACGGCCCGTTCGATCACTGTTTCTGGAGGGGCAAAGTCAGGTTCGCCCACCTCGAGGTGGACGATGTCATCGAGTTCGTTCGCTCGTTCGAGGACGTCCATCGCGATGAACGGCGTGACGTCGGCTGCACGATCGGAAATCATCGGTTCCGACTGGCGATACGAGATGGTGGAATGAATACGCCCCGGTTCGGTCGTGAATCGCCCCTGGGTCAAGCCCCGGCGCATTCGCTTCGTACCCCGTGTAAACGAAGAGAATTCGATCCATTCGTACCAGTGACCGATTGAGAGACCTCTCGCGGTCGTCAGCGTTGGGGGTTAACCGGATATGAGGCCACCCCGGGGAGAACCGTTCCGGACTGTGCCCCGTCGATAGAATCGATCCGGGCGAGTGGAAAACCTGGTTCCTATCGTTCGGTTCCGCAGTTCGGACATCTCGCGTTCACCGACGTGTTAAATAAGGTCGAACAGTGATGGCAGGTTTGCAGCTTTCGATCGCGCACCATTACACGATTTCAGGCGGAGACGGGGGTTAATAGTTCGCATCGCTATCAACTCGTATTCTGGTTATCACACGGGATAATTGGCGGAGTGCGGCAACTAATCGATTTCGCATCCTCAAGTACACGTTCTGATGGAGATTCGATCCAGTATCGACACGCTCTCCCACTCGCTTCGATGGGATCGTAGCGTTTGAACTCGGTTCTCGAATGTTTCCAGTCAATCTCACATCTCACGACCAGCAAACCATTTTCAGGACCAAGCACGAAGATGCAAAGAGAGTGATTTCGACCAGAGTATCCGCGGGACGAGTTACCCGACCACCCAGGGTGGAGTCAACTCGTAGAGAGTACATCGTATGAGTGAACCGTCACATCCTGTGTTCGCTCGGCTGTACGACCCGATCATGTGCCCAGTGGAACGATCCGTCCTCGAGGGGCATCGACGATATCTGGTCGAGGACCTGACCGGGAGAGTACTCGATCTCGGTGCGGGAACCGGTGCCATGTTTCCGTACTTTCAGGAACGAATTACAGAGGGTACGGATCTCTCCCCCACCGCGATCGAACCCGACCCTCACATGCGGCGTCGCGCAGTCGAGCGAGCACACGATCTCGACTTCGACGTCGACATCGGAGATGCGAGGGCAGAATCACTACCATTTGCCGATGAATCCTTCGATACAGTCGTGTCCTCGCTTGTGTTTTGTACGATCCCCAAGTTCGACGACGCGCTTTCGGAAGTCGTTCGAGTACTCAAACCCGGCGGCGAATTTCGATTTCTCGAACACGTTCGCGGGAGTGGGATGCGGGGCGTTGCGTTCGATATTGCTACCCCTGTCTGGAAGGTAGTGGCGGGTGGCTGCCACCTGAACAGAGAGACCGACACCGTGTTCCAAAGTGACGATCGGTTCGAGCTCGTCGATTTCAGTCGGGTGGATGTGGGTGGCAGGGAGCTGGTTCCGATCGTCCGCGGGACACTCCGCCATCCGCCTGATGGATCGGGCTTCGCGCGGCTCAAAGACCGACTTGCTCGGTAAGTGTGCTACCGAAGTCTCCGGGAGAAACTTGGGGACAGGCCCAGAACCGCCAGATTCGTTGGCGATGAACGATTCTGTCGGGGAGGAACGCTTACATCGCCCTAAAAACGATCTCGAAGGGTTTCCGCTGCCGGTTCACACCCTGGGGGATAACCGAGGGTCTGTCGTATCCATAATCGTGGAAAAACAATGACCAACCGAAACATCAGACCCTGGCTGCTCGTGGTGCTCGCAATCGTCGGACTCGCGCTTGCGATCCCAGTTGTCAGCGCTCACGGTGCTGATACCACTGCCGACGACGCGCCGCCATACAACGCAACTTCCGATGGGTGGACGAAGTGGATGCAAACGGAAATGAATGAGCACATGGGACCTGGCTCCGTCGAGTGGATGGAATCGCAGATGGGTGTGACCGTCGAGGAGATGGGCCAGGACATGACGAACGAAAACTACACCGGCGGAATGTACGGGCAGGGACACTGCTGACAGTCCCTGACCGATTCCATCGCCTGGAATGAATACCGACACCGATCCAATACAATACGATAATGACTCGACTCACCACGCACAATCTGCGCACAGTACTTCGATTGACTATACTGGCCGTCCCCGCACTCGTCATGACGTCCGGCACGGCCGTCGCCCAAAGTAGCGGCTACGGTGGCATGATGGGCGGTGGCTGGAGTCTCTTCGGCGGAGCAATGGGGCTGTGGGGCCTCCTCTGGAGGGGTTGTTGATCGCGGTTCCGGTATACCTCGTTTACACACTCGTGACGCGTCGGGGGGTGAAGACGACCAACGACCGCTCTCGGTTCTCCGTGAGCGATACGCTCGCGGTGAAATCTCGGACGACGAATTCGACCGACGTCGAGAACAGCTCGAACGTGCCGGATGATACAATCGGTGTCTATCCCGACCGATGACGGCCTCACCAGTGATTTCGGTGTGCGGATCCAACCGATACCGCGTTTAGTGGTGCGATAAACCTTTGGAGGGTACCGGGAATCCGTAGATGGGGTACAGTGATCTGTTCTACGAAAAGAACCCTCCAGTCCGCCGGATCACCCATCGCACGGCTTCGGTCAGGGACGCGCGATATCTCGAATCAGTCGTTCCGTCGGTTCGGCGAACTTTCCGATGTCGCCACAACACCGCGAGGCAAGCCATCCAGAAAATAATCGTCGCGACGGGAGAATGGCCGTAGAGTGGGACGAAAATCGACTCGGTCGAAATGGGATACACGAGGGGGATTCCTTTCGGCGTCGTGGCGTCGATCAGGAGTTGCGAGACGTACCCGACCCCAACGCCTCCAGCAGTTTGGCGGTTCAAAAGTAGGGCAACGGCTACAACGATTCCACCCGCCACGGCGGTGTGGGTGATTCCCCTGTGGACGAACGGCTGTCCCCACGTGGCGGGAAAGAGAAAGTCGATATCCGCAACAACGCCTCCGACGAGACCTGCCCTCGGTTCGTCGAAGAGAGCGGCACCGAGGGTATAGCCGACCAGCGCGTGTGTGCCGATGGCAACGACGAGGTAGCCAGTGTGGCCGCCGAGAGACGAAACGACGGAAATCACGACCATCCATCGGTCCAGGGACCCTATAATTGCACCTGATTCACGATCGACATCGGTTGGATAAAATCCGGTCGGGCTTTCCATCCCGTAAAACCTAATAATTGGTCACCGGCAATTGGTGTATGCAACGGCGAGAATCGGCGGAAAACAGTCGGACGCGCAAGGCAAGTCAGTGACCGTTCGATCGCATCTCACGCGCTCTCGACTCCGGATAGTGTTTTTCGTGTTGATCGTGCTCTCGATTGGAGTATTGGGCTATGCCTTTCATACTGGGATCTCGACGGCAAACCCCGAGGACGTGCCACGTGCCGAACCCCGCGACGGTCACACGGTCGTCACCGAATCGGCGAGGGCAGGGACCATCATCGCGTACGAGCCCGACGGGAGTCTCCTGTACTACAATAACACTCGAACCAAGTACTTCGACGTCGACCCGGTCGAGGGGGAGGAGTTGACTGTCGAGTACGCAGCCACGGACACGATCAGTACGAGTGGGTCGACCTGCGACGATCCACCGTGTACCCGAAACGTCATAGAGCGGGCGAACCTCTCGACAGGAGAAGTCGAGGTCATCTACGAGCGATACGACTACAAAGAATTCGCTGGCGAATGGCACGATCACATCCGCCTCAACGAAACTCACATCCTGATTGCCGATATCGTCGCGGATCAGGTGTTCATCGTGAACACCGAAACCGAGATCGTCGAGTGGCTCTGGGACGCCCAAAGCGAGTTCCCAGTCCAGGGAGGCGGGCCGTATCCGAGCGACTGGGCCCACATAAACGACGTCGAGTACATCGAATCGGGCGAGCTGGACGGACACATCATGGTCAGCCTCCGTAACCAGGATCAGGTGGTCTTCATCGACCCCGGCTCCGGGGTAAACGACCGGTGGACACTCGGGTCCGAAGACGACTACAGCGTCATGTTCGAACAGCACAACCCGGACTACATCCCCGAATCGAACGGGGGGCCAGCCGTCGTTGTTTCGGACTCCGAAAATGGACGAGTTCAGGAGTTCCAGCGGGTCGATGGCTCGTGGAATCGCACCTGGGAGTGGTCCGACGAGCGGATGCAGTGGCCTCGCGACGCCGATCGGCTCCCGAACGGAAATACACTCATCGCCGACTCTCACGGAAAGCGCGTGTTCGAGGTGACACCGGAGGGTGAGATCGAATGGGAGGTGCCGAGCACGATGCCGTACGAGGTCGAACGTCTCGAGACCGGTGACGAAAGTACCGGCGGACAGAGCGCTGTCGAACTCGATCTGCAATCGCAGACCGAAGAAACTGCCAGCGGGGACGGGCTCAGCCCGCTCGGATACCTGGCGGCCTTCGTACAATGGGTCTTGCCCCATCGAATATTCAACGGCATTCTCTTCGTGTCGCCCGCGTGGATGGGTAGGCCGGAATTTCTCGCAGCGACGGTCGGAATTACGTCCACCATCGCCTGGGGAGGAGCCGAACTCCGCTGGTGGCTTGGCTCGGTCGGCATCGGAATTCGATCACCACTCTATCTAAAACAGTCGGACGAATGAGCCCTGATTTGGTGGATCTATTCGGACGCCAGTGAGATCGAGCCTTTCCACGACAGCTTCTCTCGAGCGGCGAACGCATCCTGGATATCCTCGACGTGAGCCAGGACCTGATGGACGCCGTCTCCGAAGTCCACCTCGACAGAGAGACCATCCAACTGGCACCATTGCCGGAACGGGAAATCGTTGCCGTTACCGAACAGTGGCCCAAGGCGGAAATAGCGACGTCCCGACCCATTCCCTACGTCGAAGTACTCGCCCCCGAGACGCTCAGTTCCGTCATTCGAAACCTGCTCTCGAATGCGATCCGGCACAACAATAAGGACGTTCCCAAAGTGATGGTCGACGTCCCGGTGTGGGGTGAAATCGGCGTCACCGTGAGCAAGATGCTCGATCGATTGAACGGCGACGTCAACGCGGAGAGTCAGCGCGAGGAGCTCGCAGAACGGTGGGCGATCTGGTGTGAGGAGAAGGCGACGCGACGAGCACAGATACCAGAGCGTGGCATAAACTACGCAACCGCCTTCGATTCTCTGACGCGAATCGTCCCCGACGATGCCATTATCCCGGTAGACGTGGGGAACAACACCTACGCGTTCGGTCGGTACTTCGAACCGGAACACCAGCCTGTTCTCATGTCCGGATATCTCGGATCGATCGGATTTGCCTTCCCGGCGGCCCTCGGCGCGTGGGCGGCCACCCAGGAGGAAGAATCGCCGTTTGCCGGCCGAAAGGTGGTCTCGGTCTCGAGCGACGGCGGCTTCGGACAGTACATGAGCGAGTTCACCACGGCCGTCAAATACAATATGGACATCACGCACGTCCTCCTCAACGACGACGAACTCGGAAAAATCAGCAAGGAGCAACGAACCGGTGGTTGGGACGTGTGGCAGACCGACCTCGTCAACCCGAACTTCGCAGCCTTCGCGGACAACTGTGGCGGTCTCGGCGTCCACGTCGATGATGCAACAGAACTCGACGACTCACTCGAGCGGGCGATCGCGCACGACGGTCCCGCTCTGGTCGAGATACTCACAGACTCTGACCCGGTGTGAACAGCGTGTGACCAACCTTCACAAGTTATCAATGAGAGGTATGACAGCATACAGATTCCTGCAGTCTTCGAGTCGAATCGATAGTGGTGGGAAGCGAGGTGTGGAGACGTGGGAGACATGAATCGGGACGAGCAGTCGGCAGAACCGGTCGCCGTCTGGAGCGAGCTCCCGGATCGTGAACCCACACACGCTCGCGTCTCCGGCGTGGACCTCGTGGTCGTTCGGTACGACGACGAGGTTTCGGTCCTGTACGGTCGATGCTTGCACCGAGGAGTCCTCCTGGGAGACGGGTACATCGAGGGACACAACCTCATCTGTGGCGTCCACGGGTGGGACTATCGATACGACACGGGGGTCAGTGAATACGACAACTCGGAGGTCCTCAAGACATTCACCGCGTGGGTCGACGAAGCGGAAGACGGCGTGTTCGTCGATGCTGCAGAAATCGCGTCGTGGGGCGAAGAAAATCCCCAACCGTACGAAGAACCAGACGAAGACGGTAGTGCCGCACAGCCCGAATTCTACGGCGACCCGGACCCGGAGAAGGAACCGCACACCCACTACATCCAAACGCTTGCTCGGAAGGGACCGGACGGGATCGGCGAACACGGAAGCGTGTCGGCGATGGGGGTCTCTCGTACCGAACTACCGAGCTGGGACGACGTACAAATTCTCACTGCGCAGTTGGCACAGTCCCCGTTGGACGACGACGCCCCGGTGGAGACTGACCTAGTGATTGGACCGAACGCGGAGAATCCACTCCACTTGGACATCCCGATTTTCGTAAGCGACATGAGCTTCGGCGCACTCAGCGCGGAAGCGAAGATCGCGATCGCCACCGGGGCCGAACGGGCTGGCACGGGTGTCTGTTCCGGGGAGGGCGGAATGCTTCCCGAAGAACAGGAGGCAAACTCCCGATACTTCTACGAGTACGCCACGGGGAAGTTCGGCTGGGATATCGACCTCGTCGGAGATGTCCAGGCGTTCCACTTCAAAGCCGGACAAGGGGCGAAGACGGGGACTGATGGCCACCTCCCCGGCGAGAAAGTACAGGGGCGGATCGCCGAGGTTCGTGACCTCCAACCGGGAACCGATGCCGTTAGTCCGGCGCGATTTGCGGAGCTGCAAACCCCAGAAGACTTCGCCGAAATGGCCGATCGCGTCCGAGACTTCGGTGGTGGGGTCCCAGTAGGATTCAAACTCTCCGCACAGCACGTCGAGGACGACATCGATTTCGCGCTCGAGGTGGGTGCGGACTACCTGATTCTCGACGGTCGCGGAGGAGGGACCGGAGCCGCACCGGACGTGTTTAAGGACAATATATCGGTCCCCGCGATGGCGGCACTCGCCCGCGCCCGCCGCCATCTCGACGAGCGCAACCGTGGGGACGTGACACTAATCGCAACCGGAGGACTCCGGACCGAATCGGATTTTATCAAGGCAATGGCGCTCGGCGCCGACGGGGTCGCAGTCGCAAACTCCGCTATGCAGGCCATCGGCTGTCTCGGGATGCGTGCGCGCGACTCGAACAACTGTCCCGTGGGGATCGCTACCCAGCGGGAGGACCTCCGGAATCGTCTCGTCGTGGATTCGGCCGCCGAGGGGCTCCAAAATTACTTCGACGCGACGGTGGCGTTGATGAAAGTAATGGCGCGGGCGTGTGGACACGACCGGCTCTCGGGATTCGAGCGTCGGGACCTCACGACGTGGAAGAAACCGATCGCCGACCTGACCGGCGTCGAATACGCCGGCGTCGAACGATGATCGGCCGGTTGGAGAGTATAAACGTACCGCCGACGTGTCCCGTCCGAACCATCACACGATACGTAATACTTGAACCCTGACCGACACGCACCTATGGGTAGTGCTGCAATGCAACCATCGCCAACACCGGAACGAAACGAGGTCATCCCGGACTCGTACGGCGTGTACGTAAACGAGACACAGATTCACGTCTGGCAGTATCGCGTAAACGTCTCCGCACCCGACGGCGAGTGGTACTTCGTCGAGACCCTCGATCGAGACGACGACCCGCGGCTTACCATCAGCTACGCGATGGTAACGCCACCGACGGCCGAGGGGTACTGGATCTACAGCACGACGTACGACTGTGAACTCGCGTGCGAGTAACATCGACCGTCTCAGACCAACACTTCCACCGGTTTGTGACTCTGTCGTGGGCGGTGCGATTCAGTGGGGGTAATTCGACGGCACGGTTAGCCGAACCGTCGCAGTCCGTAGGCCTCGGCATCGACTGTGTCGAGTGTCGGCCCCCGGAAGGCGATCCGACCGTCGTCGAGTATCCGAAAGGAATCGCCGACTGCCGAGGCGAATCCCGGATAATGGGTCGAGACGACGAACGTGATTCCCTCGTCGGTCAGACCGTGTATCAGATCGACGAGGGCGCGAGTGCCCTCACCGTCGAGGCCGGCCGTGGGTTCATCAAGGACTACGTAGTCGGGATCCATCGCCAGGACGCCAGCAAGTGCGACGCGCTTTCGCTCGCCATTGCTCAGGCGACTACACAGTCGCTCTTCGTATCCGTCGAGCCCCACCCGCGAGAGCGCCCACCCGATCTTCTCCGTCGTTCCATCGTCCATGTTGACCGGACCGAAGGCGACATCCTGTTCGACGGTCGGGGCAACGAGTTGGTCTTGCGGTCGCTGGAAGACGAATCCGACCCGTCGACGGATCGATTTTAACCCATCGTCGTCGTATTCGATTCGGACATCGTTAACTGTGACCCGGCCCCGATCGGGTTCCAGTAACCCGTTAAAGTGCTTGAGGAGGCTCGATTTTCCGGCCCCGTTGCGCCCGAGAAGCACCGTAACCTCCCCGGATGGGGCGGTGAAATCGACGCCACGGAGCACCGGAACGTCGCCGTAGGCGAAGTGAAGATCGGCTGTTTCGATCATGCGAGCCACCTCGTTGCGACGAGAACCACCAGTACGATGGCAACGAGTGCGTGCCCGCCGTTCTCGAACTCGGGCACGGGCATCCGACCGGCGTAGTTGCGCGATTCCATGGCGTTTTCGAAGGCCTCCGCCCTGTCGATAGAACTCAAAAGCAGGGACGATCCCACGAGTTTCGTCGTCATAAACAGCGTCCGGCGGGACTCGAAGCCACCTCGGAGCCGAGCGGCCGTGTGGAGCCTGACCGCCTGCTCGACGAGAACCTGAATACCCCGATAGACCAGGAGCAAGAATTCAACGATCGGGTCCGGAAGGTGAATTTCGTCGAGAGCGGCGACGAGTTCCGGCACGGTCGTGGTCAACGCCAAAAACAACACCACCGAAAGCGACGCAACCGCTCGCAGGCCCGTCGTGACCGCTACCTTGCTGCCTCGCTCGGAGACGCCAATGAGCCAGAATTGGAACACCGGAGCGTCCCCGGTGAATACCGCAATAATGAGCAGGCTCGGTACCAGGAAGGAGAGCGGATATCCGAGGAGCCTGAAGTACGTCCGTCCCACTGCGAGTGTGGAAAGAACGGAAAATATCGCGATCGCAACCACGTAGACACCCACCTTGGTCGTCGTGCTCGTGAGAAGCAACGCGGCGAGTACGAAGTACACCCTGATTGGTCCCGATACGGCCGGTGTCGCCCCCACCTGGACGTCCTCAAGCGTTCGGTGCATCACTCCGCCACCCCGAATGTCCGGTACCTCATTCGTTTCTCCGTAGGTGTTCGGTAAATCACTCCACCGCCCCGAGTGTCCGGTACGCCATTCGTTTCTCCGAAAGTGTCCGGTACATCACTCCACCGTCTCACGTGTCCGGCACGTCATTCGTCCGCAATTGGTTAAGGAAGTACCCGAGCACGATGGCCCCGATGCCACCCTGGAAAGCGAACAGGATCGCTTCCGTCGTTTCCCACGGAACCCACACCGGGGATAGCCATGGGTCGTACTCCGGGGATTGCTCCTGAATCGCCGATACAGCCTGGTCGTCGGTTCCGGGGAAGCTGGTGCCGGCAGTCGCAAGTAGGAAAATTGTCACTGCGACCGCGACGCCGACCAGCAAGAGCCGCTTCACGTGAGAACCCCCGTTCGACGCTCGGTTACCGGCTCGATTCTGAGCAAATACCCCACCATCGCTGCGGTGAGGATTCCCTCAAGAACCCCGATCGGAACCTGGGTGAATGCGAAAACGGCGGCAAAATGTAGGGTAGCCGCCGCGACCCCGGCGACATCGTTGCCGGTGGGAAACGCCAACCCAAGCTGGAGGGAAGTGACGAGATACGTCGTCCAGTCTGTGACCGCCGCGGCCACGAAAGTGGACTGAGTCAACGTAAACTGTGAACGAACGAGCCGAAAGCCAACCCAGCCCACGAATGGGCCGACGATTCCCATTGACGTGACGTTCGCCCCGAGAGTGGTCAGCCCGCCGTGCCCGAGAAGGATGGACTGGTACAGGAGAACAATCACGGAGACGAACGTGGTGATGACCGGGCCGAAAAGGACAACGAGGAGGCCCGTTCCGGTCGGATGCGACGAACTACCGGCCACTGACGGCAGTTTGAGTGCCGAAAGAACGAACACAAACGCCGCGGCGACAGCGACGAGCGCCTTCGTTCTTGCGTCCATCCGGATCGTCGCCACCGTGCGGCGCGCACCCCAGATGACGAACGGAAGCGCGAACACAGTCCAGAGAATGGTCCAGATCGGTGGCAGAAAGCCTTCCATAATGTGCACGTCGAAATCACTCCGTGTGAACGTCGATTACGTCCGCCACAAAAACAATTGTGTTTGCTATAACCAAACCACACTTTGGAAATCCGAACGACGGTCGTCGCCATCAATACAAGTAAATTGAAGTTATTGCAAATATCCCTTATTTACCGATGGACGAGGACATGGTTCGCGAAGCGACTCGGTCGGGGGAACTGACGGAGTCATCCGGTTCGAACGGGAGCCGAGAGGAGCAGGGAAAGACCTCAGGATCAATCCAGGCCACCCCAGTCCGGTTCGACGAACAAACGAGTATCCCCGAGCGGTCGCGTGCAACGAAGGGGACGGTGTACCTGGTCGGGGCGGGGCCAGGGGATCCAGACCTGCTGACGGTGCGTGCTCGGCGGTTGATCGAGACGGCAGACGTAGTATTACACGACGCTCTAACGCGAGAAATTCTCATAGACCGGATTCCGACGTCGGCGGTAGTCGTCGACGTCGGCAAACGCGTCGAATACAAGACACCCCAATCGGAAATCAACGACCGACTGGTCGAACACGCGACAGCGGGCGACGCCGTGGTTCGGTTGAAGGGCGGCGATCCGTTCGTCTTCGGCCGCGGGGGTGAAGAGGCTCAGTACCTCGCCGACCACTCCGTCCCCTTCGAGATCGTTCCGGGTGTCTCGAGCGTCATCGCCGCGCCAGGGTTGGCCGGGATTCCACTCACGCATCGGGACATCTCCTCGCGATTCACCGTCATCACGGGTCACGAGACCCCCGAGAAGGAGACGAGTTCGCTGGAATGGTCGGCGATAGCCGACGAGATCGAAAACGGTTCGACGCTCGTCATCCTTATGGGGGTCAGAACGCTCGAACGGAACGTCGAGGCGCTTTGCTCTCACGGTGTGGACGGAGACGTACCCATCGCCCTCGTACAGAAAGCGGCGTGGCAGGATCAGCATGTGGTCTGCGGCACGCTCGAAACGATCGTCGAGGACGTCGCGGAGTCATCGATTGCCCCACCAGCGACGACGGTCGTGGGCGACGTTGTTTCGATCCGCGGAGAAGTGGGGCCCAACCTCGACGATTTCGAACCCGCCTGAGAGAGCCATGGGCCCCGGCAAACGGAACAGATTTCCCACCACGGGAGCGGTCCGATCACCCTTGGAGGGACAAACGGCCAGCCAGTCCCGGGAGCGATCCTGGGAATTACTGCGGCCCCGACGTGCATCCTACCTAATGAAAGTGAAGTTTTGGTAGAGCAAGCACAATTGTTTTTACGGGGGCCCGAAATGGTGGAGGTGATGAGTCAGGTTGTCCTTCCACACGACGCGAAGGCCGGTCCCACGAAGCCCGAGATACGCGCCGTCTCGCTCGAAAAGCTGGACCTCCGACCGTCGGATCACGTCGTGGACGTCGGATCCTGTACCGGGGCGGTCACCATCGAGGCCGCACGACGAGCGGATCGGGTGACGGCCATCGAACGGAAACCCGACAGACTCGACGTGACCAGGAAGAATCTCGACGCCAACGAGTACGACGCCGAGGTGTTGCTCCGAGCGACCGAAGCGCCGGACGGCATCCCCGCGGGTGCGGACGCAATGTTCGTGGGGGGCAGTCGGAACTTCGAGGCCGTTCTCGACAGGGCCGTCGAGACCGGAATCGACCGAATCGTCATGAACGTCTCTCGAGTCGAAGTCGCCGGCGATGCCATCGAGGCCTTCCGGGCCCGGGACCTCCTCGCCGAGGTCCTCCAGGTACAGGTCCATCACGGATACGAACTCGCCGGGGCGACGAGTTTCCAGGGCGAAAATCCCGTCTACGTCATCGTCGGTCGATGCGGGAGTGGAGGGGTAGCCGAATGACCGTTTACGGCGTCGGACTCGGGCCCGGCGAGGCCGACCTCGTCACAGTCCGCGGAAAACGCGTCCTCGAATCCGTGGACACCGTCTACTCCCCCGGGAGACTCTCTCGGTCGGTCGCACGGACGTACGTGCCCGAATCGAAACTCGACGACCTAAAGTTTCCCATGACCCGCGACCCGGAGAAACTCAGGTCCGCGTGGCAGGAGGCGGCAGGCGTCGTCGCCACCGCGGCAGGAGACGGAGACGTAGCATTCGTGACGCTTGGCGATCCGAATATCTACTCGACGTTCGGCCATCTCCGCCGGACCCTGAATGCCTTCCATCCGGCAGTCGACATCGACGTCATTCCGGGAGTCAGCGCCGTGACGGCGTTTGCGACGGCACTTGGCGTCGAAATTGAGGCCGGAACCGGGCTGGCGTTGCGAGAGGCCGCCAATGTGTCGGTTAAGACCGGGGCCGACCGGATGATTCTCTTCAAGGTCACTGACGCAGTCGAAATCCACGAGAAACTCACCGCCGCCGGCTACGACGTCCGGTACGGCCGACGACTCTTCATGGAGCAGGGCGAGACGGTCGTGACCGGGGATCCGACCGACGTGGCCGAACGCGATTATTACACGCTCGCATACGCCGAGCGGGAGGGAATCGAGCGGGACCTCGCGACCGCCGAATTTGACCGTGTCGAAACGGAGGGATCGACGTGAGCGAGACGTACACCGCGGGCGACATCCGGAAGGGAATTCCGTTCATCGGCGCGGGGCCCGGTGACCCGGGGCTCCTCACGGTCACCGGCAAACGACTGGTCGAGGCGGCCGACCTCGTCGTCCACGCCGGTTCGCTCGTGAATAGCGAACTGCTCGAGACTTATTGTGCCGATGCAGAGCAGGTCTCCAGCGTGGGCAAGGATCTCGAAGAACTGGTCCCCCTGATGACGGAAGCCTACGAAAACGGCCGGGCGGTCGCACGCCTCCACAGCGGTGATCCGGCCGTTTACGGTGCCGCACTCGAGCAAATGGATGCCCTGGAATCGAACGACGTCCCGAGCTACTTCGTCCCGGGGGTCACTTCGGCATTCGCCGCGAGTGCCGCCCTCAGGACCCAGCTGACGCTCAACGAGGTCGCAAATCACGTCGCATTCACTCGCCCCCAGGGCAAAACCCTCTCCGAAGCACAGGATCACATCAGCGATTTCGTCGGATTCGGCGACGTGACGACGTGTATCTACCTCGGCACGCACGCCGTCGCCGAGACTATGGATCGGTTGCTGGACGACGGTCACGACCCGGTGACTCCCGTCGCAGTGATCTATCACGCGTCCTGGCCCGACGAAGACGTTATCCGTGGCACCATCGGCACCATCGGCGATCGAGTCGAGAAAGCCGGCTATCGTGCGTCTGCCCTTGTCATCATCGGTGAAGCGGCGACCGGATCCGGGTACGAACGGTCGTATCTCTACAGCGAGTGGGCGAATCGTCCAGATGAACGATCCAGGGAACCCAACACCCATGACTGACCATTCGAGCGACGACGACTGTCGCACGCCGGACAGCGACGGAGAAATCGCCGACGAAATCGCAATCGTGAGCTTCGAACGCAAGCTGGAGACGGCCAGAGAGATCGAGGCAGGGCTCGCGAGCGAGTACGACCGGATAGACGTACTCGAGTACCACGGGGACGTCTTCGAGGACCACTGGGGTGCGTACGACTGCTTCGTCGGGCTGATGGCGAGCGGTATTGCGATGCGAAAGACCGCCCCACTGCTCGACAACAAGTGGGAAGACCCCGCCGTCGTGGTCGTCGACGAGGAGTTGACGTGGGCGATTCCACTCACCGGGGGCCACCACGGGGCAAATCAGGTCGCCCACGACCTCTCCACGCTTGGAGCCATCCCCGCGATGACGACGGCGTCGGAGGCAGCCGGGAAACAGGGCGTCGAGAGTCGCGCGAAGGCGCTCGACCTCCACGTCGTGAACGGCGACTCCACCGTTCAAACCAACCTCGCCGTACTCGACGACGAACTCGGGCCGGTCACCCGCGTTGATGGGCCGAAGGCAGTCCTCGTCGACGACGACGTCACCGTCCTCAAGCGGAATACCGACGACGGCGTCGTCATCGGAACGGGGAGTGTCTCCGGAGCCAACAAAACGCAGTTCCTGACGGCGTGGACGGAGGCGTTGGCCGAGGTCGACGCCACGCCGGCAGACGTCGAGTTCGTCGCCACGGCGACGCGGAAATCGGACGAACAGGGGCTGATCGAGGCCGCCAAAGAATTCGGTGTCGGCGTGGCCCACCTCGACAAGGAGACGCTGGAAGCCTTCGAGGGACCGACGCCGTCGAAATCGAAGGAACTCATCGGGTGGCCCGGTATCGCCGAGGCCAGCGCCATCGCGGCCGGGCGGAACCACGAACTCCTCCTCAAGAAGCGTCGACACGACGACGCAGTCACCGTGGCGGTGGGACGATGAGTGAAGGCTACGGCACGCTCTACGTGGTGGGGATCGGCCCAGGGCTCCCCGACCACATGACCCGGCGTGCCCGTAACATTATCGTCTCTGCGGATTGCGTCATCGCCTCGAACCTCTATCAGGAGTTCCTCCGACAGGACGGGACGCTCCCCCCGGAGGAGGAGGCGGAAGCGGACGGTCCGGAGGTCGTGCGCTCGTCGATGGGACAACAGGTCGAACTTGCTCGCGAGGCGTTCGAACGCGTGCGGGACGGCGAAGACGTGGCGCACGTCTCCGGTGGCGACCCGAACGTCTACGGGAAGTCGGATCTCGTGTTCACGATGGCCGACGCCGACGGGGCGACGGACGTTCCCATCGAGATCGTCCCCGGCGTCACGGCGGCCCTCGGCGGGGCGGCGATGATGGGTGCCCCCCTGTCGAACGACTTCTGTACGGTTTCGCTGTCGGACAAGTGGCGCGACTGGGACGAAATCGAGGAAAAACTCCGTGCCGCCGCTATCAGTGACTTTGTCATCGTACTTTATAACTGCTGGCGGAACTACGAGCGGGCGATCGACGTCATCCGCGAGGAGCGTTCCGACGACGTTCCGGTCGGCATTTTCAACGACGCGGGTCGCGGCGACGTCGGTCGCAACCTCGACGGCGAGACGTACACAGTGACGTCGCTCGGAGATGCGGATGCGCACGACGAGGAGGTGGGAGGCATGGGCACGTCCATCCTCGTCGGGACTCACGAGACGGACACCTGGAGCAACGACTACGAAACGTACCTCGTCACCCCACGCGGTGGGCGTGACGTCGACGACTTCTAACGATGAACCAAGAAACCCAACCCAATTCGACGTGTGGCGCAACGACCGACGACTCGACAGAAGCGGACAGCTCGACGCCTGGCGGTGTGACGAGCGACGACGGCGACGGTGCCAAGAGCGACTCGAAGAGCGATTCGACCGGCAGGGGTGGGTCGAAATGTGGCGGGGCCACGGGTGACTCGACCGGCACTTCGACGAGTCCCTCGAGCGACCCTTCGTCCTCGTGCGGTGGATCAACCTCGACCGCCGACGCGCCCGGATCGAAACGCGACGGGTCGAAATCCGAGACGACCGACGAAAACGTCGCGGCGACGGCCGACGACTTCGACGCCGAACCCGGGCGACTCGTGGCAGTCGGCCTGGGACCCGGCCACCAGTCAGGCATGACCCAACGGGCGCTCACGACCCTGCGAGGGGTGGATCACATCGTCGGCTACACGACGTACGTCGACCTCCTCCCGGACGATGTCGTCGAATCCGCCGACGACGTCCACTCGACACCGATGTGCGGCGAGGTATCGCGAACGGAGGAAGCCGTCGATCGAACCCTCGCCGGGAACGACGTCGCCATCATCGGCAGCGGTGATCCGAACGTCTACGCGCTGGGCGGCCTCGCGCTCGAAATTTTGGAATCCAAGGGAGGCTCCGCCAGCACTGTCGACTTCGAAGTCGTGCCCGGCGTTCCCGCCGCACAGTCGTGTGCGGCCCGACTCGGGGCACCGCTGGTGAACGATACCGTAAGCATCAGCCTCTCCGACCACCTGACGCCCATGCCGACGATCGAATCGCGCCTGCATGCGGCTGCTAAGGAAGGGTTCACGATCGTCATTTACAATCCGTGGAGTCGAAAACGGCGGGACAACTACGCGAAGTGCTGTGAAATCCTCCTCGAACACCGCGAGCCCGTAACGCCCGTCGGGATCGTCCACGCCGCAGGTCGAGAGGACGAGGCGACCGAGATCGTCGACCTGGGCGACCTACCGGAACTCGGCGAAACTGGCCTCGTGGACATGACGACCACGATTCTCGTCGGAAACGAGGAAACTTACGCCTGGGACGGTCGGATGATTACCCCCCGGGGATACGAGCGGAAATACGAGTATTGACATGTACCGAGTCGAACTCGATAGGACGGCCTGCGAGGGCATCTTCGCCTGCCTGGTTCGCGACGGGCGATTCGTCGAGGACGAAACCGGACTGGCAACGGTCGATCGGGAGGCCGAGGGCGTGATAACCGTGGATCGAATGGACGACCGTGTGACGGCGACGTTCGAAGGCGAAATCGCGGACGCGAAACTCGCCGCGACGGCCTGCCCACCCGGCGCGATAACCGTGTTGGAGGTAGAGAAATGATCGATCCCCCCTCCGACTTACTCGAGGATCACCCGTCGACAGCCTACTTCTGGGGTCACGTCGCCGGGGGTGGTGACGTCCGACAGGATCGAATCGTCGTCGAGTGTAGCGACGAGGTCTGTGCAAACCACCTGGCCGCCATCGCAGGCGGTGGCACCGTCGACCATCGACGAACCGAACGACCGTACGCCCACAACGCGTCGATTACCCGCACCGAAGACGAGTACCAGGTCACCGTCACCGGCGACGTGGTCGGCCGTGCCGTCGGTGCGTTCGGCCTCCCGACGGGTGACGATCGGGGCGGGTACCAGTTCGACGCGTTCGCCGATGCCGATCGACAGCTCCTGCGGGGGCTCCTCGAGAGTTGCGGAACGGTCTGTTTCAAGTCGTCCGCCGGAAGCGTGGGGATCTCCTTCGTCCACGACGACCGGCGGCTACTCGAGACCGTCGGGAAGCGTCTCACCTCCTGTCCTGTCGAGGTACCGATCGACGAGATACGGGAACAGTCGTCGAGTGGACACTGGTTCGGCGTGGCCGACGAGGCGGCGGAACCCCTCGGCGAGTGGGTCTACGAGGGGAGCACTGAAACGGAGTTGTTCGCCCCGACGCGACGTCGAAAACTCCGCCAGAGCCTCGAGCAGGCAGCCAACGCATGACCGGGGAGGTGCCCCTGGACGAGGACGCGGTCCTCCTCGTGGGCCACGGGTCGCGTCGCAGGAAGTCCAACGAACAGGTCCGGACGCTCGCGGCGAAACTCGAAGACGAACTTTCGCTCCCGGTCGATGTGGCCTACATCGAACTCGAGGATCCGCCGATATCGGACGCGATCGAGGCGCTTGCTCCATCCTGTCGGACGCTTACGGTCGTTCCGTTGTCGCTGTTCGGAGCGAGTCACGTCAAAAACGACTTGCCGCTGGCCGTCCAGACAGCGCGGACCCGACACGAGAACCTCTCGATTTACTACGGCGCACACCTCGGCGTCCATCCGTCGCTCGTCGAACTACTCGACGAACGCGTGCGTTCAGTGGAAGCCGACCTCGGCGTCGACCGCGCCACCGATGACCTGGCCGTGGTAGTGTGTGCCCGAGGATCGAGCGACCCCGATTCCAACGCCGACGTCCACAAACTTGCCAGACTCCTGTATGAAGGCCGCGCGTTCTCACGCGTCGACGCGTCGTTCATCGGCGTGACCACGCCCCTGCTCGACGAAACGCTTCACACCGTCGCCAGGGATCGACCCGATGCGATGATCGTCGTGCCGTATATGCTCGGTGACGGGACGCTGACCCGTCGAATCGTGGATCGGTCGGGAGACTTCGACGACGAGTATCCATACGTCGCCGTCGGTGCGGGGGCGCCCCTCGGAACTGACGACCGGATCGTCGAGGTTCTCACCGATCGCTGGAGGGAGACGCGATCCGACAGCGTCGAAATGTCGTGTGACACCTGCAAGTACAAGGTTGAACTCGCGGGATACGAATCGGACCGAGGGGGCGCACGAGCGATGCTACGGTCGCTCGTTCACCAAGAGGAACACGCCGACCGCACGTCTGTGGGAGAGGCTCCGCACGTCCACGATGCACCCACCAAACACGTCGCAGTCTGTACCAACCAGACGTGCGCAGAAAGTGGTGCTGCAGCCGTGGTCGAACGGTTGCGCCAGGGCGTCCGCGACGCCGACGCCTGCGACGTCCAGATCACCAGGACCTCTTGCCTCGATCAGTGTGGCGAGGGTCCGATGGTCGCCGTGTACCCCGACGGGATCTGGTACGGTGGCGTCACTGCAGACGACACGGATCGCATCGTTTCATCCCATCTCGACGGGGATCGCATCGTTTCCGACCTCGTACACCAGACTTTGTAACAATGGCATGCGCTGAACTCGAAGCACTCCGGCTCGCACTGATGAACCTCACCGGTACCGTCGACGAGAGCGTTCGGCAACACGCCGAATCCGAAATCGGCGACGAACTCGACGATGACGGACCGATTTCCGCGCTGGCAACCGCCTCGACGGTCGACGAAATCCAACGTCACCTCGACGCCGCCCTCGTCGACCTCGAGGCGGACGCGATGCAGGCCGACACGGACGATCCCGAAGGGCAGTACCTGCGTGGACGCGTCGTCGCCGTCCGGGATGCTGAGCGCTCGGTGCGTCGACTCCGCGCCCAGACCGACGCCCTGCTCGACGACCTCGGTGAGGCCCACCATACGCTTCACGAGACGTTTTCCATCGAGGAATGACCGACGTGTTCGCAGACGAAACGCGATATTCGCTGGGCGACCTCGACCCTGCGCGGAGCCGCCACAACTGGACGCGGTCCGCGACTTTCGTCGCCGGCGACGTCGTCTTCGCGGGCAGACTCGGCGGATCGATGACCGCGTATCGACCGGATTCGTCGCCCCCCGAGGCGTGGACATCGTCGAGTAATCGTGACACCGACGACCCGTCCGGGGCCAGGGATAGATACGTCGTCTCCCTGGCGCATCACGAGGATCTGCTCGTCGCTGGCGAGCGAGGCCCGGAAGGATACGTCACCGCGATATCCGCCGCGACGGGCGAGACGCGATGGCAGTACGCCACCGTCGACGACGTCGGCCCGGCGACCCAGGACTCGCTCCTGTTTCAGCCCTACGTAGTCGATGTCTCCGTCTCTGACGGCACGACCGTCGCCGCCTCCAGACGATACGAGCGCGACGGCCAACGCCGGGACTGGTCGAGCGTCGTTGTCGGGTTCGACTCGAACGGAGACGTTCGGTGGCGATACCGCGCGAGGGCCTCTCCGATCGCACTCGACGTCGCCGACGGACGAGTCGCCGTGGCGTACAACCGGTGTCCGGAGGGACACGGACTCGTCGTCCTCGACGGCGACTCGGGCACCCCCATCCTCCGGTGGGATCCCGACACCGACGGCGACCGGCGCGTCGGTGACGTGGGATTCGTCGCTGACGGCGTCGCAGTGGCCAGCCACGGGGACAAGCGCGGATACCTCCTGGATGCAGACGGATGCGAAGTGTGGCACGTCGACCTGGCGAGCGAGCGACGCGTTGGCGACGAGACGGTCTACGCCTATCCAAACCAAGTCTGTGCAAGTGACGGCGTCGCGGTTTTCGTGACGGGCAACACCTACGCCGAATCGACTCGCGAGCCAGACGCACGGCATCCCCGCCAACACACGGCCATTGCCGTCGACGAGGGCGAGATTGCCTGGACGCACGAGGTGGGTGGTTTCGCGCGCGACGTCTCCGCGAACGGGTCGCTGGTCGCCGTGCCATCCGCCCAGAACTTCCGCGAGCGGACGAGTGACACGCACGCGGTTCACCTTTTCGACGCCCGAGGCGGCCACCGCGGGTCCCGGTCCATCCCGGGCATCGCCTCGGCTTCTGCACTCGGCACCGACACGCTCGCCGTAGTCGAGGAACCCGTCGAATACCACGACGAAAACGTCGTACACGGGAGCTACCGCCTCCACACCTGGAAGATCGACGGTCACGTTCGCTGAAGATCCAGCGAACTCGGTGAAACCGTTACGTTTCGTGTGCAGACGCCGCCGCGTGAGCGACCCGTTCGGCAGTGAGTTCTGCGAGCGAAATCCGTCGGCCGTCCGTTTCGGTCTCGATGACATCAGTCAGCCCCGTGCCGTCGTCGCCGGCGTCAACGAGGACGACCGACGCGTCGCTCATGGCTAGCTGTCGCGCTGCAGAGCGGGTGGCCTCGGTCGGGCTACCGTCGGCGACGTTCGCCCGTCCGTCTGTCACCACTACCACGAGGCTGGCCTCGGCATCGGCGCGCGTCACGAGTCGATGGGCCGCGCCGAGACCGTCGGCCAACGGCGTTCGATCACCGATGGGTAGCTCCTTCAGATGACGAGCCGCCAGCGTAGTGCTGTTGGTCGGCGGAAGGAGAACCGTCGCGTCCTCGCCCGCGACGGCGACGAAGGCGACCTCGTCACGCTGCTCGTAAGCGTCACGCAGCAGCGACATGACCGTCCCCTTGGCCTCTCGCATCGCCGGTCGCATCGATGCGCTCGCGTCGACGACGAACACGACGAGTGTCCCGGCCCTGCCGGAACGAACGGCAGTCCGCAAATCGCGTTTTTCGACCCGGGTACGTCCCTCGGCGGCGGCAGCCCGGACCGACGCGGGACCGTCAACCTCGTCATCGGCCGCGGCGTGTTCGGTGCGAACCCTCGGTCCACGACCGTCCGCCGAGGATGCAACTCGAGCCCGTTCCCCGCGCCCGGTCGTCTCCGATTCCACGTCGATGTCTTCGACCGGCGGCCGTGCCGAGTCGCCCACACCGACCCGTTCCTGTCCGGGGAGAAGCGGCATCGCCTCGGAGTCCGGTGACTCACCGCCCCCGTCCTCGCTCGCTCCCGCCTCGTCGTCCGACGCCCCTTCCGCGGGGGCCTGGCTCGCCCGCCCAGTCGGACCCGGCGAACCCTCGCCACCATCATGGTCACCCTCGCGGTCGCCATTGCCGGTAGCGCAGTCGCCACCGCCGTCGCCGGTTTCGTCGTCACAAGTTTCTCGCTGGCCCTCGTCGGAGTCCGACTCCAGTGACTCGTCACCGGTGGCGTCGTCCTGCCGCTCGCCGTCGGGGTCCCCGTTGCGGCCGTCATCGGCGTCCTCGTCGGCACCTCCATCGCCGTCCGCTGGTGGTTCGTCGTCGAAGTGGTCGTCGAGGACGTCGTCGATTTCCGGGGATTCGTCGAAGGGTCGGCGCCTGAGTCTGTGTGGGAGCGCGTACGTGGCTGCCTCCCGGACGTCCGAGGAGATCACCTTCGTGCGGCCCTCAAGTGCCGCGAGCGTCATTGCGGTCCGTGCGATGGCAATATCAGCCCGGTGACCGTCGACGCCGGCGTTTCGGCAGAGTTCGGCGATGTCTACCCTGAACTCTGCGGGAAGGGATACCGTTTCGACGAGGTCCCTTGCCGTCCGCAGACGATCCCGCAGGACGTCGGTCTCCTCGTCGTAGGAGTTCTTGAAGGCCGACGGATCGTCGTGTCTCTCGAGAGCGCGGTCGATCACCGTGACCCGGTCGTCGACGTCCCGGCAGCCCGTCACGGTGGCCTGGAGGGCGAACCGGTCCCGGAGCTGCGGACGGAGGTCGCCCTCTTCGGGATTCATCGTCCCGACGAGCGTAAAGGCGGCCGGGTGTTCGACGCTCACGCCGTCGCGTTCCACGTGGTTGACCCGGCTGGCGGCGGCATCGAGGATGACGTCCACCAGGTGATCGTCGAGGAGGTTCACCTCGTCGACGTACAGGATGCCCCTGTTGGCGCGGGCGAGCAGGCCGGGGTCGAACGCGGCGTCACCGTCGAGCGCATCGGCAACGGACAGGGTACCGACGACGCGGTCCCGCGTCGCGCCGAGTGGGAGCGTCACGAGCGGAACCGGACGCGTCTCGACGTCGAAATCGCGTCTCGACCGACAGGTTTCACACTGACGAGACGGATCGTGTGGCGGACAGCCGTAAGGACACTCCGCGATCGCGCGTTGCTCCGGGAGTAAGTCGACCAGTGCGCGAACGGCCGTCGATTTGGCCGTCCCCTTCTCTCCGCGAACGAGCAAGCCGTCGAGGGCGTCGTTCGTCGCGACGGCGAGGAGGGTTCGCTTCAACGCCTCCTGGCCGACGATGGCTGGAAACGGGGTTCGATGACGCTCCATGTGAACACGAAAGTTTACTTGTAGTACTGAAATAATACTTTATCAAATCATGCCGACGATCGGGCTGTACACGGCGACGGAAAACGAGTTGGGAGCGATCCAGCAGGCGGCGGGGCGACTCGACGATATCGACCTTGTTGTCCGCTCGGAGAGCGACCTGGACGACGAACCCGCCATCGAGGCGTTCGTCGAGGAGGTCGAATCAGCGACGGCGGTGGTTCTGTGGTTGCACGGTGCCGAAGAGAGTATGCCCGGCTACGACCACGTCGCGGAGCGGCTCGACGCCGCGGGCGTCCCCCTCGTGGTCAAGTCGACTGGTGACACGTTCGCCTTCGAGGACACCACGGTCTCCGAAAGCGACATGAACCGGGCTTACGAGTACCTCGAATCCGGTGGGGTGGTCAATTTCGTAAACCTCTGTCGGTTTCTCGCCGCCGAGTACGGTCGATCCGTCTCCGGAAACGACGGAGTCGACATCAAGTACAACGACCCGGTGACGCTTCCGACCGAAGGGGTCTACCATCCGGATCAGCCTGGCGTCGAATACGAGACATTGGTGACGGGTCACGATCCCGAGACGCCGACCATCGGCGTATGGTTCTACGAATCCCACTGGACGCACGCGAATACGCGGTACGTGGACGCACTGGTCCGGCGGTTGGAGGCTGAGGGGGTGGACGTCCTCCCGGCATTTTGTAATCCGGCGACGGACGAAGCGGGACAGGAGAACGCCGAATGGGTCGCGCGAAACTGGTTTAGCGACGACGAGGGCCCCATCGTCGACGCCGTCGTGAGTTCGTTCATGTTCTCGCTTTCGATGAGCGAACGGGGCCGCGACGCGAGCGATGAGGGAGCGCTCGCCGAAGACGTCTTCCTCAAAGAACTGGGCGTTCCCGTAGTTCAGTCCATCACGACCATGCGATCCCGCACGCGGTATAAGCGAAGCTCCACCGGCGTGATGGGCTTCGAACTCGCTCTGTCGGTCGCCCTCCCCGAGTTCGATGGCGCCGTCATCACTCACCCCATCAGCGGGAAGGAACGGATGGACGACGAGGCTGGCATCGGAAGCGCGCCGAAACAACACTTCCCGATCGAGGACCGGATCGACCACGTCGCCCGGCTGGCCGTCAACTGGGCTCGCCTCGCCCACCTCCCGAACGAGGAGAAGAACGTGGCGGTCGTCCTGCACAACTATCCGCCGAGCGACGACGGCATCGGGACGGCCTTCGGCCTCGACAGCCCCGAGAGTACGGTCAACCTTCTCGAAGAACTCGACGCAAGGGGCTACGACCTGGAGTCGCTCCCCACGGACGGGTCAGAACTCATCGACCATCTCACTGACCAGTTGACGCTCGACGCCCGGTGGGTCGCGCCGGAAGACGTCGAGGAGATGAGCGTCGATGTCGTGTCGCCCGAGCAATACGCCGGGTGGTTCGGCGACGCGGACGACCGGTTTCGGAGCCGCGTAATCGAGGAGTGGGGTGAGCCACCGGATCGACCGTTCGCGATCCCCGGCGTCGAATACGGGAACGTCCTGGTGACGGTCCAGCCCCCAAGAGGCTTCGGCATGGACCCCTCGAAAGTGTACCATGATTCCGATCTGCAGCCGCCCCACGATTACTACGCCTTCTACGCGTGGGTTCGCAACGAGTACGACGCGGACGCGGTGGTCCATCTCGGGACCCACGGGAGTCTGGAGTGGCTTCCGGGAAAAACCGTCGGCCTCGACGGCGGGAGCGCACCGGACCAGCTGGTCGACGATCTGCCCAACGTCTATCCCTACATCATCAACAATCCCGGCGAGGGAACCCAGGCCAAGCGGCGGTCGTATGCGGCCGTCGTCGACTACCTGACGCCGGTCATGCGAACGGCCGGTACCTACGACGACCTCGCCGATCTCGAAGCACTGGTCCGGGAGTATCGCGAGGCGGGGATGGAGGACGCTCGCTCGGACAGCGGGGAACAACTCGAGGAACGCATTCGGGACGCAGTCAATCGACTGGACCTCGCCATCGACCTCGGAATCGACGCGATCGACAACCTCGAGTTTGAGGAACTCGTCGAACGGATTCACGAGTACCTCACGGACGTCAAGACCACCCAGATACGGATGGGGCTCCACACAATGGGGGAACCTCCCAAGGACGAGCGACTGATAGAGTACCTGGTCGCCCTCACCCGCCTCTCGAACCCGGGCGCACCAAGCCTCCGGAGAGCGGTCTCGGGCGTCCTCGGCGTGGACTACGATCGAATGCTGGATGAACCGGGGACCTATGACGAAACGCTCGGGATGTACCTCTCCGAGGCGGCCGATCGAGTCTACGAGCAGTCAGTGTCGCTCGTTGCGGAGCTCGCTCGTCACGATTTCGACGTGCCCGAATCCGAAGACGAGGCCGGTCCGGACGCCGAGGTTACCATGAACCTCCTTGTAGTCGACGTCGATCCGCTCGGTGACGCACGGGCCAGACCTGGTGCACACGAATCGCTCCGCAAGGTGCTCTCGTTCATCTGCGAGGAAGCGGCCCCGCGGGTTGGCGGGGCAGCCGAGGAGATCCCACGGACCGCGGACGCTTTGAACGGCGAGTACGTCCCGCCAGGGGGAAGTGGAGCCCCGACGCGGGGTGGCGTCGACCTCCTGCCGACGGCGCGCAACTTCTACACGCTCGATCCCCGCAAGATCCCCACGAAGACGGCGTGGGGGGTGGGAAGACGCGTCGCCGACGGCGTCCTCCGACGACACCACGACGACGAGGGGTCCTACCCCGAGGAGATCGGCGTGGTCGCGTGGGGAACGCCGACGGTGCGGACTCGCGGTGAGACCATCGGCCAGGTCCTGGCCCTGATGGGGGTCGAACCCGTCTGGACCGACGCCGGGCGCATCGACAACGTCGAACCGATCCCGCTCGACGAACTCGGGCGACCACGCATCGACGTGACGACGCGAGTCTCCGGGCTTTTCCGGGACGCCTTCCCGCAGGCCGCAAGCGTCGTCCACGACGCCGTCGACGCCGTCGTCGCACTCGATGAACCCCACGAGATGAACTACGTGAAAAAGCACGTCGAGGCGGACACCGCCGCGTTCGAAGCCAACGGCGTTGACCCCCAGGAGGCCGACATCCTGGCAAGACACCGGGTCTTCACCACCAAGCCCGGCGGCTACGGAGCGGGAACGAACAAGGCCGTCGACGAGGGGAACTGGAACGACCGATCCGATCTCGCCGAAGTCTACGCACAATGGGGCGGCTACGCCCTCGGCTCTCGCGGACGCGTCTCGAAAGCCCACGAGAGCTTCGAACGTCGACTCGGGTCCGTCGAGGCCACGGTGAAAATCGAAGACACGGCCGAACAGGACGAGTTCGACTCCTCGGACTGGTACGCGTTCCACGGCGGCTTCGTTTCGGCCGTCGGCGAGATATCTGGGTCGGATCCGGCCTCGTACGTCGGCGATTCCAGCGACCCCGACGACGTCACGGTCTACACCAACGAAGAGAAAGTTCGCAAGACGATGCGGGCACGGGTACTGAACCCGGACTGGCTGGACAGCATGGAGGAACACGGCTACAAGGGCGCCGGCGACCTCTCGACCACCGTCGACGTGGCTCTCGGCTGGGACGCCACGACGGGCGTGGTGAGCGACACCCTCTGGTCGGAGCTGGCCGATGCGTACGCCTTCGACCCGGATCGGCAAGAGTGGATGCGGGACGTGAATCCGTGGGCACTGCAGAGCATTGCGGGCACGTTCCTCGAGGCGATCGACCGCGGCCTGTGGGATGCCGACCAGGCGGTGGTGGATTCCCTGCGAGACCTCTCCCTCTCCGTGGAAGGCGACCTGGAAACGCAATCGACCCAATCCAGCGAGGCAATTTCCAATGACTGAAGACTCCTACGCAGACCTCGGCGCAACGACACAGGAAGCAATGGACATCGCGGAGACGAGCATGGACATCGTCCGGACCTTCGTTCCGGACGAAACGCTCGAAGACCGTATCCGACAGAAAGCGGTCCACGCGACCGGTTCTCCCGACTTCCAGCACCTCGTGCGGTTCCACAACGATCCCGTCGTCGCCGGGGCACGAGCGATCCTGGATCGACGACCGATCGTGACGGACATCACGATGGTCGAGGCGGGTATCACGAGTCGGGGCCACGAGAGCCCCGTCAGAAAAGCCATTGGGAACGGATCGGAACTGGCGGCCGAGACCGGGATGACCCGAACTGCGGCGTCCGTCCTCGAACTCGACCGCGAGGGCGTCTACGACGGTGCGATCGCCGTCGTCGGAAACGCCCCCACGGGCGCGATGGCCCTGGCCGACTGCATCGAAGACGGCACCCGTCCGGCCGTGGTCATCGCAACCCCGGTCGGCTTCGTCAAGGCGGCCGACAGCCGGAAACGGCTCCGTGCAGTCGCGACGGAGTACGACGTCCCCGCCATCACGAACGTCGGCACCCGCGGGGGGAGCGGCCTCGGTGCGGCCCTGGTGAACGAACTGATTCACGTCGCCCGCGACGTTCGAGAAGGAGCTCTCGACTTGCCTGGCCATGAGTGAGAAGTACGATCTGGATGCCGGACCGGACCCGGCAATCGTCGCCGCGGCCGAACCGGAACCCGCCCGGGAGCCCCTTGATACCCCCGTCTACGCGGTTGGGATCGGTCCCGGAAACCCGACGTACCTCCACCGGCGAGGGGCGCGAGCCATCCGGGAGGCGGACGTCGTCGTCGGCTTCGAAACCGTCGTCGATTTCGTCGCCGGGGAGACCGACGCCGACTTGCTCACCTGTGGCTATGCGGACGAGACGGAGACCCTCGAGTCGTTCGCGGACCACGTCGCCGACGGAAAGCGCGGGACGGCGGTCCTGATGGGCGATCCGAACTTTTCGGGCTATCAGTTCCTCGGGAAGGTCGAACGGGCGGTCGGGTCACCCGTGCGGGTGATACCCGGCATCTCGTCGCTCCAGGTCGCGGCGAGTCGTGCACGGACGCCAATGGAGGACGCGGTGTTCGTCACACTCCACAAAAGCGGCGACCTCGATGCCGACCTCGGCCGCCTCGTCGAAGCCGTTGGCCACCGCCACCTGCTCGTGCTTCCCCGCCCCTTCGATTGGATGCCCGGGGATGTAGCCGAGTTGCTCGTGGAGGCCGGGGGCGATCCCGACCTCGAGGCACTCGTGCTCGAACGGTTGACGCACGCGGACGAACGCGTGATTCGAACGACGCTTTCCGACCTGCGCGAATCGGCGGGCGGTTCGGACCCCGAATCGACGCCGTACTCCGACCTTTCCGTACTCGTGGTGCGGACAGCATCGTAATGCGATCGTCGCGATACCTGACGCGGGGTGAAGCCAGTTTCGGAGCCGGGATGGGGCAGCACACCCGGCCGCCAACCGACCCGGCGACCGGAGAAACCGACAGTGTTTAATCACTCACCGTCTTTCGATATACCGTAGTCCCGTAGGGTAGTGGCCAATCCTGCGAGCTTCTGGACGGAAGCGAGGTTCACTCGTTCCGGGAAATGGCTCGCGACGGAGGTTCGAATCCTCCCGGGACTATCGATCTGAGGTTTCGAATCCTAAATTTACCATGCTAATTCTTCGAAGTCGGCCCCTACTAACATGCGCGAGATGTTCGGCGATTAGGGACCACAATGTGTCCCAATATTTAGCAATCCCCCATAGCAAGCGGTATGCCAGACGGGGCTCACGATAAAGTCAAACTCAACGTCCGCGTTCCTCCTGACAAGAAACGGGAATGGAAGAATTCCTTGGATGAGGGAGAGATGCTCTCATCCCTCGTTCGACGGGCCGTTGATCACGAAATCCGCGGTGAATATGTTTCGAAGGAAGTTCTCGACGATTTAGTTGGACCTCCTGATCAGGCAGACATCGATTTATCTTCTCTCACGGATCGGCTTGATGAAATTCAACAGACGGTTGAGGCTTTTGAGAGCAAACTCGACACACTGTCGGCGTCAACAACAGAGGACGATGAAGAAGATATTGAAGATCTCGCTATGGAACTCTTCACACGACTCCCATCATATCCTCAGGACATCCCAAAACAAGCTCTACGTGATCCTGGTGGAACCGGAAGTATGAATCCACAAGAGTATATCGGATTCATTATTTCGGCGTCACGGAAAGACGATGAATTTCCAGTGATAGACGGTACGGCACAACGCTTTGCGCGGGAAATGAGAGAACCCACCCCGAAAGTCCGTGAAGCGCTCATTCATCTCGAAAAGAACACTACTGAAAACGTCAAAAGTGCCATCATTGAAGGGACTCGTCACTGGATGAGGGGCCTATGAGAAACGAAAAAGGTCAATACACCAGTCCAAAGGACAAGCAAATCTCGTCAGAGATGCAAGAATTGTTAGGTCTCTATCTAACCAGTCTCAACCTCGCACGTTTATAAGTGACACCGAAATGTTTTTATCTAGTTCATTTCT
>JBKGZK010000012.1:0-45170 GCA_046545615.1 Natronomonas sp.
CCTGCCTCAAGGAGCCGCCGAAGCCGGCGAGTAGGCAGGGGTAGTTCACTAGTACTGATCCCTAACGTAGTCGGCCAGGCCCCGTTCTTCGAGAGTCTCCATCGGTGCCAACATCGTGAGCTGGACGACGCCCGGAAGCCTGGCGATTTCGACTCCGCCCGTGAACGTACACCGCGAGCGTACCTCCCCGATACTCATGTCGAGGAGATTTCCCGCCCGTTCGTATGCGTTGTCGGTTGCGTCGTTGATTGTCGCCCCCGAGCCGATTATCTGAATCGGGGCCGCCTCTGGAATCTCGTCGACGCCGTACTCCTCGGCCAGCGTTTCGCCCCGTTCGCGTTCCCGGTCCGTGTGCGGTCGGGCGATATGGGGGAGATCCTCCTCGTTCGGCAGGAGAAGTGGGCCGTCCAGGTCGAGGCCCTCGATGACCTCGACCTCGAGGGTAGTGTACCCGGAGACGTCCGTCGTGTGTAAAGAAAGTTCTCCGTCGCCCTGGTTGGCGTGCAGGTCACCGACGTAGAGGCCCCCGCCGTCGACCTTCACGGGACAGATCAAGATCGCCCCTGAGCGCACTTCGTTCGAATCCATGTGCCCGTCAGTCCTGGCGTCGAGTTCCGCCTCGGTGTCGAGTCCCCAATCGTGGTTGGCTCCGATGAGGAACTGTCCGAAGTCGCCCGCGTTGTGGGAATCCGGCAGCTCAACCGGTGGTGTGGTTCCGATATTGCCGATAAACGGGCGCAACCGTCCGAGCGCCCCAGGCATTTCGGATGCCTCGTAAAGGAGGATCGGGTGCTGACGCGAGTGCTCCGGGAGTTCCATGGCGCCGCGAGCTTGTTCGGCGAGCGCTTCGGATCCCTCCGGGCCTACCGTGATACCGACCGTTCGATCGTCGTCGAATACGACGGTGTACCCATATTCGAACCCGAAGGACGAGGCGTTCTCCCCACACTCCGCACACCTGATTGCCTCCTCGCCCGTCCCCTCGACGACGGTTTCCGGCCACTCGGTTCCACAACCAGGACACACGTGATCGACGAAGGGATCGTCGCCGAAAGCTTCCTCGCGCTCTCGCATGGTCCCCGTTGCAGTGGCGATTGACGTGACCTCGACGTCCCGAATTCGAACGGCGATGGCGTCCCCGACGCTCGCACCCTCGACGCGAATCGGCCGCGTAACCTCGTGGCCGCCGCGGAATTCCGGAGTAATCATCGGCCCCCAACAGGCTGGCGGCGTGTGTGTCCGTACGGTACCACCGTCGGCAACGGTTCCCGCCCACTCCTGGTCGGGTCCGACGAGTCCGAGGGTGTATCGATCGACAGTCAGTTCTTCCTCGACGGTTTGCTGGGACATGGTATCATATTACGTTGGATCGCAATCCACAAAAATGATTGCGTCAACGGGCGATTCAATCGCCGTTCGATCACGAAAGTGGTGCGACGAGATCAGAGAGGGCGCCTCGGGGATCGGCAGCCTTGGCAATACCCGAGGCGAGTAACACCCCATCGGCTCCGAGTTCTGCCGCGGCAGCGAGGTCCTCGCCTGTCGAGATACCAGCACCACAGAGTACCGGGATGTCACTCACCTCGGCGGCAGCTGCGACGGCATCCCGCACGATGTCTGGGTCCGCCTTCGACACCGGCGTACCGGTCCCGATGAGTTCCGGCGGCTCAATAGCCACGGAGTTGGGGTCGAGCACGGCCACCGAGGAAACCTGTGCAGGTGAATTCGCACAGACCACCGTCTCGAGATCCGCACGGCTCGCGGCCCGAATTCCCTCGTCGATGTCCGCAAGTTGGAGTCGTCGCTCGGAATGATTCAATAGCGTCCCGGTGGCTCCGACCTCCCGCGCCGCCTCCGGGCGCATACTGCCAGTGTGTGAACCCGAATCGATTGCCGAAACGTGCTGAGCCCACGTTTCGGCGCCGGTTTCGGCCACCCGCTGGAGGTGTGCTGTCTGGGGGGCGACCGCTATCCTGACACCGGTGTCCGCGGCAACCTCGCGAGCCGCCTCCGCGATAGTGACGGGGTCGCAATCGTATGCCTTGAGATTCACGAGAACGAACATGTTACTACCCCGTCTGGGAGGGAAAAATAGCTGACTATCGGCGCTTTCGATCAGTCCTTCCGCTTCACCACGTCCCCGAGTGTGGTCGTGCCGCCCGCGGACCCGCCGGACCAGTCGCTATCCTCGGACCCTCCCGACTCGCTCAAGGAGATGTCGAGGGAGCGTTCGAGCTTTCGCTGGATGTCATCACTCGGCAACACGTCACCCCGTTCGAGTTTCCTAATGAGGCTCGCTTTCTCGTTGAGCTGGTTTGCGAGTTGTTCCTGTGTGAGCCCCTCGGACTCGCGGGCGTTCCGGATGCGATCGTCGTAATCCGTGACGACCTCCTCCATCTCGTCGAACATGTCCCGACGGCTACCGCCACTGCTCGTACCGGCACTCGTCGCTGTCGTGGAGGAACCCGACGTCGAACTGGTGGCGGAACCCGACGACGAAGAACTCGAGGTCGAATACTTCGTGGAGGTGGTCTGGGTTTCTTGCGTCCGGACCTCTGTTCCGAAATCGGTACAGTCCGAACAAACCTCAAGTTCGGCCCCCTCTATCTTCACGGTCGTGGGCGCCGACGTCTCGGTGCCGCACATCTCACACTGGACCATATACTCACTTATCGCCGCACGTCAAAAGGGTTTTCCGCTCGCTCAGAGGTCTACCAGCGCACCGTAAAATCGTTGGAGCGCGGTGAGGTGACCGATGACGGCAAGAAACACGAGAAGCCAACCGACGAGCGTGAGTCCGGATAGACTACCCGGGAACAGCGACGCGATTGCCGTGACGATACCGATGATTGCGAGTCGATCGGCCCGCCCCACGAGCCCGCCGTAGACCCGTTCGAGTCCGACGGCCTGGGCCTGCGTCCCCAGGTACGAGGTCATCAGCACGCCCGTTATAGCGAGAAAACCGAGTCCAAATCGACCGAGACCGGCCGCAATCCCTCCCACGATGACGATGTCAGCGTAACGGTCCACCACGTGATCCAAGAGATCGCCGCGTTTCGACTGGCTACCCTGAAGTCTTGCGAGCGCCCCGTCGAGCAAGTCACACCATCCGTTGAGCGCGACGAACACCGTCCCGACGGCGTATAGACCTGGACGCGTATCGGTGTAGGCTCCACCCGCGAACACATACGCGATTCCCGCCGCAACTGCGAACACGAACGCCAATACGCTGATTCCGTCGGGGGTGAGGCCGACACGGTTGGCGGCGTCGACGAACGGATCGAGTACCCGTTCTGCGATCGGTCGAAGTCCGTCAAGCGTCATTGCCATCCTCCAGATACGCGATGAAATCGACTGTTCCAGCACTCGGTTCGTGGTCCCCGACGAGGACGGCCTGGATCTCGGACGCCACGGCTTCGGGCGTCCGATCGGTCGTATCTATCTCGTAGACCGCGTCGAGACCGTGCTCGGAGACTGCCTCCGACAGAATCACGTCGAGTGCCTCCGCTTCGGCATTCTCTCGAGCTTTCTCCCGATCCGAACCCCGCCGTTGCAACCGTCGCTCAAGTTCCCGTGGGTGACACCTGAGGACAATTACGCGATCGACGTCGAGGCGATGTGCGAGATGGGATTCGATCAACAGGTCGTCTAGATCGGCGAACGACGCGTCGATTGCGTCCAAGTCGGCGATCGAACTGTCCCGATCCCGGTCGATACCCGTCGTCAGTTCCGATTCCCGCTCCCGAAGCACGTCGTTGAGGTGGATGATTTCGAGATCCGTCTCCACACGTTCGACCGCCGTGGTCTTTCCGGTTCCTGGAGTTCCCGTGACGGCGACGATCATAAGAGGCCGTTGAGCACCTCCACTGCGCGTCGGGTCTCCTCGCGCGTGCCGCAAGTAATCCGAACACACTCCGACAATCCGAACGACGAGGTATCGCGCACGATAACACCCTCACGTTTTGCCGCATCCGTGATCTTCGTTCCCTCACCGACCTCCGCCAAGATAAAGTTCCCGGCGCTTTCCCAGGTGGGTGCCTCGAGGTGGTCGTACATGTACCTGCGTGCCCATCGGGCCTCCTCGACAGACCGTTCAACGTGGTCGGTATCGTCGAGTGCGGCGAGTCCGGCCCGGCAGGCGATCGCCGAGGCGGCAAATGGTGTGTTCACTCGTGCGTAAGCGTCAGCCCACTCGAACGGAACGATCGCGTACCCGAGCCTGAGTCCTGCCAGTCCAAAGGCTTTCGAAAACGTTCGGAGAACGGCAACGTCATCGCGTTGCTCAAGGAGGCCCACGGTCGAGGGCGACGTCGAAAACTCACCGTAGGCCTCGTCGACGAGTACCAGCGTCTCCGGGTCGGTTTCGGCGGCGAGGGTCTCGACTTCGGAAATTGGGATTTCGCTTCCCGTCGGATTGTGTGGACTCGTCAGGTAGATAATCCGCTCCCCGGTGTAGTGTTTCAACACGCCCGCTGCAGTCTGTTCGAAGTCCTCCCGCTTTCGTATCGGATACTCTCCGACCGTTCCATGATGATAGCGCGCGCTCATCGCGTAGTAGGCAAATCCAGGTCGAGAGACGAGGACGCGATCGCCGGGATCCAACAGTGCGCGTGCGACGTAATCGAGCGCGCCGTCGCCGCCATTTGCGAGCCAAATTTGTTCCGGGGCCAACGACCAGCGATCGGCGAGAGCGTCTCGCAAATCCACCGCGGCCGATTTCGGATACGTGTGTACGTTCGGTGCGAACGATTCGACAGCCTCGACCGCTGCGGGGCTCGGTCCGAACGGGTTCTCGTTCGAGGACAACGCGACGAGTTCGTCGGTATCGAGTCCCAGTTCCCGTGCGACCTCTTCGATCCCCCGGCCCGCCTCGTAGGCTTCGTGAGCCGACAGATCCCGTGGTTCCATGTCCGGGTTGTGGACCGACGTACGTATAAGCACTCTCACATCGGGGCACCCGAGCATTCACGAAGAGTCGGGTGATTTTAAGCCGCTACCATGCCTGATTCGAACCGATGGTCGTCGATAGTACGATGTATCTTCTGCACGGGTTGTTCGCCGCACTGTGGACGGGATCGGTCCTGTTCGTCGCAATCGCCGTTCTCCCGGCCGCGGGAGATGGGGCCTTCGGTCCCGATGCTTTCCGGATGATCGTCGGTCGACTCCGGTGGATCACCAGGACGAGTGCCCTGGTAACTCTTCTTACTGGGGGACACATGGCTGGGACATTCTATACCGTAGATTCCCTCACCGGAACCGGTCGCGGACACCTGGTGCTCACGATGGTTGCCCTCTGGCTCCTACTCGCCGCCGTCGTAGAAATTGGAAGCGCCAGGGCGGCGCGGAGTCTCGACCGCGGAAAGAAACGCGAACCTGCCCGACTCGCAAAACCGTTCTATTATGTGGGTGCTGCGTCGTCGATCGGCCTGCTCGTAGTGGCCGGCGTCCTCGGTCTAGCTCGCTTCGGTGGTGGCGTCTAGCGCCCCCAGCTAGTTTGCAGAATCCATCCTGTCCGAGAGCTTTCTGCCGATGTACAATCCAGTCGCGATGGCGACCACGGAGACGACGACCGATATCGGTTCGACGTCAAAGACACCGACGGCGATCCAAAACACCAACGCGACGACTGCGAGGCCAACAAGCACGTGCCAGGTTTCGAGCTTCATGGGTGGGTTGGCTCAGGGAATCCGAACGACGTTCGAAAGCGTCCCCACGCCCTCCACCTCGACTTCCACGGTATCGCTATCTGCCAGCGGACCGACGCCTTCAGGAGTTCCCGTGGAGATCACGTCACCGGGTTCGAGCGTCATGTAGGTCGTAATTTCCTCGATAAGAGTCGGAATGTCAAAGATGAATTTGGAGCGATCCGAGTCTTGCACCAGTTCACCGTTATGACGACACCTGACGGCTGCGTCCGGGGGCACCTCGTCCGGTGTGGCGATGACCGGTCCGATCGGTGCGGAGTCGTCGAACGCTTTCCCGCGGACCCAGTTCGTTTCGATTTGCTGGTCGTCCCGATTCGACACGTCGTTGACGCAGGTGTAGCCGGCGATGACGGTCTCGGCGTCGTCCGCGGTGACGTCTCGACATCGCTCACCGATAACGACCCCGAGTTCGGCCTCGTAATCGATTCGCTCTTTCCCGGACGGTAACTCGAGCGTATCGCCGTGACCGGCGATGGCGTTCGGACCCTTCAAGAACAACAGCGGGCGATCCGGAATCTCGCTATCCTGTTCGGCCGCGTGATCGGCGTAGTTGAGACCGACGCACACGATTTTCGATGGCCGACACGGTGGGAGTACGTCGATCTCGCCGATCGATAATTCCTCGGTGTCTACGGAAAGCCGTTCACCATCGGCCGGATACGCGGTGACAGTGGCTGCGTCTTTCGTCTTCCACGTGCCGGTTCGAATCTCGCCGGTCGGATCTCGAAATCGAACGTATCGCATACCCGAGCGACGAAAGCGACCGACATAAGGGTGATTGTCCCGGTGGCGTGGGCAGATGTCGGTTGTGGGCATTCGATTCATCTCTCGATAACATAGTGTCTCCCTTCGAGCGAACTGATTCATCATTTTGAGGGAGCGTTTCATCCTTCTAGCAAACCGAATCATCAACCGAACACCCAAGACAATCCTTCGACGGATTTGACCCCTGTTTACCTACACGGTCGTTTCACCCGTCCTGCCTATAGTCGCCCAGATAGCCCTCGGGTACCGACGAAGTTCCGCCTGACCTCCCACGGATCACGCAAACGCTGTCGGTGTTGGCGGAATGGCCACCATCCGAAAATCCGGCGGAAGCGTCCGGTGGCCTGAACGATTAAGGTCCACGGGAGAGTAGTCTATGACGCAATGGAACTCACCTGGCACGGTCACTCGACGTGGTACGTATCGGTCGATGGAACGGACCTGCTCATCGATCCGTTCTTCGATAACCCGAAAACGAACCTTGAACCGGCAGACGTCGAGCAGCCTGACTACGTGTTATTGACTCATGGTCACGCCGATCACATCGCACACGCCGAGGCCTTCAATGACGCCACGCTCGTCGCGACGCCCGAACTCGTCTCGTATGCGAATGACAACTTCGGATACGAAGACGCCGTCGGTGGGATGGGTATGAACCTCGGTGGAACCGTCGAATGTGGCGACGCGTGGGTGACGATGGTTCGCGCCGATCACTCCAACGGAATCAATACGACCTACGACGCCTCGGCGGGGATGCCGGCGGGATTCGTCATCAGCGACAAAAAGCCTACCCAGGAAGCCGACGCGGACATGACAACGTTCTATCACGCCGGGGATACGTCACTGATGACGGAGATGCGGGAAGTGATCGGACCGTTCCTTGAGCCGGACGCAGCCGCCCTCCCAATCGGCGATCACTTCACGATGGGGCCGAGTCAGGCCGCCATCGCGGCTGACTGGGTGGGTGCAGACGTCGTCTTCCCGATGCACTATGACACCTTCCCACCCATCGAAATCGATCCGGACGAATTCGTCCGCGAACTCGATGCCGCTGGCGCACTCGCCGAACCCATCATCCTCAAAGGCGACGCAACCCACGTGCTGTAAGTCGCCTCGAAGGTTGTACCTCCATTCGTTTTCGCACACATCACCGTCCGAGGACCATCACAACTTCGACGGATCGATCGACGTATCTTTTTCCCCTGCGCTCTCGAAGCCGGACGTACCATGGTCGACATCGAAACCCGGACGGTCAACGAATCAGACTATCACGCCCTGAGTCGGGTCGGCAACTTCGAACTCAGCGTCGACGCAACCGGCGAGGAGGGCCCGACCCCGAACCAGGTGCTCGTCGCCGATTACGCGTCGTGTTTCACGTTCGCCTGTCGTGCAGGAGCGCGACGCGAACTCGACGTCGACCTAGGACGGGTCGAAACCGACGCCTCGGCCGATCTCGACGACAGCGAGGACCTCGAATCCGTCCGCTTCGACATCCAGATCGAAGCATCGCTCGAAGACGATCAGATCGACGAACTCGTCGAAATCGGAAAGGACATCTGCCACGTTCACGCTGCCGTCCGGGACGACCTGTTGACCGACATCGAGGTCACTGTCGACGCGTTTTGAATCGGTCGATCCGGAACTGTCAGTTTGAGCTACCCTCGAGTAAATTCGCGGGTTTTCGCCTTGCAATCTCTATAAGGCCCCCGGGACCATATCACGCCCATGAGCGACTGGCGCGATATGATCGTTGGGGCCAGGATGGCCGTCGACAGCGATTTTGCTCCCCAGGTTGAACAGTCGACGTTTTCGAGACAGGAGTGGGGATTGATCATGACCGCGACCACTTTCGAAATCGAAGACGCAGAGGATCCGGATTCGGCACACATCGTTGCTGACACGTCTGAACTTCCAGCGGTTATGCCCGAACTCGAACGAATCGCAAACCTCGGTCCCATGGGCGTTCCAGGCGACGAACGCGACTCGAAAGGAATTCTGGGACGCTTCTTCGACATCTTCGGACTCGACACCAGTGGTGAGTCGGACGAGGAACGAATCGCGGAAGCAGAACGCCTCACCAATCAGTACGCACGGGAACTGCAGGACCATCTCGAGAATATCGGACGCTGGGAAGAAGTCAGGGACGCAGCCGCGTCGGGTTCGGACGAATAATCCTTGGCTGTTAGAGCTGTTCGATGACCGCGTCCGTCACCGCTTCGGTGGACGCGTCGCCACCGAGATCGGGCGTCAGCGGACCGTCCTTCAGGACGGACTCCACCGCGGTCCGAAGCTTGGACGCTGCCGAGTCGTACTCGAAATGCTCGAGTAACAATGCTCCCGAAAGGATTGCCGCAGTGGGGTTTGCAATTTCCTGACCTGCGATATCTGGTGCGCTCCCGTGGACCGGCTCGAAGAGTGCATTGTCCTCGCCCACGTTCGCACTCGGTAACAGCCCCAGCCCGCCGACGAGTCCCGCGGCGAGATCAGAGAGCATGTCTCCCGCGAGGTTCGGACAGATCACGACGTCGTACTCTTCCGGTCGGAGCAGCAGGTGCATCGCGAGGGCGTCCATAAGGGCTTCGTCGTACGTCGCGTCCCGTTCCTCGGCGACCGTCCTGACGGCGTCCAGAAACTGTCCGTCGGTGGTTCGCATCACGTTCGCCTTGTGGGCGACTGTCACGGAGTCGTATCCGTTGGACTCGGCGTACTCGAAACCGAATTCGGCGATGCGACGTGACGCGGATTCGGTAATCACCCTGGTGAGAGTCGTAACGCCGTCAGCGATTTCCGCTTCAATGCCGGCGTACACTCCTTCGGTGTTTTCGCGGATAAAGACAAGCTCCGTCTCCGGGCGTAACGCTTCCACGCCGGGATATGCTCGCGCCGGTCGGACGTTCGCAAACGAGCCGACGGCCTCGCGAAGGGGCAAGATGACGTCTGCCGCCGTCTCCCCTGCCGCACCGAACAGGGTGGCATCGGCCGCGCGTGCAGCCTCGTAGGTTTCGTCGGGAAGTGCCTCGCCACTCGACTCGAGCACGTGATCGCCAGCCTCCCCCTCGACGAACTCGAAATTGCCGATGGCATCCAAAACCTCGACGGCAGCGGGAATCACTTCTTGGCCGATGCCGTCGCCTTTGACAATGAGGATGGTCTCAGTCATCGGCCCTGATCGATTCGTCTTTGAGGTACGGGAGTGATGCGGCCGTTTCGGCAACCGCTTCCTCGTTGGATTTCATCAACGCCGTGGTGTCCCAGATGCCGTCGACGAGCGCCTTCCGCTGGGCGTCGTCGACTTCGACGTCGATCGTCCGTTCCTCATAGGTGACGGTTTCCGCCTCGACGTCGATGTCGATCGTTCCGCCCGGGTTGTCGCCCACCCAGTCTTGAAGTGCCTCCACGGTATCGGCATCCGCCGTGACCGTCGGAATTCCGAGCGCGAGACAGTTCCCGGCGAAGATTTCGGCGAATGATTCGCCGACTATCGCGTCGATTCCCCACCGCATGAGTGCCTGCGGGGCGTGTTCGCGGGATGACCCGCACCCGAAGTTCGAATTTACGACCATGATCGAAGCGTCCTGGAACCGTTCCTCGTTGAAGGGATGATCCTTCGGGTCGTCATCGTCGTCGAATCGTTGATCGAAGAAGGCGAACTCACCGAGGCCGTCGAACGTCACTACCTTCATAAACCGGGCCGGAATAATCTGGTCGGTGTCGATGTCGTTGCCCCTGACGGGAATACCGCTTCCGGTCACAGAATCGACGCTCGGAACGTCGTTTGTCATCGCGAGGCCACCTCCGATTTCGGGAGTTCGCGGACGTCCGTCACCGCCCCCTCGACGGCGGCTGCGGCGACCATCACCGGAGACATCAACACGGTTCGTCCGTCCTTCGAACCCTGTCGGCCCACAAAGTTCCGGTTCGACGAACTTGCGGATGCCTCGTCGCCGACGAGTTGATCGTCGTTCATTCCAAGACACATCGAACACCCGGCACCGCGCCAGTCGAATCCGGCTTCGGCGAACACCTCGTCCAGTCCCTCGGATTCGGCGGCGGCTTTCACGCGCTGGCTCCCGGGGACGACCATCGCGCGGACGTCCGGATGTACGGAGCGACCGTCGACAATTTCGGCGGCTGCCCGGAGGTCCGGGAGTCGGGCATTGGTACAGGAACCCAGAAATGCCACGTCGATTTCGTATCCAGCCATCGTCTCGCCGGGTTCCACGCGCATGTGGTCTTGGGCCCGACGGGCCGTCTCCTGTTTATCTTCCGGCAGCGAGTCAGGATCCGGAATGGGTTCGGTGATGCCGATGCCCTGTCCCGGAGTCGTGCCCCAGGTAACGACCGGTTCGATAGCGGACCCGTCGATAGTGAAGACGTCGTCGTACTCGGCGTCGTCGTCGCTTCGGATCGACTCCCAGTAGGATTTCAACGCCTCGAAGCGATCGGGATCGTCCGCGAACTCGTCCGTTTGCGCAAGCCATTCGTATGTGGTTTCGTCGGGGTTAACGTACCCGGCACGAGCCCCTCCCTCGATAGACATGTTGCAGATCGACATCCGCCCCTCCATACCCATGTTCTCGATAGCTTCGCCAGCGTACTCGTAAACGAACCCGACGCCACCGTCGGTTCCAAGTCGGCGAATGATCGTCAAAATGACGTCCTTGGCGGTGACGTGCTCACCGAGTTCCCCCTCAACCTCGATCCGGCGGACGCCCTGTTTCTCCATGGCGACGGTTTGGGTCGCCAGGACGTCACGGATCTGCGACGTGCCGATCCCCAGTGCCAGTGCGCCGAACGCACCGTGCGTTGAGGTGTGACTGTCGCCGCAGACGATAGTCATGCCTGGCTGGGTTAGCCCCTGTTCGGGACCGATGACGTGGACGATTCCCTGGTTGCCACTCGAGGGATCGTCAAGTTCGATGCCCGCACTGCGGACGTTCTCGACCAGTTCGGCCATCATCTCCTCTGCAGCTTCGTTTTTGTAGGGTCGCGACTGGTCGTCGGTCGGGACGATGTGGTCGACCGTCGCGTGCGTCAAGTCGGGACGTGCAACTTCCAGGTCACGTTCTCGGAGCATCCCGAACGCCTGTGGACTCGTCACCTCGTGGATGAGGTGGAGACCTACGAACAGCTGATCCTGGCCATTGGGGAGCGTCGTAACCCTGTGGTTTTCCCAAATCTTGTCGTACAGCGTTCCTTCGCTCATTCGCTGGTTTCACCCCACGCGAACAGTGCGCGCAAATTTTCGCCGACCAGTTCGATCTCATGATTCTGTTCGGCCTCCCGGAGCTGCTTGTAGCTCGGTCGGCCGGCCTGGTTCTCGTTGATCCACTCGCGGGCGAACGTCCCGTCCTGGACGGCCTCGAGGACCTCGTCCATGTTCTCGCGAACTGATTCGTCGATGACTTCGTCGCCACGAGAAAGGCCGCCGTATTCAGCAGTATCCGAAACTGAGTTCCACATCTCTGCGTGGCCGCCCTCGTACATGAGGTCGACGATGAGTTTGAGTTCGTTCAGGCATTCGAAGTAGGCCATTTCCGGTGCGTATCCCGCGTCCACGAGTGTCTCGAATCCGGCCTTGACGAGGCTCGTGACCCCGCCACAGAGGACCGCCTGTTCGCCGAAGAGGTCCGTCTCGGTCTCCTCTCTAAACGTGGTCTCGACGACGCCAGCACGCGTACACCCTATCGCCTCGGCGTATGCGAGTGCGACGTCGTGAGCCTGACCGGTCGCGTCCTGGTAGATTGCGAGCAGGCCCGGTGTCCCCTCGCCGTTCTCGTAATTTCGACGGACGAGGTGGCCTGGTGACTTGGGCGCAATCATCGTCACGTCGACGTCCTCGCTGGGCTCGATCTGGCCGTAGTGTATGTTGAATCCATGGGCGAACTGCAGGGTGTCCCCCGGCTCCATGACGTCCTGGATCTCGTCGTAGAGAGCCGGCTGGATCGTATCCGGCACCAGCACGGAGACGATGTCGGCCTGGGCCGCCGCGTCTCGCGGAGTCGTGACTTCGAGACCGTCGGCTTCGACCGCCTCGCGCGAGGAGGAATCTTCGCGGAGACCAACGACCACGTCCACCCCGGAATCGTCGAGATTCTGTGCGTGGGCGTGGCCCTGGCTCCCGTACCCCAGGACCGCAACCGTGCGTTCGTCGAGAACTGTGCTGTCGGCATCATCGTCGTAATATACGTTCGTCGTAAACTCGTCTGTCATGGATGTAGTTTCGTCTGGTCTCCTATTTCTACGTGTGGATCTCGTCTACTCGTGCAGTTTCCTCGGCCCCACGGGCGAGTGCCGCCTGGCCGGTCCTGGCGATCTCGAGGATGCCAAATTGCGAGTAGGCGTCGATGGCGTCGTCGATCTTGCCCTCGTCACCGGTAATCTGGACCGTCACCGTTTGGGGGCCGGCGTCGAGCGTTTCGCCGTTGTACATTTCCGTAATCGCCTGTACTTTGTCGGGTTCCGATCCCTCGACCTTCAGAATGACGAGTTCCCTGGAAACGGGGTCGTCGTCGAGCTCTCGGACGTGAATCACGTGCAACTGCTTGTGGAGTTGCTTTTTGATCTGGTCGATTCCCGGGTCCGGCTCCTCGACCACGAGAGTTATCCGGGAGTAGCCATCGTTTTGCGTGGGTCCCACCGTCAGAGATTCGATGTTGAATTGTCGCCTGTGGAACAGTCCAGAGACGCGCGCGAGCACGCCCGGTTCGTCCTCGACGTACGCCGAAATGATCGTGCGCCGCGGACGATGTTCCGCTTCCACCTCGGGATCGACCCGAATCCCCTGAGAATTCCGACGACCGGTCGGTCGCGATCGATCGTCCGGCGTCGGTCCCTCGAGGCCGTTTCGCGGGGTGAGTTGTCGTCGGCTCATAGCTGGTCCTCCGAGAGCGCGAATAGGCCGTTGTCGCCCCCGCTCGGCACCATCGGATAGACGTTTTCGAGCGGGTCGATGTGGGCGTCGATGACGCTCGGACCGTCGTATTCGAGTGCCGCCTCCACAACGTCCGCAACCTCGTCGTAGGCGTCAATCCTGAATCCGCGCGCGCCGTACGCCTCGGCGAGTTTGTCGAACTCCGGGACCCAGGGGTATTCGGAGGCCATGTGTCGCTCCTCGAAGAACGCGTCCTGCCACTGACGAACCATGCCAATGGCTGCATTGTTCAACACCACGATCGTGATGTCGAGGTCGTCGCGAACGGCCACCGAGAGCCCTTGGCTCGTCATCAGGAACGAGCCGTCGCCGTCGAAACACACGACCTCCTTGTCAGGTGCGGCCACTTTCGCCCCGATTGCCGCTGGTACTCCGTATCCCATCGTGCCCAGCCCGTGGCTAGACACCCAGGTCCGGGGGTTGGTGTAGGTCCAGTACTGGCAGGCCCACATCTGGTGCTGGCCGACACCGGTCGTGACGATCGTGTCGTCGGGGGTCGCGGCGTCCAGTACTTCCACGATGTACTGGGGTTTGAGTGGTTCGTCGTCGGGGGCCGCGTAATCCATCGGATATTCCGCTTTCCACGTCTGAACCTGGTCGAGCCACTCGTCGGCGTCGGGAGATCCGGTCATTTGTTCCGATAGTTGCTCGAGCACCCGTTTTGCATCGCCGATAAGCGGATAATCCGCTTCGATGTTTTTCGACACCTCCGCGGGATCGATTTCGACGTGGATCACTTCGGCGTCGGGTGCAAACGTCTCGATGCCACCCGTGAGTCGGTCGTCGAAGCGGGTTCCCACCGCCAGCATACAATCGGTCATCGTAATCGCCATGTTGGCGTATCCGGTCCCGTGCATGCCCGCCATCTCGAGCGCCAGCTCGTGATCCTCGGGGAACGATCCGATTCCCGGCATCGTCGTCACGACCGGAATCTCGTGTTCGAAGGCGAATTCCCGGAGGACCGACGTGGCCTCTCCCTTGATCACGCCGCCGCCGGAGAGGATGAGCGGGCGGTCCGCTTCCATCAGCGCCTCGGCAGCCGCTGCGACCTCATCTGGATCTGCGGTCTCCGGTGGATCGTAGGTCGTCGGCGTTCGTGGCTCCCCGGGCGTCGACGTGGTCTCTGCATTGGTCACGTCCTTGGGGAGGTCCACTAGGGTGGGACCCTGACGGCCACCAGACGCGAGCGCGAAGGCCTGTCCAACGTCCTGGCCGACGTCTGCTGCATCGTCAGAGAAAAAGTTCGCCTTGGTGATCGGTGCCGTCACCCCGATGGTGTCAGTTTCCTGGAAGGCGTCACTGCCGACAAACTCGGTCGGCACCTGTCCCGTCAGGGCGAGCATGGGATCGGAATCCATGTTCGCGTCGGCGATCCCGGTAACGAGGTTCGTCGCACCGGGACCCGACGTTGCCATACAGACGCCCGGCTTGGACGACACGATGCCGTAGGCGTCTGCAGCGTGCGCCGCACCCTGTTCGTGGGCCATCGTGATGTGGTCGATCTTGGAACTGTACAGCGCGTCGTAGACGGGCATAATAGCCCCACCCTGGACACCGAAGACGTGTTCGACCCCAGCGTTCTCGAGGGCGCGAACGACCGCATCTGCCCCAGTCGCTACCGTCGTCGGGGTATCCTCGCCTTCGTCCGGCGTTTCGGAACTATCCCCCTCGATGTCTCGTGTGGCGTGTGTCGGTTTACCGCTCATGTGTGGTCACCGTCTGTCTGTCGTGTGATCGATACCGTCGATTCGTAGCTGTCGTATACATTGGCCTGACGTCGTCTTTCTTTCGCCGATGCCGGTCCGGAGTCAGTGAAAAATGGTGTGAAGGGGCTATAGTGCCCCTACAATAATGGTCGCAACGCTGTCGCGAAGTGCGAGCTTCGGACGGGTCGCGAGTGTCATCACCCGATTTGCGGCGCGATTCCTTATAAGGATTGCGCGTCGCGTGCGTCGCCCGAAAGGTAAACTGCGGCCCGTGGCGGCCAGCGTCCACTCGAGGAGAACTCCAGAGTAGCGGTCGCTGGTCCTTCGAGCGACCAGACGCCGCCACCATCGTTAAACGCGAACCTCCTCACGTTTGACGTCGGCCTCCCGCGCGAACTCCTTGAGCTTCTCGAAGGTGACGACTTCCTTTTTCGCGCCATACTCCTTTACCCGGGTCGTCACCTCGTGAACCTGCTCGTCCGTGGGCACGAACCCGGCGTTCTCGAGTCGCTCTCGTACGGAGTGTTTGCCCGTGTGTTTGCCCAGGACGAGTTCACGCGTCGCACCGACCATTTCGGGCGTCATCACACCCGGCTCGAATGTGTCGGTGTTCTCGATCACGCCCGCGGCGTGAATGCCGGACTCGTGTGAGAACGCGTTGTCGCCGATAATGGGCTTGTTCGCGGGGATTGGAATGTCGCTTTTCTCCTCGACCACCTTCGAAAGCTCGGTGATCCGGGTGGTGTCGATTCCCGTGTCGACGTCGTAGAGCGCTTCGAGCGCCATTACGACCTCTTCGTAGGCCGCATTGCCAGCTCGCTCGCCGATCCCGTTGACCGAGACTTGCGCCTGCGCCGCGCCCGCTTCGTAGCCGGACAGTGCGTTCGCCGCGGCCAGACCGAAGTCGTCGTGGGTGTGGACGTCGACGCGAGCATCCGTGTGCGTACAGACCTCCTCCACCATATCGTAGAACCGCCGTGGAGTTGCCACGCCACAGGTGTCCGGCAGGTTGATCCAGTCGGCACCCGCCTCCGAGGTGGCTTCGATGATCTCCAGCAGGTACGATTCGTCCGTGCGCGTCGCGTCCATCGGCGAGAACATGCACTCGACGCCAGCCTCTTTGACGCGCTCAACGGACTCGACGGACCGTTCGAGCGCCTCTTCTCGGCTGGCATGCATGGAGTCCGCCAGCTGGACGTCGCTCGTCGAACAGAAGACGTGTACTAGGTCCACGCCGGAATCGAGGGCAGCCTCGATGTCGGCGTCGACGACGCGTGCTAGTCCACACACGGTGGACCGCCTCGCTGCGTCGGCGATGTCCTGGACTGCCTCGAACTCGGGATCCGAGTTGACGGGGAAGCCGGCCTCAATGACGTGGGTGCCCATGTCATCGAGAATCGCCGCTATCTCACGTTTGTCTTCGTACGAGAACGATGTTCGCGGTGACTGTTCGCCGTCGCGTAGCGTCGTGTCGAAAATTCGGGCCTCGCTTATCTCCGAGGTACTATCTAGCGTGCCCTGGAAGAACTCGATCCGCCGGTGAACCCGACGTACCCTCGTGTGGTGTCATTGCATTCAAACGGAATGGCTCCCCCTTATTTAACTTTGCCTTTAGCACCGGTCCACGTTCGTCACCGGCGTGTCCACATGATATATAAAGTTTCGGCAGACTGCTGTACGATTGGTCACAAACGATGGGTAAATCCGGCCGTATCCGACGACACTGACCGAGATTCGTCCGGGGAGCAGCCATAGTCCCCAGTTCGGCCTCTACATTCGACGGATTATCGCGACGATACCGGCGACGGCGGCCTTGAGGATGCCGAAGTTGAGGCCGGTTCGCATTGGTTGGAAAGGTTCGGGCATTTGTATATGTTTTCCTGGCGTATCCTGCGTTTTCCCACCAATTCTTCTGCGGTCGCGTCGCCGGCCGAGTACCAACTGTTATGAGACAGCCGTCGCTCCGGGGGAACATGATCCGATCCTTCGACGGTATCGAGCCGGACATTCACGAACATGCGTACGTCGATCCCGCGGCTGTCGTCATCGGAGACGTAACGATCGAGGCCGACGCCAGCGTATGGCCGAACGCCACGATCCGAGGCGATCACGACGAAATTGTGCTTCGCGAAGGTGCGAACGTTCAGGACAACGCCGTTCTCCACGAGGGCTCGGAGATCGGCCCGTATGCGACCGTCGGTCATACAGCCATCGTCCACGCTGCCACCGTGGAATCACGCGGACTCGTCGGCATGGGTTCGACCGTCCTGGATGGAGCCATCGTGGGCGAGCGAGCCCTCGTCGGGGCGAACAGTCTGGTCCAAGAAGGAACCGAAATCCCCGCGAAGACCCTGGTTGCAGGGGTCCCAGCCGAGCAGATCAAAACCGTTGAGTCGTCGCCGTGGGCGGAAGCCGGGGACCGATACGTCGAACTCTCGAGAATGCACGCCGAGACGTCAGAGGTTCTTGGGAAATAACTATCCATGCAGTACGTTGCCGCAGTCGACCAGGGTACGACGGGCACACGGACCATGCTCTTCGATCGACACGGCGAGGTCCGTGGCGAGGCTTATGAGCGCCACGAACAGTACTATCCGAACCCCGGCTGGGTCGAACACGACCCCATCGAAATTTTTGATTCCGTCGTCGATACCTTCCATCGTGCGCTCGCGGATGCTTGCGTGGCGGCGACGGACGTCGCGGCCATCGGCATTGCGAATCAGCGCGAGACCACCGTCCTCTGGGACCGCGACACCGGTTCGCCCATTTACAACGCAATCGTCTGGCAGGATCGGCGGACGACCAGCCGTATCGAGGCCCTCGAAGGGACGGACATGGCCGACGCGATCAGGACGACGACCGGCCTCGAACCGGATGCCTACTTTTCGGCGACGAAGCTCGAGTGGCTACTGGATCGTGCCGACCCAAACGGTGCAGCAGGGAAATCGACCGAATCGATTCGCGACCGGGCCGAAAGCGGCAACCTTTGCTTCGGTACGATTGACTCATGGCTCGTCTGGAAACTGACGGGCACCCACGTCACGGACGTCACCAACGCGTCGCGAACGATGCTATTTGACATCCACGAACTAGCGTGGGACCGAACATTACTCGAGGAATTCCGGATTCCTGAATCGATTCTACCCGAGGTGCGTCCATCCAGCGACGAGACTGTCTATGGTTATACGGACGAATCGAGTCTCGGAGCGACCATTCCCGTGACTGCCGCCCTGGGCGATCAGCAGGCCGCACTCTTCGGGCAGACCTGCTTCGAATCCGGCGACGCCAAGAACACCTACGGCACCGGTTCGTTTCTCCTCCTCAACACGGGATCCGAACCAATCTCTTCCGATCACGGCCTCTTGACGACCGTGGGCTTCCAGCGATCCGGCGAACCCGCACGCTACGCGCTCGAGGGATCGATCTTTGTAACCGGCGCAGCCATTGAATGGCTCGCAGACGTGGGGATCGTAGAGAACGTGACCCAGACGGAGTCGCTTGCACGGTCGGTCGAGTCCACCGACGACGTGTATTTCGTGCCGGCGTTCTCCGGGCTGGGCGCACCCCACTGGGATCAACGTGCGCGAGGAACCATCGTGGGGATGACCCGCGGGACGGAACCAGCTCACCTGGTTCGAGCGACGCTTTCGGCTATCGCCTTCCGGACCAGGGAAGTGGTCGAGGCGATGCTTGAAGACAGTGGATTGAGCCTCGCTTCGTTGCGCGTCGACGGCGGAGCAGTCGAGAACGACTTTCTCTGCCAGCACCAAGCCGACGCGCTCGGGACCGACATCCTTCGTCCCGAGGTTGAGGAGACGACGGCACTCGGCGCGGCCTACGCGGCCGGCCTCGCCGTCGGATACTGGGAGAGTGTCGACGATTTGCGTTCGAACTGGCACGTCGACCGGCACTTCGAGCCGGAATCTACCCTCAAGGACGAGTACGAACGTTGGAAGGCCGCCGTCGACCGGTCCCGGGAATGGGCCCGGGAGTGACGACCGGATACAAACTCGGACCACCCTCGCGAGCAGGTGAGGTTCGGACCGTGTCCAGTTTCCAAGGACAGTACTCGATTGCTGGCCCTGCAGTCTGAACCTCCGGACGATCAATCCCAGTCTGGATCAACGGAAAGTAAATCGCTGTCCTGGAATTACTGAATATCAATCCAAGTCATAGATCCCGGGAATATCAATCGCTGTCGTGGAATTCGGGGATATTAATCCCAGAACGACTTCGTCCGCGCGTAGCGGCGCTCCGCCACGAGAATATCGCGATAAAAGTCCTCCTCTCGTTCGCGGTGCTTGTTGATGATCCGGGCGGCAGTTTGGGGACCGACGCCACGGGCAGCGAGGGCGATCACGGCCTCCTTGCCGTGACTCTGGACGAGACTGGCAGCCCGGTAGGCACGTTTGACCTGTTTTTCCTCTTCCTCTGTCCTGTCATTGGTCCCTATCGCATCGATGACCTCTTCGGCCCAAGGGTTGAGAGCAGCGATCCGAGTCGAGCCGCAGTGAGGACATTCGGGCTGGTCTGCGACCCGGCGAACCGGTTTTCGTCGCTCCCACTCCCGGCAGTGTAGACAGGTCAGGAGCACGCGATCGTCCTGGATCCGCTCGCGAACGGTTTCGATGACTGAGGCGTCGGCATTCTCGGGCGACAACAGTTCGCGACCGGACGACGATCCGCTCCGACCCAGCGGGGTGCGCTCGCCCACGGTCTCGAGTTCGATATCGCCGGACTGAACGCCGGCGAGGACACCACTCGCCCGTTCGACGTCCAGGTCCTCGTGGAGGACGACCCTGACCGCCTCCTCGTAGATCGGCGTGTTTTCGAGCGCATCGAGGAGTCTATCCTTTCCGAATCGAGCCCCGTTGGCTCCCGTCCCCTTCCACCGCTTGAGTGCCCCGAACTTCGCTGCAACCTGTGCGAGCGTAAACGAGAGCGCGTCGGCGTTTTTCAGGCTCAACTCGACGAGGTCGGGGAGGTGCTCGGGCGCTGTGTCCTCGAAAATGGCGGCAACGTCACCGATGGACACACCACTCGGAACCTCGAGTTCGATCCGGTAGGGATCGACCTCCAAGGCCACTGATGACCCTGTTCGCTGACCGATGAGCGCTGAGAGCAACCGACCGATCGTTTCGTTCGTCGTGTGACCGAACGCCGCATTTACGACGATTTCTCGCCCGAACCCTTCGACGACGACTCGATCGTCTGTGGGAACCGGAGCCTCGTGGCGTTCGATCGGCGTAAGCGCCTCGTGGGCAGTGTGTCGATCTACCGGATAGCCTGCGGAAAGCCACTCGGCGACGTCGTCGCGATCCGACCCGTCGTCGAACTGGGTTCGGGTCTCTGCACGAAGGCGTCCTACGTCTCCCGCCACGTCGTAGGGAACCGGGATTTCAGCGCCGACCCAGGACGGAACCTCCCCGGCTGGATCTTCCACGGGCGAGACCACAACCTCCTCTTCTTCTTCGTCTACCTCGGTGATCCGCCACATCTCGCCCCCCTGGATGAACGTCGCACCGGGGGCCGCGAATGTAACCACGAACCGCTCGGCTAGCGTCCCGATCGTGCCGCCCGAGGCCACGTCCGCGACCGTGTAGTTCGCCTCGTCGGGGATCATCGAGAGATTCGCATAGAAATACTGCCAGGTGCCCCCGGACTTTTCGAGGCGATCCTCGTCCTCGTCCAACCACAGTACGTGCGTTTCGGACAGCTGTCGTACCACCGATTTGAACGTGTCCTCGTCGAGATCGGCGTACGGATACGCCCGGGTGACGATCTCGTATGCTCTTCGAGCCGACAGGTCTCCGAAACCCATCAGGAGGCCCGTTATCTGGTTTGCAAGAGTGTCGAGACTGCCATAGTGAATGCCCGCGGATTCGACATCGCCGTCGAGGGCCCGATTGACGATGGCGAGCGTTTCCATCGTCGCATCAGAATCCCCCGTGACGATCGTTCCCGCAGAGACCGTGTCGCGACGGTGTCCCGCCCGGCCGATCCGCTGTAGCAGCCGACGGACTTCTCGGGGGCTCGAGTACTGAATCACGTGATCGACGTGGCCGACGTCGATCCCGAGTTCCATCGAGGACGTACAAAGCAGCGCGTCGAGGTCCCCCTCTTTGAACCGGTCCTCGACGTCGATCCGGGCCGTCTTCGAGAGCGACCCGTGGTGGATGCCCACGTCGGTACCGTAGGCTTTGAGACGCGACCCGAGCCCTTCAGCGGTCTGGCGGGTGTTCACGAACACGAGTGTCGAATCGTGGGCCGCGATTACCTCGTCGATGAACCGCACGTGACTTGCGATCTCTTCGTCCGTCGCGAGTTCTCCGGCGATACGTTCGTCTTCGTCCGTAATTTCGGGCGTCTGTACCGACACGGCAAGGTTCGTGCCTGCCTCGACTTCGACGAGGCTACATCCGCGATTTCCAGTGAGAAATCGGCCAACTTCTGCCGGGTCCCCCACGGTCGCCGAGAGCCCTACGCGCTGAAACGAGCCGGCGTGTTCGACGAGGTGTTCGAGGCCGATGGCAAGTTGGGTGCCACGCTTCGAGGCGGCGAGTTCGTGTATCTCGTCCACGACGACGTGTTCGACGTCCGCGATAGCCTTTCGAAGCTTCGTTCCCGTAAAGAGCGCCTGGAGGGTCTCGGGCGTTGTAACGAGGACGTCGGGTGGATTCTCGGCCTGCTTCTGACGCTGGTAGTCAGTTGTATCGCCGTGTCTGACGTCGATCGTAATCTCGAGTGCGTCGGCCCACCACTCGAGTCTATCGCGCATGTCGCGATTCAACGCCCGCAACGGGGTGATGTACAGCGCCTGAATGCCGTGGTGGGGCTCCCGCTCTACAATCGCCGACAGTATGGGCAACATCGCAGTTTCGGTCTTCCCCGATCCGGTCGGGGCGACCACGAGGGTGTGATCACCGGATGCAATCGGCGGAATGGCCCGTCGCTGTGGCTCTGTTGGCGTCGCGAACCCGCGTTCCGAAAGCGCCCGTCGCACGTCCGCCCCGAGGTGGGAGAAGGCGTCCATGCCGGAGACGCGGCCCTCACTCATCAGTTATTCTAGCGAGTGGAACCGATTAAGGGTGTCCCTGTGGGCCGGGTGAAACGACTTACGGAAACGATGTTCGTTCCGCTCTCGGAACCGATACGCGTCGAATCGATCCTGAGACGAATCCGTTCCGAACCAATTCGTCGGGTTCACACGAGTGTCCGGACGGTCTCCTCGATGTCGTCGGCGTCGGGATAGATCTCGTCTTCCAGGGCCGGGCTGAAGGGCGTCGGAACGTCGTCGACGCCAAGGCGTTGGACGGGGAAATCCAGGTCGAAAAACGCTGTTTCGCTTATCAGTGCGGCGAGTTCGGACTGCGATCCAGAACGGAGTGGTGTATCGTCGACCACGACACATCGACCCGTCTTTCGTGCACTCCCCGCGATGGTGTCGACGTCGATCGGATCGAGGGTCCGTGGGCTGACGACCTCGACCGAGATGCCGTCGTCTGCGAGTCGCTCCGCAGCATCGAGCGCGTTCCACAACTGGACCTGCGTCGCCACGACGGTCACGTCTGCTCCCTCCCGCTCGATAGCCGCCTGTCCGATCGGAAGTTCGTACGAACCGACCGGGGCCTTCGCCTCGCGGTTGTAAATGCCCGCGTGTTCGAAGACGATGACGGGGTCGTCGTGGCGAATCGCTGCACGCAGCAGTCCCTTCGTGTCCGCGGGCGTCGACACGCATACCACCTTGAGACCGGGAATCGCCATAAAGAGCTGGTGAAGTGCCTGGGAGTGTTGCGCAGCGGCCCGGAATCCGCTGGTGTTCTGGGTCCGGATTGTGAGGGGGATGTCGATGCTTCCGTCGGTCATGTATCGGAGCTTTGCAACCTGGTTGAGGAGCTGATCCATCGGGACCCCGAGGAAGCCCGAATACATAATTTCGACTACAGGACGCATCCCGGTCATGGCCGCACCGAGTCCGGTACCGACGATGGCAACCTCGCTAATCGGGGTATTTCGAATCCGATCCGGATAGTCATCCGCGAGGCCTTCGAGCAGACCGAACGTCCCGCCTCGAGAGGCTACGTCGATGCCCTGGAGAAACACCCGCTCGTCGGCGGAAAGTTCCTCGTCGAGCGTCTCCCGGATTGCATCGCGCACCGAGATGGTCTCGGTGTCGCTTGCGGTCGTCGCCATGTTCACACCTCCTCCGCGTAGAGGTTTTCGTATGCCCGTTCGGTTTCCGGAAATGGACTGTTGCGTGCGAAATCCACGGCATCTTCGAGGGCCGCGTCGATTTCGCCGCACATCGAACGCCAGACTGCATCGTCAAGGGCGCCCACCTCGTCGAGGCGCTCGCGATAGGTGTCAATTGGGTCACGCTCTCGCCACTCATTCACCTCGTCATCATCCCGATAAAACTCCGTATCACCTTCGTGGTGCCCCTCGAATCGGTAGGTCTCACACACAAGGAGGGTCGGACCGTCGCCCTCCCGTGCAGCTTCGATCGCGGCCGTCGCCGCCGCGTGCACTTCCTCGACGTCCATGCCGTCGACGTCGATACCGGGAATGCCGTACGAGGTGGCTCGAGCCGTAAGGTCCTCGATAGCCTGCTGTTCCTCCAGCCCGCTCATCTCGCCGTACTGGTTGTTTTCGACGACACCGACGAACGGGAGATCCCACAACGCGGCGAGGTTCATTGCTTCGTGGAACGCCCCCTGTGCGAGGGCCCCATCGCCGAAAAAGGACACCGCAACCTGTCCCGACCCCCGAAGGTAACTGGACAGGGCTGCGCCGACGCCAATCGGGATTCCTGCTCCGACGATTCCGTTCGCACCGAGGTTGTTGAGCTCCGGACTGGCGATATGCATCGAACCACCCTTGCCGCCACAGTAGCCCGTCTCCTTGCCGAAGAGCTCCGCCATCATCCGATCGAAGTCGTGACCTTTGGCGATACAGTGGCCGTGCCCGCGGTGAGTGCTCGTGATGTAGTCGTCGTCATTCAACGCCTCACAGACACCGGTTGCGATGGCCTCTTCGCCGATGTAGAGATGGACGAATCCGGGGAGCTCCCCGTCTGCGAACAGTTCCTGAATGCGCGATTCGAACGCCCGGATTCGTTGCATCGTCTTGAGCATCCCGCGCTGGCGATCGGGCGATATCTCGAGGCTGGTTTCCCGCATGTCACTCTCACCCATAACAGAGGTTCCATTCGCCCGTGGAGGTTAATACGTTTGGCACTCGGCAACACGGTTGCCACCCTCAGAGGTCCACGATCCCGCTCGTCCAAAGAAGGCCAGGTGACGATGTCAATCGACGGGATAGGTAGTCTCGGGATAGACAGCTACCGGCTCGCGTTCGCCTACATTTCGGCGGACGCCGGTTTCGAAACACAACCCGTTGAGTTCATCGCGTGTGTCGAAATACCAAAAATCGGTTCCGAGATAATTTCCACTCTGAATTACCGGCATTCCCACCGCTTCGAAGGACGCAATCACGTCGTGTGTTTCCGATTCGTCCCATCCGAAGTAGGCCACGTGGTGGAGCCCCTCCCCGTGTTCCTCGAGGTGATCCGTGTAGACGTTCGGGCCGATCGTCGGTTCGATGAGTTCGATCATCGTGTCGCCGACGTCCGCGAGCGCCAGCACCATACCGTACTCTACGTCGTCGCCACGATAGGTAGTCTGGGTCAACTCCGGTGGTTCGAAGCGGTAAATGGTCCAGGGTTCGACCCCGAAAATTCCACGATACCGGTCCATGCCGTCTTTCAAATCCTCGACGACGACGGCGAACTGGTCGATCCCGGGCAGTTCGATGTCGAGCTGTGGAATGTCCTCCATACACGGAGTTCGATGTCGACGTATGTTAACTTATGCGCGATGCCAGGTGACAGAGACGTCGACGTCTTCTGCAAGGGCCCGCTCGACGTAGCAGGCACGCTGAGCCTTCGTCACGATTCTATCCAGTACGTCGTCGGGTGCGTCACTTTCGAGGTCGATATGTACCGTAACCGACGCCAGCGGCCCGGATTCCGGCGAGCCTTCGACGTCACAGTCGATGGACCCCACCGGTGCGTCGTCCCGTTCTGCCATGGCCCGAACCGAAAGTGACAGGCAGGCCCCGAGTGCGCCGAGGAGGTGTTCGACGGGCGTCGGTGCTCTACCCGAACCGCCCATGTCAATAGGCTCGTCGAATGCGACGGCACCGTCGACCCCAGCGGTTTCGTACGATCCGGACAATCCCTCGGTGGATTCGACTCGCACGTCCCGAGTTTCTTCGTCGCGGGGCGAACCGGACGGGTAACCTGTGGCTGGCCCCTCTTCGCCGACGTTTTCGACAGGTTCTATCTCGACTCGGAAATATTCGGCGAGCGCGGATCCGTCCGTCGCCACCTCGACGATTGTGTCCAGGAACCGTGCCGCGTCGGCCCCATTAACAATCCGGTGATCGAAGGACAGACTCAGCGTCATCGTCTCGTCAGTTCGAACGCGACCGATCCCGAGGATCGCAATTTGTGGGGGGTTGATGATCGGATCGAAGCGGTCGATTCCAAAGTGCCCGAGGTTGGAAATTGTGAACGTCCCCCCAGAGAGATCGTCCATGGTGTAATCGCCAGATTGTACCAGGTCGACGAGTTCGGTTCGAACTTCGTTCACCGATTCGACGCTCCGAGCGTCGACGTCCGGCACAACAGGCGTAACGAGTCCGCGGTCAATATCGACGGCCACGCCCACGTTTACCTCATCAATCAACCGGTGTTCGCCGTCCTCGAAAACGGCGTTAAACGGGGGGTGGTCCGAAAGTGCCCTGCCAGTCACTTTCACGAGAAGATCGATCAGCGAAAGGGTTGCGCCTGCGGCTCGACCCGCCGTGACGGTGGCCTTCAGCGTCCTGGCGTCGAAGGTCCGATCGAGTGTCACGTGCACGGCATCCCGGTAGCTTTCGCTTAGTCGATCGCGGATCGTCTGTTGCAATCCCGAGAGTGACGAAGATTCGACGACGGTTCGCGTCGCACCGCTCGAATGAATTTCCAAGTGCTTCTGGTCGTCGTCCGAGGACTCGAAATCGTCGATTTCGTCCTCGAGGTGTGCCGAGACATCGTCCTCGGTAACAACCCCCTGCGGCCCGGATCCCTCAACCCCTGTGAGATCTACGCTTTCGGACTCGGCGAGCTTTCTCGCTCCGGGTGTGGCTTTCACATCGGTCTCGTCTGTGTCGTCTCGTTGAGGCGCGTTTACACCGGTTCCGGATGGCGAGGACGGTCCCGATATGGCGACATCCTCCCCCTCGCTCGTGTCGACGTCCGGCGTACCGACGTCGGACACCAGGTCGGAGATGTCTTCGTCAGCACCGGCGACGATGCCGATCGGATCACCCGGCTCGACCGTGCCCCCTTCCTCGACGAGAATTCTTCGGACCACGCCGTCCTCCCTGGATTCGACCTCGGCGGTCGTCTTCTCCGATTCGACGGTCGCGATGACGTCGTCCACATCGACTCGTTCGCCCTCCTCGAGTACCCACTCCACGACGGTTCCCTCCTCCATCGACATCCCGAGTTGTGGCATCCGGACGATGTATCCCATGTCGGATGGTGTCCCGCGCTGTCACAATATCGTTGCCGGTGTCCTTACGACCGATCCTCGAGAAGCTGACGTGACGAATTCGTCACCACGAGTAGGCTGCTCGACGTCATCGCAACAGCCGCAAACAGCGGGTTCAACAGACCGGTCACGGCCAACGGAATCGCTATGGCGTTGTACAGGAAAGCCCAGGTGATGTTGCCTTTCACGCGCCTGCCTGCCGCTGTCGCAAGTTCGAACGTTCTCGCGATCGAGCGCAGATCGTCGTCGACGATTGCCACATCCGCGGCGTCCGCCGCGATGGCCGTTCCACCGCCCAATGCAATGCCGAGGTCTGCCGCAGCCAGTGCGGGTGCGTCGTTCGTCCCGTCACCGACCATTACGGTCTGTCCGCGAGCCGAGAACCGGTCGACAGTTTCTGCCTTCGCTTCGGGCGGTACGCCGGCGAACACCTCGTCGACGTGATCGTGTTCCCGAAACCACGTCGCAGCCTGTTCGTCGTCGCCAGTGAGGACAACCACTTCAACATCCTCGTCGGCGAACCACGATAGAGTCTCGTCGACGCCGGGCCTGAGCTCGTCACCCACCACCACGACGCCGTCAGCTCGACCGTCACGACCGACGGCGACCGGAACACGACCGTCGTCGCGCTCGTCGCGTATCCGAGATCGAATGCCATCCGGCACCACCCAGTCGATGTCGTCGAAGAGCGAGGGATGACCCACGGCAATCGGGATGCCATCGACCGACCCGGTCACACCGCGGGCATGAGTTTCGAAGGCCGTGATACGACTCGAAGACCGTATCTCCTCGTCCTCCCGTAAATCGGGCTTCCGATCACCGTTTGCGTCTTCCGTCTCCGAATACCTCTCGTCCGGATCGTCCGGTGGAAGCGTGCGACCGCCGTCAGTGTCGACGGCGTAAGCACTCGCGATCGCCTCGGCCACCGGATGCGTCGCGCGACGTTCGAGGACGCCAGCGAGGGCGAGTACCGAATCGGGGGCGTCGGCGTCGAGGACGCGCATATCGCCGGTTGTGAGAGTGCCCGTCTTGTCGAGGACCAGCGTATCGGCTTCGCGGATTCGCTCGAACACGGTATCGTCAAAGACCACGATACCGTGTTCGAGTGCTTCCTTGACGCCCGATGCGACCGCGAGCGGGGTCGCTAGGCCGAGTGCGCACGGACAGGAAACGATCAACACCGTGAGTCCCGCGAGCATCGCAGTTCGAACGTCTGCCCCGAACATGAGATACCCACCGCCGACGACGAGGGCGAGAACCAAGACGAGCGGCACGAAAATCGTTGCGAGCTTATCGGCGAGCTTCTGGATCCCGGAGGTCGAACTCTGGAGATCCCACACCAGGTCAGTAATACGATCGAGGCTACTCGTCGCCCCGTCATCAACCGAGACAACGACCGCGCCGTCGACGACGATCGATCCCCCGACCACCACGTCGCCAGATGTCTTCGGTACAGGGAGGGATTCACCGGTAATTACCGATTCGTCGGCCGTCGCCTCGCCGTCGACTATCGTCCCGTCGACCGGGACGCGTTCTCCCGATCGCACTAGGATGCGATCGCCTTCCGAGAGATCGTCGAGCTGGACCGTCTCCTCGTCGGCACCATCGAGTCGTGTGGCTTCATCCACCTTGACGGTCGTGAGATCCGACAACAGTTCAGTTGCACGCGCTTTCACCGACGATTCGTGATGGTTCCCGACAGTCACGATGACGACTATCGCAACCGTAACGTCGTAGTAGATGTGTGAACCGCCAGTGAAAACCACGAGTGTGCTGTAGAGGTACGCGCTCACGGCCGCAATCGCCACCAGCAGGTCCATATTCGGAGATCGCATCCGGACGCTTACCCACGCTCCTCGGAGGATGGGTTTTCCCGTATACAAAAGGACGATACTCGAAAGGACGCCGATGACGACGAAGAAGTAGCCGCCGCCAGTTGCGTCCATCGATTCAGCCAGGAACGCGGCCGTGCGGTCGTCGTAAAACAGGCCACCGAAGTACGTCGGATAAATGATCACGACGTACTGGAGCATCACCATCATCCCCACGAGGACGCCGACTGCGAGCCGCGCGAACGCTCGGTTGTCTGCCTGTATCTTGCTGATCGCGTCCTCGCGAGGATACGCCGTATACCCGAGCCCGGAAATCGATTCTCGAATGCCGGCGGGGTCCGTTCTGTTGGGGTCGAAGTCGACGCGAACCGTGTCGGTCACGTAGTTGGCACTCGCGCCGTCGATACCGTCGGAGCCCGTTGCCACGGCCTCGACGAACGATTCGCACGTCACACAGTGCATCCCCTCGACGTCAAGGTACGTTCGCTCGTACCCTTCGGGTGGAGCGTCCGGCTCCGCAGCATCTGTCGATTCTCTGGAGCGGACGTCTGACGCGGTGACATCCGCCATCGCGGGCAGAGTGTGATGGACGTGGCGACAACCTTCACAACAGAACCGGTTGCCATCCTCGTCGACGACATCGACGTCGTCCGCCGGCAGTTCACACAGGGTACACTCGACGGTCATGCCGCCCCTCTCCGTCGTGTGGTGTTCCGGATCACGCTCGTCACCACGCCACGAACGATTCTATGGGATCGCATGCGTGGCCACCTCTAGGGGCTGGTAGTGTGGGAGTGATGGGTGTGGGAGCATGATGCCGAGTGACATCAATCCGTGAGCGAACAGGATGTATCCGAGCACGATGAACGCGGCGCCGAGCACGCGGTGAAGTCGGCGGCGGCTGGTGGGATCGACCGCGTCGATGATCGTGCCGTAGAAAAAGACCGCCGGGAACGTGCCGATCCCGAGCGCCGCAAGCAGGAGTGCCCCGGCGGTCGGTGATCCGGTGGCAAACGCGTAGAGAAACGCTGGATACAGGATCGGACAGGGCAAGAGTCCGTGGACGGCACCCAGACCGACGATCCCCGGTCCCGCGGCGAGTCGATCGATTCGACTCATTAGTGGAGCGAGGAGCCGACTCGCACCGAGGCCGGGCAGGTGACCGCCGACCGACGTCCGCCCCAGAAGGTAGTATATCCCAACCGCGATGACAAACAGACCGACGATCGCACCCATGGATCCTCGAAACAGATTGGCAGTCTCGGTTACTGTATCTGCTGTCACGTAGACCACCCCACCGAGCGCGCCGAAGAGACCGCCAATGAACGCGTAGCTCCCGGTTCGTCCCAGATTGAAGAGGGCGTGCTGTCTCACCTCGAATGTGGTTAGCCGGTCGTTCCGGTCGCTCATTTTGCCAGAATACACGGTTACGAGCGGTCCACACATCCCGATGCAGTGGGCCCCACCCAGCAGTCCGACGACGAAAAACAGGACCAAATCCGCGGAAAGTTGACCTGGAAGCGCGAGCATGGAGCGTATCGATATCGTCGAAATGAAGGGAGTGAGAGCAAAAAGGGGTTCTGGTTCGACGGGTGTGTCCTCACAGGCTGCGGTAGGGTCCGAGACGCGTCCCATCGAGCAGGTAGGCATCCCCGTCTTCGAGACCGGCTGGCAAGAACGGCGACAAAAATTCGGTTTCCTCGTTGATCATGGTTCCCCCAGCGAGATCGTTGAATGCCGGACAGACGACGAGTTCACCGCGGGGATCCTCGTATTCCGGAAAGCCCGACGGATCGATCGATCCCCGGAGCCAGACGCGTTCGGTCCGCGACCCGCCGACTTCGTCAGTCAGGCGAACAAGTGGGTGCTCGTGTGCAGTACAGGTCGTCGGTGCGGACACAACCGCCGCGTCGGGCCAGGTGTGTCCGTGACAGAAACCCACGTCTCCGATCCGAACGCCAGGGCCGTCAACGACGTCGACGTCGACGATGTCGTCCGTAATCGACTCGATTCGACCGTCGTGGTTGCCCTTGGTAATCGTGATCGGAACTCGTTCCGTGACCGTCCGAAACAGCTGTTCGAGTTCGTCGCGTTCCGCTCCGCGCGGGACGCCGATGTCGTCACCGAGATCCCCGAGGATGATCAGCCGATCGACCTCGAATTCGACGACGAGTCGCAGAAGCGACGAGCGACGATCGGCTGCCCGGTTTGGAATCTCCACGCCGTCGTCCCGCAATCCCTCTTCGATGCCGGCGTGGTAATCGGCGACGACGAGGACCTGTTCGACGCCGCAGTCTGCAAGGGCGGCCGGTTCGCCCGGAATCGGTTCGACCATCCCCTCAGATTGGCTTGAATCGATCGTCGGTGGGTTCGTAACACTGACCGCTCATGAGCGCGTCCTCGATCGCTTCCTCGATTTCGTCGGAGTCCGCCCCGTGTTCAGCCTCTACCGCAGAGACGATCCCTTCCCGAGTGGCTCCTTCCCCGTCGTCGAGGTCAGTCATCGTTTCGACCACCGTTGTCTGCAGGTCGATGTCGCCGGGAGCGTCGGCAGACGGGGTGTCCGAATCGGGATCGGAATCGATTTCGTCGCCGGATTCGGTGCCGGCGTCGGCGTCCGCCTCGGTCCCGGTATCGGATTCCGCACCCACCTCGTCTTCCGCGTCGGTCGTGTCTGACTGTCTCGAATCGGACGCTTCGGATCCGTCATCGGATCCCACGTCGGCTTCCGGTTCAAACGATCCAGGTTCGTCGATCGACTCGTCGTCAGTCGTCGAATCCGTCGTCGCGTCCGTCTCCAGATCGTCCGCCGTCGAAAACTCGGTGCCGTACTCGGCCTCCACCTCCTTTCTCGTCTCCACGTCCATCTCGTAGCTTCCTTCCGCTGGAGACTCTGATTCCTCACCGACCGAATCGAGAGCATCATCCGGGGAGTCATCTGATGTACCGGTTTCAACCGATTCCTCAGTAGAATTATCCGCCACCGATGAATCCGTCTCCGAATCGCCGACGCCGGCGGCCGCTGCGGCCGACTGAGGTGTCGGCGCACCAGTAAGATCCAGCAATGCCAACTCGGAGCTGTCTACCGTACCACCGGTATCGTCGGGGGCGACCGACAACGATTCGACCTCCCGAATCTCGTCGGCCACGACGCGGACGGCGTCGATCGATACGTCGCGGAGTGCCTCGAGATACGCGACGGTCGTTCCGTAATAATCCTGTGCGAGTACGATGCCTTCTGCCAGCCGCTCGTCGACCCCCTCCTCGACGAGCGCTGCCTGAAGTTCGTCCCCGACGAGATCGGCCTCGATCGCGGCCGCCATAAGGCCAATCCGTTCGAGCGTCCGGTCCGCCGTCCGTACTACCCACCGATCCCGGGTTTTGGTGTCGACCTCGTTTATCGACTCTGGACGAACCGACGTAAAAATCCGATCCCCGTCGTCGGGCTCGAACGTTCTGGCCTTCCCGGACAGCGCAACAAAAGCGGGGGGATCGGCCCGTTCGAGGAACGACAACGCCTCCGGCTGATACTGTCCGGCGTACGTTACGAACCCCCCGGTCGGATCGACCACCCGTCCGCGTACCATCTCCGGGTTGACGTCCTCGACTTCGGTGAGTACCCCCGCCACGAAGAGCCGATTTATCCGCGCACCGGTCGGCGACACGACGTAGTTCGGCGCGCGTTCCTCGTCGCTCTCGCTGTAGGAAAACTCGGCGTCTTCGAACTCGGCGGCGAACAGCCGATATGCCACCTCCCGACGTCCTGGACTCGAACTCATTGGGCGACCTCCTCGAGGAACACCCGGGCCCGAGACTCGGGATCATCGTCGACGGGTGCGAAGGTCGCCGCGTCGAGGTTCGCACCGTACTCGTCGACCGACAACGAACCGCGAACGCGGAACTCCCGCCCGACGAGGTCGTCGGCGATCGAGTCGGCGACGACCGAACGATCCATGGCGTCTTTGGCGTGCTCGAGTGCCTCTTCCATCGTCCTGCCGTAGATTGTTTCCGTCAGGTCCCGATCTAGAACAACGGTCAGCGTGTCGGTCCCGTCGTCGAGAATCGCCTTGATCCGCATGTCGTCGTACGCGTCCACCTCACCGTGGGTGCGACATTGGTCGTTCTGTACAACGCGGTTGCACTCGGGACACCGCTGGATGAGGCCCGATCCATCTCGAATCGCGATGACATTTCCTACCACCTCGACGTCGAATATCCCACCCGTGGCAACGGCGTCGCGAATCTCCATTTGAGCCGCAGACTCGCTTATCTCGACTTCTTCGGTGGGTTCGACGGTTGAAAATTCCGAAAGGTTGACCGACGGAACGCCACGGAATTCTCGAACGTATACGTCTTCGATCCGAAGCGACGCGCCCTCCTCGATCGAATCGTGCGGATCCCAGTCCGTAAACGGGAGACGACCCGACGGGTCCGCGAAGACACCGTCGAGAATCTCGGTTTCTCCATCTCGTCCGTCAATAGTTCGTCGGTCTACCTCCACGATCTGGACCTCGACGATCCGTCCACGATCACCGGGTTCGAGTTCTGCGAGGTCGGATTCGCCGCCGACCTCGTATGGGACAGAAAGAGTCGTGTTCTCTACGGTCACAGACGTCGATTCTCCGAGGTTAAGCTCGGGTTCGCCCTCCCACTCGCGAACCGAGGCGTTAGCTGCAGTGATCGTTTCTCCGGGGTCGAGGCCGAAATCGGTCCACGCCGTAAAGGATATCTTGCCTGATTCGTCCGCGAGTTCTCCCTCGTAGATTACCTGTTCTTCTCCGTCGTAGCGGATCGAACGCGTCCCAACGGTCAACACCTGGGCTGTGACAGTCACGGAGCCCGTGTCGGGCGTGATGGAATCGATGTTGACGGCCGTCGGCTCGCCGCCGCCTGCACCTCCGACGTCGCCGTACTTTCGTCGTAGACTCTGTTTGGCTTCCTCGAGCGGTACCGAGTAGGAAACCAGCTTTTCGAGATCCGCTTCGACCTCCGTCTTGTCGACACCGAGGCTGGAGGCAAGGTCCTCGGCTGCTTCCTCGAGGCTCATGCGACGGGGTTCGTCGGCTCCTGCTAAAAGCGTTCGTGACGAATCGGCTGTGTACGAGACGAACGACAAGTCAGCGCTCGCTACGCCTATCGATCCGTCGGACTACATTCGCTCGACAAGGACCTCTCCCGGATCGGCGACGTACATGATGCGACGATCGACCTCGTATGCGATCGCGCGCTCGAGTTTGAGTTCGCTCGTCGCGTGGATAGTGTACAACTCGTCACCGATGTCGATTTCCTCCCCGATTTCGCGGTGAACGTAGAGACCCGCTCCTCGATCACCTGGAGCGCCCGCACGTCGAGCGAGGCGGTTTACGTCTTCGTTCGATACGTCGGTCACGATACCCGACCGATCGGCTGTGATGGTTTTTGTGTGTCCGCCCGGTTGCAGATCCGACCGCTCGACATCGGGATCGCCGCCCTGGGCTTCGACGATCGATCGAAACGTCTCAAGTGCATCCCCCGAATCCAAAAGTTCCCGAGCGGACTGGGTTCCGCCTGTGATCCCTTCCCTGTCCTCGACCAGGTCGAACAGTGCTTCGGCGAGCCCGAGACTCTTTCTTCGAAGGTCTTCGGGGCCGCGACCAGACAGTACCTCGAGCACGTCGCGGGCTTCGAGCACTGGTCCTATACCTCGACCGATGGGTCCCGAACCGCGCGTAATCGCACACTCAGTTTCGAGGCCGACGCGTGAGCCAACGTGTTGAAAGTGAGAGGCGAGGTCCCGCGCGTCGTCGAGGGTACCGACCTTCGCCCCCTCGCCGTAGGGTATTTCGACGATGACGTGCGACGAACCGACCGAGGCCTTCTTCGAAAGGACGGAAGCGACGATCTGTCCCGGCGGATCGAGCGAAAGCGGAGCCTGTGCCCGGATCATCTCGTCATCGACGGGTGAGAGGTCGACCGCGCCGCCCCACACCAGACAGCCGCCTGTTTCCTCGACGATCCGTCGAATTTCGTGTCCCGAAAACTCTACCGAACAGAACACTTCCATCGTGTCGGCGGTTCCGGCGGGTGACGTGACGGCTCGCGATGAAGTTTTGGGGATCGTAAGACCCGACGAAGCAACGATCGAAACCAGAATTGGTGTCACTCGGTTTCCCGCCACGCCCCCGATCGAGTGCTTATCGACGACGACGGGTTCGTCCCAGGAGAGTCTCGAGCCCACGTTGGTCATGTGTTCCGTAAGTTTCGACGTCTCCCACAGAGAGAGTCCGTTGACGTAACTACCTGTTACGTAAGCGGAAAGCTCCACGTCGGAGAGGCGGTCTTCTTCGATGTCTTCGACGATCGTTTCGAGTTCGTGGTCGTCGAGTTCCAGTCCGACGAGTTTGCGTCTGATGCTCGCGACGGATTCCGGTTGTGGTGCCGGGATTACCTCAACCGTACCGACAAGGTCGGGCAGGCCGTGGGTGATCCCGATGATTCCGGGGTCGAGCAAATCTTCCGTGAGTTTTACGATGCCGATTGCAAGTTCGTCACCGTCGTGAATCTCGATTCGATCCAGTGGTCGGACCCCGAGAGTCTTTGCGTCGGCACGATGCAGCAATACGATCGGCCGGCGTGTGCCGATGTCGATCGATTCTGCCTTGAGATTCATATGCGTCGTTGGGGCGGCCGTCGAATAAGTGTCGTCGATTTTCGCAAGTTATGGGGAGACGCCGCCGGTACCGGTTGCTTTAGGAGGGTGAATCGCCTAATAGGAGACGTGAAGCGGTTGACGGATCGAGTGTCGAACCCGTTCGGAATGCGTGCGCCCGGCGAACCCGCCGTGTACGGATACGGAGATGTGAACGGCGATTTCCACGTTATCGGTGCCGATGCCGAAACGCATGGGGGGACCGAAACAGGCGTCCCGTTCACTCGATCAACGGCCGGCGAACGAATCCAGCGAGTGCTTTACGAGGTTGGGTTCGCCTCCGACCCGTACAGCGACAGACCAACACTTTCGAACTGCTATCTCTCTTATCTTCGACTCTCGCCCGGTGACGACACGGATCTCGAGCGGTACGCCGACGCGGAAATCCGTGCCATAAACGCCCACGTTCTGCTCGGAGTCGGCGACGACGTCTTCGGGTACCTCCTCGAGGAGTACACAGCCCAGTCGCGAAAGATCCCAACCGATACGACCGCACTTCACGCAACAGAGGTGCGGGGGCGCGGGTTTCTGGTCGTTCCGGTGCGAGAGCCGGCAAACTGGACGGACGACGACCGGGAGGCCCTCGTCACGCGTCTTGAGGGACTCCTCGAAAGCGACTACCGACAGACAAAGGGCGTGGCGACGATGGTCGGATAAATCAGGTGGTTCGCTCTACGAAATCTGCGATCTCTTTGGCGACGCGTTTCCCAGCGTCTTCCTGTAAAAAGTGCATCGCATCCTCGATCCAGATGTCCGGCTGGTCGGTGGCCGTCGGAATCAGCTCCCGGATCGGGTCCCTTGAATCACCCGTTATCGGGTCGGCATTGGAAAACAGGACGAACGCGGGTTTGTCCCATTCGGCGAGGCGTTCTTTTGCGGCCTGCATGGTCTCAGCACCTGGATCGTCAGGTGACTGCGGAATGAGATGCGGCCAAATACGTGCGTTCGCTTTCGATTCTTCGGTCGGAAACGGGGCTTCGTACGCAGCGAGGATGTCGTCGGACAGGTCCGTCGCCGTCGCGTTCTGTATCAACATCCCGATAGGGAGTTCGTCGACGCGCTTTACGAACGATGCGAATTTTTGCCAGTCTTCAGACATCTCTTGCGTCCCATCGGGTAGGCCCGTGTTCATCGGGACGATTCGGGCGAACCGATCCGGATGGTGGCCGGCGAGCGCAAGGCCCAGGATGCCACCCCAATCGTGACAGACGAGGGTGACGTCGTCGAGATCTAGCCCGGTCAGAAACCGTTCGAACGATCGATAGTGGAGGTCGAAACTGTAGGCCTCCGTCTCGAGGTACTTGTCAGAGTGGCCACATCCGAGCGCGTCCGGGACCACCACCCGCCCGTATTCCGAAAGTGGGGGAATGAGTTCCCGGTAGAGAAATCCCCATGTGGGCTCACCATGAAGGAGCAGGAAAGTCTCCGACCCGTTGCCGGGGATGTCGACGTACGCCATCTCCGCGCCGTCGTCGGTGACGGCAATCCGTTCGACGTCGTAGTCGTAATCGGGGACATCTTCGAATCGTGATTCCGGCGTCGTGAATATCTCTCGGTCCATCGTTTCTATCTCGCTGCCCGTTTCAAAAGGTCTTCCCCTCTGCGTTCTATCCGAGCACTTCGGTACACGACTACCTGAAGCAATCCCGGAGCGTCATGAACCTCGGAGCCCACCACGACGTGAGCTCGGACGACCAGGACAGTCTGATACAAACGTTCGGGACCGACCACACGTGGAACGAGGAGGCGAGACCGCGACCGGGAAAGGCGTTGACATCCACCCACGACTGAATTCGAGAATGGATGTCAATCGTCGGCGTTCGACACCCGCATCTCGGAGAGGTCGACGTACCCATTTCTGACTGCCAGTCCTATCCCGAGCAATGCAACGCCAATGACCGCGAGTACGAGCGACTGGTACTGGAACGTCGAAAGCGTCCTCGTCACGAGACCGCTGACGAGGTCGATCATCGGTTCATCTGCAGGGTCTGTTGAGTCGGGAAGGACAGCGAGAATGCGTGATTCCGCAACCATGGCGATCACGAAACCAGGGATGCCCACGATCGAAAGCGAGGCACCGGTCACGATCGTAACCGTCTCGATCGAACGGCTGATCACCCAGAGCAACCCGACGAACGCAAGTGCCAAGAGCGGGAGGACGACACCGGCAATATCAAGGATTCCGATCACCGTCCGGGCGTCCTCAAGGTCTTGCGTAGTCGATTTGTCGAGTTCGTCCGTCACCACAAGCTCCTCACCGACTTCATCGTCAATCTCGTCAGCGACGTTATCCGCGAGGTGTTCCCCCACGGTCGTCTTCGCCGTCGTAAGCTCGGACTCGTAGGTCTCGTACGTCATCTCCCGATCCGCAAGTCCGGCCACGACCGTTGCTTCGAGAACTGCGCCGGCATCTTGTATATCGGACGGGTTCGTGGGTGCGTCACGTTCGGCGACGAGTTCGTCGAGGGTCTCATCAACCGTAGACCGGAGCTGTGCGTCCTCCTCGTCGAGGATTTTCTCGCGGATTGCGGCATCAATCTCGTCTTCACGTTCTTCGACCATCCGTTCCTTTTCCGCCTCTGTGTGTGCTTCGGGATCGTAATCGTCGTCGGTCAGTGCCAGTAGTTCATCGGAGGTTCGCTCGGTTTTCGCCTCCTCGATCATCTCTTCGAGTACCTCCTCTCTAACCGCTTTGCGAAACTCCGTGCGCGCCGCCTCGAATTCCTTCGGCCCCCTTTCGAGTCGATCGATGGTATCGGTCCCTGCAGGAACTTCCGTGGTTCCCTCTGTATCGCCGAACTCGACAATCAACGTCCCGGTTGGTTCGGCCCGAATCTCCTTCTGAATAGCCGGTTCGATATTCTCGACGAGCGGGGCCGTTTCGATGCGTAATTCGAGATCGTCGCGATTGCCGTGGAGGTACTCGTAGGTTCGGTAGACGTTCGGATCGACCTGCGATTGGATATACGACGTCGTAACCGCGCGATCGAGGACGCGCGTCATGAATTCGGGCTCTCCGTCGGCATCAGACTCCACAGCACCTCCCACAACCATCCCGGTGAATCCGTCCTCGAAGCCCTCGTAGGCACCCTCGTCTTCCATCGTGTCCAGTACGAAATCCGGATCGAGGACGGTGTTGTGTCCAGCCACGACGACGTTCCCCGTCGCGACGGTCAAAATCAATACAACGGCCAAACCAACGATTCCTGCGGTTCGAAGTATTTTCATTCCCGTGTGCCCCCTCGACGTCCGACGTGATCGGCCGTCGTCAGGTCGGGTTGCGGACGAGTTTATATATTAGTATCGAAACATTGCCACCTCTCGGCAGCTCGTGTGTTCGAGCGATTGTATAGCCCGTTTCCTCACGAAGGTACCTGTGCACGTGTTCTAACGACGATCGGAAGAATCCACGAGCGTGGGGGGATTCGGATCGGAGCCAGAGGGTTCTGTCCTGCGGCGTTCGGCGCCGTTCCGGGCTGCCGCTGGCAGGGCGCGAATCCCGTCGTGCGGGTTCGACAGTCGTTGCTTCTCCTCCCTGCACGGGCGTGGCGGGATTCGAACCCGCGGTCTGAAGGTTAGGAACCTCCCGCCTTGTCCCCTAGGCCACACGCCCTGGCAACGGTACGAAAAATCGGAACTATTCGATTGCGCGAGCGCTATTCGGTTTCTTCTTCTGCGTCGGCAATTTCGTAGTCATTGTCACCCGACTCAATGTCGGGTTCAGTGTCGTCATCGGAGTCCGACGGAGACCCACCCTCACGGATTTCTTCGAGTTCCTGTTCAACCTCTTCGCGGCCCTTCTGGAACTCACCCATGGCCTCACCCGTAGATCGAGCGAGTTTGGGAATCTTATTCGCGCCGAACAGCAGTACGGCGATGAGCAGTATGACCAGCAGCTCTGGACCGCCGGGAATTCCGAGCTGCAACGGTAGTACCTCGACCATCTCTATCCGTTGATAACCCACTGGCGACTATAGGCTTTTTCCTCGGCCGTTTCGCGTTTGACCGGTGTTTTCCTCTGCATTTACGCTTTCGACCGATCGACGTCGGCGTCAGCCTGGGATTCAACCGATGCGCTATCGGTTGACGTCGCCGCTTCGAGCTCCGATTCGACCTCCGCCCGTCCTTTCTTGAATTCGCCGGTCGCAGACCCCATCGAACGAGCCAGACTCGGAAGCTTGTTCGCCCCGAACAGAAGAACGGCTATGCCGAGAATTATGAGTAGTTCGGGACCGCCTGGAAGCCCACCGACGAAAAGTGGTTGAACCATACCACCGCCTTCGTGAGGGTACTTGTAGGCTTTTCGGACGGCACCCGAAGCAAATCCGATAACGACGATGCGAAACCTGCCAGTCAGATCGTATGATAGCTGTCAGTGCTCTCATGGGTGGCCCTCAGGCCGGTCCGTTTTTCCCGATGCCCGCCGACGTAATAGTATGAACGACGGGGGCGACTCCGATATAGAACACCCGGACGAACCTACGACGGGGCACGTGTACGATCCGGCCGCGACCCATTCGTTTCCGGACGAACGTCTCAATGCCACCCTGAAACTGGTCGAAAACGATCCGGAAATTCAGGCGTATATCGAGGCACAGAACGTTAACCCCGTCGTCCGAAAGGGGTACAACGATCACGGCAAGACTCACATCGATATCGTGCGGAATCGAGCGGTATCGTTATACGAACTCCTCAAGGATGCCGGCGTGGATTTCGACACGTGTGATCACCCCCTTGAGGAGTCGGACGAACCGGTCGTCGTTGCCCTCGGTGCCACGTTACACGACATCGGGCAGGTGGTCCATCGCGACCGTCATCCATACTATTCGATCCCGCTTGCGGCGTCTCTTCTCGATCGAATCCTCCCGGAACTCGGCTACGACGTCGGATCGGTCGTGCGGATGAGAGGCGAAATCCTCCACGCAATTTTGGTTCACCACACCGAAGAGGATCCGCTGACACGTGAGGCAGGCATCGTCCGGGTCGCGGACGGGCTCGATATGGAACGTGGTCGATCCCGGGTCCCCTACGAGAAAGGCGGACGGGGTATCAACACCATCTCAAGTCGGGCGATTCGGCACGTCTCGCTGCACCGGGGAACGGACTATCCGGTAACCGTCGAGATCGAGATGACCGACGCGGCCGGAGTCTATCAGATCGACGAACTCCTGAAATCCAAGCTCGCGATGTCTGGTATAGATGAATTCGTCAGGATCGTCGCCGTAAACACGAGACAGGGTGACGGCGAACTGGTCGAACGGATCGAACTCTAGTCCGCCCGGGAGTATCCCGTCCCTCGAACCGAAACCGTACCATCGTCGTCAATTTTCGCCTCGGCGTCAAACACGGCCCGGATGGTGTTCGTCGCTTGTTCTTCGTGCATCGAGGGGTCCATCGCAAAAACGCCGAACATCTCTCCGGAGCTGATTCGTGACGTGAACACGTGGAGGAATCGAAAGAGCGTCCGCAGTTCCGTATACATTAGCGCCGTCGATATTGAAGACATACCGACGCGAACTGGCATCTCTTCGTCATTTTCGAGTAGTTTCGCGAATTCGAGGCTGATACCGGTGAGATCTCCGGGCGAGTTGAGCTTCCGTACCTCGTATTCGTCCGGCGTCGATTCGGTGGTCGTACAGTCGATCACGTCGAGTTGCTCGCGCTCGGCACCGCGCGATTCGAGTTCGGTGACGATCGTCGAGACGTCCATGTTGGCCGTGATGACGATGGTTCGTTCGTTCTCGTCCGGTGAAATCGAATCGAGAAAGCGTTCGTCCGTATCCAGGGAGTTCCCCGTGAGGAGCAGGTTCGATCCCGCCTCGAAAGTCATCGGATCACCGAGACCTGCCACTCGATAGCTCATTCGTTTTCACCAGGGTGGTCCTCACCCTCGATGTCCCGGATCATCGCCACGAAGTCGTCGCTTTCCATGTCGGGTAACGTTTCGTCAATTTTGCTACGAACGGCCTCGAGTTGCTCCTCCAGCCGTGCAAACTCCTCGCTTTCGTCGAGTTCTTCGGGGGATTTTGCAGACTCCAGCGCGGCCCGTTTCGAAGAGAGCGAATACAGCTCCTGTTCGAGTTCGGCGAACGCGGATCGATTGAGGAGTCGTTCGATGGTTTCGAGCAATTCCTCACGTTCGACGGGTTTGGTGAGATAATCGTCGAACCCCATCGAAATGACGTCGAAATCGGGTTCGACAGCCGTCACCATGGCGACCTTGACGCCGGAGACGCGGTCGCGAATTTCTGAAAGGACCTCGTCACCGCTCATTCCCGGCATCAAGCGATCGAGCAACACGACGTCGACCGACTCGTCCAGTTGTTCTAGTGCGGCTTCACCGCCAGTTGCCGTAAGAACCTCATAGGAATCTTCGAGCCAGCGGACGTACAGCTCGATGAGCGCTCGCTCGTCCTCGACGATGAGCACCGTCGGTCGATCGTCACCCCCCTCCATGCTAATCACTAGGAGGTTCGACCGACGGGCTCATAGGCATTCCGGAGTTTCATACGTCCGGAATAGCGGATAGTGGGGGGAGCCGTTGGTGAAAATGTCATACGCATTTGCTCGGCGGCGGTTGTTGTCGCACTCCGGCACACGGTAGCGGTACGAGCGGTCACTCGTCGTGTAGAATGCTGACCACCGGCCGATCGGCGTTCAACAGTATCGATTGCGTGACGCTCCCGAACAGGGCTTTTCCAGTGGGACTCCGTTTGCGACCTCCGACCACAACGAATTCGGCATCCCGTCTGTCAGCTTCGCCAAGAATTTCGTCGAGTGTGTCGCCCACCCGACCCTGCAGCGTGACGTCGCGTCGTCTTTCGATCGTTCCGTCCACGACATCGCCCGCAACCCTGGACGCGTCGTGTTCGGCGTCCTCGATGGTGTATGTGTGTCGATCGCTTCCGGAGGGAGTCGAGGTCGTCTCCTCGTACCCGATTCCGCTTGCAAACTCCGTGAGTCCGGGTGCATCGCTCGTTTGATCGCGTCGTTTCTCGAATATGGACTGATCCATGACGTGGACGACGACAAAATCGGTCTCATATTGCTGTGCGAGATCGTGCCCGACTTCGACCACGGGGTCCGGCACACGTTCGCCGTCGACTGCTGCCAGAATCGTCATACGAGGGGATTCGAACGGGGAGGTACATAAATGACGCTCATCGATACCAAGCAGAAGGGAACCATTCCACATCGTCCGGATCCGATCAAATATCTGTCAATCACACCGCATTCGGTGTCGTCAACACGTTCGTCTCCCCGATTTCGTACCGCCGGGCCGGTGGATGGTCGTCGACCAGTTCGTACTCGATGTCGTCAGCGAGAATGTTCTCGATTCCGTCCCGTAGCGTTTCCAGAATCAACATGTCGTCCCCCGATACCGGTTCGGCGTGTGAGACGTACAACGTCTCGAAGGCCTCCGCCTTGACCCGTTCCCACAGCCTTTCGAGCGTGTCGTGATAGTCCCGAAGATCACACCCGTCAAAGTGAACGTACAAGTCGTGATCGGCATGCAGTACGTCCCCGCCGAAGCACACGGAAGATTCCCGGTCGAGGACCGCGAGTTGTCCCGGTGAGTGACCGGGAACATGTACCAGTTCCACGCGTTTGCCACCAAGGTCGATGGTCGTCCCCGGTTCAACGGCGTCGACCCCCGTGGCCGTCTCGATCCGGAATCGATCCGGATCGAATCCGTCCGGAAACGATCGATCCGCACCGTGCCAGTCAGCGATCCAGTCTTCGGGACCATATCCGAAGTCGTCCGTGACGACGTCCGGTGGAACGCGACCGTCTCCGGTACGCTCGAGGTCGTGGATCAGGACGTCGTCGAAGGCGTGTGCACCACCGAGATGATCCCAGTGGGAGTGGGAAAGCAACACCGTTACCGGGACGTCCACGAGATCACTGACGGTTCGCCTCAAATCACCCACTCCACATCCGGTATCTATCAAAAGGGCTCGACTGTCGCCTCGGACGAGATACATGCCGAACATCGTTCCTTCGCGTATCTCCCAGCTATCCTCCGATAGCGTCCGGATCTGGTACCAGTCGTCCGTATCGTTCATACCTGTGGTGGCACACGCGAATGATTTAGGCGTTCGGGCGTCGGTGGAACTACGCCCGGCAGCTCCCCAATTCGATCACCTGCCGATCTCAAATCTCAGACGTCTGACCTGAATAATCACATCTAGTTGGGGAAATTCAATCGGCCATTCGTAAGTCGATTATACCTCGGCTCGAACGCTCCGGTATGCAGGCCATTCGTATCCTCTGGGGTAGCGGTCGTGGGCCGACTTCGACCGCCGCGTACGATGCCGCACTGGCCGCAGCGAACGTACACAACTACAACCTCGTCAGTGTGTCTTCGGTCATTCCGCCCGGGACACCAATCGACGTGGTCGGGGACAGTCCCGACCTCGGTCCACCGGGAAATCGATTGACCGTCGTCGAAGCTCGGTCGACGGTCAGGCCCGGCGAGGCCGACCGGGTTGCTGCTGGACTCGGATGGGCTCGCGAACCGCAGGGACCGGGGATTTTCTACGAGGCCGGGGGTACCGATCCAGATGCTGTTCGCGGTCGGATCCACGACGGTCTCGAAGCGGGCAAAGGGCTCCGTGGTTGGGCCTTCGATATTCAGGCGGATCGCATCGTCGATACCGAGGCTGCTACGGATGCCTTTACAACGGTCGTTGTCCTGGCCGTGTACGGTCGAAGCACGCCCATCCTGTGAGTGATGGGGGTCGGGTATCGGAACATCCTTCCCGAGGGGTAACGAACCCGAAGTCATGTCGGAGAACACTGTAACCATCAGAATCGAAGGTGAGGACGGTATCGACGAGGTCGCACTTCCCGTCGAGTTACTGGATCTCATGCGAGAAGACGACGAAACAGACGCCGAAATCGTCGGCGACCTTGCGCTGTTTTCCTGTGCGCAACGGATTCACGCGACCGTCCATCACGGACACGGTGATACCAGCGATTTCGAGGAAATCGAGGAGACGACCATGGAGCTGTTCGAGGAGCGGTTCGGGACGACGTACGGCGAAATGACTGGCCATTCACACTGAATCGTTCTCGACGCCGTTGTCATCCTGTCGGGGACCGTCTCCCGTCGGCATTCTATACACGGACTCTGATCGGTCGGCATCATTTCAGCTCGTCCGGTGTCCACGTGAGGACGACTCCCTCGTCGAGCCGTTCGACGTCCGTTAACTCGAGTCGAGGAAATCCCGAGACGAACCCCTCACCGTCTGCCAGCGTCGGCGCATCTCTACCACCGATAACCAGCGGGCCCACGTACACCGTGAGTTCGTCGACTAGGTCGTATTCGAACAGCGAGTAGATGAGTTCGCCGCCGCCCTCGACGAGGAGGGATTCGACGTCCTCGTCTACGAGTGCTGCGAGCCCATCCACCAGGTCGACCCGCTCGCCACCGTGTACCAGCACCGTTGCACCGGCGTCTTCGAGTGCATCCCGTCGGTCCGTCGGTGCCGCTCGACTGGTCAAGACGATCGTTTTCGGGTCGCCCGACAGTATTTCGGCCTCGGTCGGGGTCCGACACCGCGAGTCTACGACAATTCTGACTGGTGGGGCCACCCCCGTCGGGTTCCGTTCCCGTCGAATCTGTTCGTCGTACCGCGTAAGTGACGGGTCGTCCGCGAGGACCGTCCCGACACCGACCAAGATTGCGTCCGTTCTGGCGCGGAGCCGATCCACCCGTGCGAAATCGGCTGACTCACTGATGCGAATCTGCTCTCTGCGCCGCGAGGATAGCTTCCCGTCGACGCTGACGGCCGCGTTGACGTGCACGTACATGAGAGGTCGAAGGCTACGCTACGTTACCTACGCACCCTCTTTAATCTCGTCGTACCGTTCCTCGAAGCGGACCTGACACGACGGACAACAGAACTCGTACCGACGCCCCGAGACCTCCTCGGTGACG
>JBKGZK010000013.1:0-43584 GCA_046545615.1 Natronomonas sp.
GTTTGCAGTCCGCTCGACATGACCGGACTCCTGGCGGGGCCAAGCCGCCGTTTCTCCTCCCCCGGCATGGGATTCAGAGTTACCGTGTTTGCTTGGTATCCACCGCCAGCGGCCTGAAGGGGATTCCTTCGAACGTAGCGTGAGTCCGAATCCCGATATTAACTGTTTGCTCGGGCGGCAAGACCCTCGGTACACTCATGTCTATCTTCTGTTTGAAAATACAACGCCGGGGAAACGTGGTCATATAGACAGATTCCCAGTTGTCGGCTTAATTTTAGGAAGACTACGTCTCACGACACGAATCGTCACAGAAGTGTTCGGTTCGAACACGATTGTTTTCGATCCATGTGACGACCCCGTGGTCGGGGTTCGAGACGATTGGTTCGCCACAGGTTGCACACAGCGGTGCGTCCGCTTCGGTCACGTCCGTACCGAGAGATGACGTGGGATCGACCATGGACACGTTTTGCGGTGCTCGCGTAACAATGGTTTCGTTCGACAGGGCAGAGACTCCCGTGGCGAGTATTGATGAATGCTGCTACCACCACGGGAGTCTCGGGTAGGAGAATGACTATTCCTCGGTGTCCGGTTCCTGATCCGTGACATCTTCTTCGTCCGCACGTCGGAGCACGTCGACGTGGTAGTGCTGGAGAATGTCTCGACCCAGGAGCAAGGGGTACTCCATGTGTCCGCGATCCTCAACGCTTGCGGTGACAGTGTGCTGTGTCCCACCAATGCCGACGACGAGGTCCACTACGGGACGCGACCGTCCCGACTTGACGCTCCCAGACTTGATCCGCACGATGTCCTTGATCGGACCGGTTCCGATTTCGGCCGCCAGCTGGGCGTCGATGCTGGTCCGAGTCGCACCGGTATCGGACTTTGCGAAGACCGACTTCTGGCCACTCGTGCCGATGACGACGACCTCCTCGACGTACCCGATGACGAGTGGCTCCGTCGGTGCCGACGGCTCCGTCTTCGGTGCGCACGCCGGTCGCGAGTCGTCGAGCGTAGCCGTGAGTTCGTGAACTCGCTCCGGGTTGACGTCACCCCCGGCCCGCTCAATGGCGAGACGTGCGATGTGCGGCGCGGGTGATCGTCCGGTTGCCTTGAACAGCCCCCTGAAGCCTGCCGTCGGGTTCACTTCCAGCACGAAGAACCCGTCTTCGCCCTCGACGATGTCCACGCCGGCATAATCGAGCCCGACGACGTCAGTGGCTCGTTGGGCTATCTCGACGACTTCCTCGGGTAGGTCCTCCGTGGCGTCTTCGACGTCGCCCCCGAGGGCGACGTTTGTCCGCCACTCACCCTCGGCCGCGTATCGATTCATCGCGCCGACGACGCGCTCGCCGACGACGTAGACTCGGAGGTCGTGGTGGCGGGATTTATCGTGTTCGATGAACTCCTGAAGGAACGCCTGTCTGGACCCGACCATCGGATTGACCGGTTCATCGAAGTCGAGCTTCCAGGTCCCCCCGCCATGTGTCCCAATCGCCGTCTTGTATACGACTTCCGGGCCGAACCGAGCACGTCCGGCATTGAGCGTCTCGCCGGACAACGCCAGCAGGGCATCAGGCACCGGAACGCCCGCTTCCGCCAACGCTGAGCCAGTCGCGAATTTGTGAATCGCCGTCATTGTCGCCGTCGGTGTATTGAGCATTGGTCGCAGCCGATCGAGCGTCGTCGCGAGTCCGAGCGCCTCCGCTGGTTGTCCCTCTTTCGACAGCAGTAAACGGTTGACGACGATGTCGACGTCAGGTTCGAGCGTCGCCGTCCCGTCGGTGATGTCGACGGTCGTGTTCTCCGAACGCAGCCATTCCGTCCCGTAGCCGAGATCGTCGACGGCGTTGAGAATCGCCTTCGACTCCTTTGAACTGTGAAGACTGAGAACGCCGACGGTGAGATCGTCAGAAGCCATGGCGAAAAACGGGCTGGCCGAGACAAAACATTGGCGGTCGGTCGAGGCGACCAATAAGGTGTTTCTCACCTCGCGGCCCTTATGTACGTCTCGGTCGTCGGGTCCCATATGTCCGACAGGGGGGAGCCGTTTACGTTCGACGGCGGACGCGTCGATCCCGGGGAGACTATGAATATCCGGTATTCCGTGAGCGAAACCTATCTCGGCGATCCGATTCGGGTTCCGGTGACGATCACCAATGGTGCCAGAGCGGGCCCAACGATGTTTCTCTCCGCGGCCGCACACGGGGACGAACTCAACGGGATCGAGATCGTCCGGGAGGTCGCACACGAGTGGGATCACGAAGGACTCGCCGGAACGCTCGTCTGCCTCCCGGTCCTCAACGTCCCCGGCTTTCTGGCACAGACGCGATATCTTCCCATCTACGATCGGGACCTCAACCGTTCGTTCCCGGGCGATACGACCTCGACGAGCGCCAAACGGATCGCGGCGAAGCTGTTTCGCAACTTCATCGAGCCCTGCGACCTCGGCATCGATTTCCACACCTCGACTCGGGGACGGACGAACACGCTCCACGTGCGGGCCGCGGTCGACGACCCGGCCGTCGAGCGACTCGCGAAATCGTTCGCCTCGCGAGTAATTATTTCTTCGACGGGTCCGGAGGGTACCCTCAGACGGGCTGCGACGGACGCCGACACGCCGACCATAACCGTCGAGATGGGCGAGGCGCACCGATTTCAGCGACCGCTCATCGACGAGGCGCTGGAGGGGGTTCGATCAGTGATGGCGGAATTCGATATGGCACCTTCGGCACGGGTCAAGTGGCCCGGCTGGCGGACGATCATCAAAAATGACGAGAAGACGTGGCTCCGGGCCGACGTCGGCGGGTTGGTCGAGACGCACTATCGGGAAGGGTCTATCGTCGAGGCTGGCGAACCTATCTGTACGATTACGAACCCGTTCAAAACTGAATCAACTGTCGTTGAAGCCCCGTTTGCCGGGCTCCTGGTCGGGGTGCTCGAAAACCCTCTTGTCTATCCGGGCAATCCGTTGTGTCACCTGGTCAAACTCGAAGGGCCGACCCTCCGTGCTGCACGGACGCGCGAAGGACAACAGGGGGTCCGAGCGGAACCTCGTCGGTAGTTTACCAATTGCAGAATCGTCGGAAATGAATCGTTCGCACAATCGTCAGTAATCGCGATTGACGGACCAGAACGGGAGGGTGGCCTCTGAAAGTAAAGCGGATTTTCCGACGTTGACAATCGACCGGGCCAACACCAGCGAGGCAACAGCCAGTGCCCCGGCAACGGTGTCGATTGAGCACGCTTCGAACTGAAACGAACGACAACGCCCCTGGAACCAATTCAGACAGGTACCGTCTCCGAATTGACCGTTCGCCGAACCAGTAACTACTATACCGGCGCGGGACCCACCCCAACCTGTATGAGTCAATCGTACGACCGGGGGCGGGTGGAAGACTTCGGTCGATGGACCGAGTTCTCCGCTGGGATGTGGGCCTGGGTTTTCCACAAATTCACCGGCTGGGTGCTCATTGGCTATCTCTTCGCACACATCGCCGTGTTGAGCACCGCCACCGTTGATGGAGCCACGTACACGCAGACGTTGCAAGGACTTGAGAGTCTGCTGGTCGTGCGCTTTCTCGAAGTCGGCCTGCTCGCCGTCGCCGTCTTTCACATCCTCAACGGGGTCAGACTCCTGTTCGTGGATCTCGGCATCGGGCTCGAAGCACAGGACAAGGCGTTCTACGCCGCACTCGTGATCACTGCCGCGATCGCGGTCGCAAGCATTCCGACGTTTCTCGCGGGGGCGTTCTGACATGGCCGAACGATACTCCTCGTTCGAACCGAATGGGACGCTCTGGATGCTCCAACGGATCACGGCGGCCTTTCTCGTCGTCGTGTTGGCCTACCACTTCCTGCTGCTTCACTTCGTCAATCACGCGGCGGAGATCACGTTTGCGGGAACCCAGGTCAGAATGAGCCAGCTGGGATACTTCCTGACGATGGTGTTATTCCTCGTCGCCGCGACGTTCCATGGCGTCAACGGCGTCTACAACGCCCTCATCAACCAGGGGATCGACGGTACCCCGAAAACCGTCGTCAAATGGCTACTCGTGATCGCAGGTCTCGGGCTGATCATTCAGGGGATCCGGGTTGCGACCGCAATGACGACCCTCGTGTAAACTATGAGTACGCAAGTTACAGAAACGGAAGCCGAAACGGAAACCGAATCGGAACCGGAAGTCGAACCGACGCACCAGGAGCGACGGATGGAGACCAAGCAGGTCAATCGGGACCTTCGCGAGCGGGCCGAGGCGGAACTCTCCGAGGCAGACGAAACTGCCCGTATCAAGGTGTTCCGGTACGATCCAGAGATTCCGGGCAAGCAGGATCCCCGATTCGATACGTTCCGCGTCCCGTACACCAAGGGGATGACGGTACTCGACGCGCTCATTTACGCCCGCGATCACTTCGATCCCTCGTTGACCTTCCGACACTCGTGTCGTCAGGCCATCTGTGGCTCCGATGCGCTGTTTCTCAACGGGACACAGCACCTCGCCTGTAAGACGCAACTTTCGGACCTCGCCTGGCCAGTTCGGATCGAACCGCTTCCACACGCCGATGTCGTCAAGGATCTGGTCGTCGACATGGAACACTTTTACGACCAGATGGAGGCCGTCGAGCCGTATTTCCAGACGAATGACCTCCCCTCGGGCGACCTCGAGGAACAGCGCCAGTCCAGAGACAACCGCGAGAAGGTGAAGATGTCGACGCGATGCATCTGGTGTGGGGCCTGCATGTCTTCGTGTAACATCGCCGCCGGGGACAACCAGTACCTTGGACCCGCGGCGATTAACAAGGCCTATCGCTTTGCGATGGACGAACGCGAAGGCCAGGACATGAAGGAACATCGTCTGAACATCATCGAACAGGAACATGGCGTCTGGCGGTGTCAGACGCAGTTCTCCTGTACGGAGGTGTGTCCGAAGGACATTCCGCTCACGGAGCACATTCAGGAGTTGAAACGAGAGGCCGTCAAGAGCAACCTCAAATTCTGGTGATTCAATCATGACGATACACGAACACGACGTCATCGTCGTCGGCGCTGGGGGTGCGGGACTCCGTGCGGCCATCGGGGCCCACGAGGAAGGGGCGGACGTGGCGATGGTCACGAAGCTCCATCCAGTTCGCTCGCACACCGGAGCCGCCGAAGGTGGAATCAACGCCGCCCTCCAAGAGGGCGACGACTGGGAACTGCATGCCTATGACACGATGAAGGGCTCGGACTACCTCGGGGATGCGCCCGCCGTAGAGACGCTCGCGCAGGACGCACGCGACGAGGTCATTCAGATCGAACACTGGGGAATGCCCTTCTCCCGGGAAGACGACGGACGGGTGTCGCAACGACCCTTCGGTGGACTATCGTTCCCGCGAACCACCTACGCAGGGGCCGAAACCGGCCACCACATGCTCCACACGATGTACGAACAGGTCGTTAAACGGGGCATTACCGTCTACGACGAGTGGTTCGTCACGCGGCTGGCCGTGACCGATCACGACGACCCATCGGATCGGGTCTGTCACGGTGTGGTCGCATACGACGTCAGGAGCGGAGAAATCGCCGGATTTCGGGCGAGGAGCGGGGTCATTCTCGCGACGGGTCCCCCAGGACAGGCCTACGACCACACTACCAACGCAGTCGCCTGTACGGGGGACGGACAGGCAATGGCCTATCGCGCTGGTGCACCCCTCGAGGACATGGAATTCGTCCAGTTCCACCCAACCACGCTCCCCTCGACGGGTGTGCTCATCACCGAGGGGGTACGCGGCGAGGGTGGAATCCTCTACAATCGCGATGGCGAACGGTTCATGTTCGAGTACGGGTACGCCTCGAACGACGGCGAACTGGCTTCGCGCGACGTGGTTTCCCGGGCAGAACTGACGGAGATAAACGAGGGTCGCGGTATCAACGATGACTACGTCTTCCTCGACATGCGGCACCTCGGCGAAGAGCGAATCATCGATCGACTCGAGAATATCGTTCACCTGGCGGAAGATTTCGAAGGGGTCGATCCACTCGAAGAGCCCATGCCAGTCAAGCCAGGTCAACACTACGAGATGGGCGGGATCGAGACGGACGAAAACGGTGCCACCTGTATTGACGGGCTGTACGCCGCCGGTGAGTGTGCGTGTGTGTCCGTACACGGGGCCAATCGCCTGGGCGGGAACGCACTTCCCGAACTCCTGGTCTTCGGTGGCCGAGCGGGTCGACACGCTGCCGGGGCGGACCTCGGTGAGGCGAAGATTCAAACCGGGAAAACGGACGACGTGGAACTTGAGGACCTCGAAACCCCTGTGGAGCCGGGGGACATCGGGGCCCGCGGCGACGCGTCTGCAGACGGCGCTGCGGTCGCGGGCGAGGAAGTCATCGAGGCCGCCGTCGAAGACGAACGCGAGCGGGTCGAACGGCTCCTCGAAAAGGACGACGGCGTCCAGCACGCTGCAGTCCGGAAACGGGTTCAGCACACGATGACCGAGAACGTCAACGTGTTTCGAGAGAAGTCGGCGATCGAACAGGCGCTCCGGGACATTCGCGAGGCGCGGATCCAGTACCAGGACGTCTACGTCGAAGACAAGTCTCGAACGTTCAATACTGACCTGATCCATACCATCGAGACCCGTAACATACTCGACGTCGCCGAATCGATCGCACTCGGTGCACTCGCTCGAGAGGAGTTTCGGGGAGCCCACTGGCGACGGGAACACCAGGAACGAAAGGACGACGAGTGGCTCAAACACACGATGATCGCCTGGAACGACGGATCGCCGGAGCTCTTTTATCGCCCCGTCATCCTCGAAGGTGAAAACGAGTCTCACGACTACGTACCGAAGGAGCGCTCCTACTGAAGTCGGACGTCGGTTTTCTGGTTTCCCTCTCTCGTCTCGCCCGCCTACAATCCCAGTCCACCGAGCAGATCATATCCCCACCCGAGTCGATCGATTAGCTTGAAACCGAGATAAATCCCGACGATCCCCAGCACGCCGGCGATCGTCGGTGGAGCCGGAATCGGGACGCCGACGAATGCGAACAGGGCACCAGCGATGACCCCGGTGAGCAACGCGAACAGTGCAACGACGAAGGTCGGATCCATGACGTCGATTCCCGGGTCGGCGGGCCAAAGTGGTTGCGCTCGACGAATCTATATAAACGATGCCGCGGCCAGATCCGCCATGATCTGACCGAAACTCCGTGTAGTTCGCGGTTGCGCGGCGCACAATCACGATGGTGGGGAGTACGCCGCCTGTACGCAACAGCCGAAAATCATCGGGGTTTTGGCCTTCCAAACCGGGACGGATAGTATGCACGAGGAGTTTCCAACTGATTCCCCCGCGGTCGTGACGTGTGGATTGCCGTATGCGAACGGTGACCTCCACGTCGGCCATCTCCGAACCTACGTCAGCGGCGACGCATATACCCGCGCGCTCCGACGCCTCGGTCAGGACGTCGCCTTTGTCTGTGGGTCGGACATGCACGGTACCCCGATCGCGGTCAACGCGGCGAAGGAAGGCGTCTCCCCCGAGGAATTCGCTCTCGGATACCACGAACAGTATACAGAGACATTCCCGGCGTTCAACGTCGAGTTCGACAACTACGGCCACACCCACGATCGAACGAACACAGAGGTCACCACCGAATTTGTCCGGTCGTGGATCGACGGCGACCACGTCTACGAAAAAGAAATCGAGGTCGCGTGGGATGAAGAAACCGAACAGCCGCTCCCTGACCGGTTCGTCGAGGGAACCTGTCCCTACTGCGGGGAACGCGCCCGCGGTGATGAATGCGACGAGGGCTGCCAGCGGCATCTCGAACCCGGCGAGATCGTGGATCCGATATCGACGATCACCGGGAATCCGGCAGCCTATCGAACCCGCGAACACAAGTTCCTCCGTCTGTCGGACTTCCAGGAGTATCTCCGGGAATTCATCGATCGACTCGAGGGCACCGACAACGCACAGAATCAGCCCCGCGAGTGGATCGAAGGCGAACTCCAGGATCTGTGTATCACCCGCGACATGGACTGGGGAATCGACTACCCCGACGAGGATGCGTCGGACCTCGTGCTCTACGTCTGGGTCGACGCGCCGATCGAGTACGTCTCGTCGTCGAAGCAGTACTCAGAACGCGTCGGAAAAGACGTCTACGACTGGGAATCGGTCTGGAAAAACCAGACAGACGGAACACCACCGGAGGGTGGCGAGATCGTCCACATCATCGGTCACGACATCATTCAGCACCACACGGTATTCTGGCCGGCAATGTTGCGCGGTGCGGATTACAACGAACCACGCGCGGTCATGGCCTGTGGCTTCGTCAACCTCGACGGGGAGGCGTTCTCGACGAGTCGAAATCGGGCCGTCTGGGCCGACGACTACGTGAACTCGGGTCTGCATCCGGATCTGTATCGATATCACATCGTGACCGGGAGTGAATTCGAAGCTGACGTGAATTTCTCCTGGAGCGGTCTGGCAGAACGAACCAACAACGAGCTGGTCGGGACGCTCGGCAACTTCCTCTATCGGTCGTTACTGTTCGCCGAACGAAACTTCGGTGGGACGCCCGATGTGGCGACTAGCGACAACGTCGAATCCCGAATCGAAGACGCGATCTCGTCGTTCGAGGACGCCGTAAACGACTACCGGGTCCGGGGTCTGGGCGAGGTGCCGATCGAACTCGCCCGATTCGGTAATGAGTACATCCAGCGCCACGAACCGTGGAACCTGATCGATGACGATCCCGAGGCAGCGGCGTCGGTCATTCGCGACTGTGTCCAGCTCTCGAAGGCTATAGCGGTGCTGGCCGAGCCGCTCCTGCCCGGGAAGGCGGCGGACCTGTGGGACCAGCTTGGGGAATCCGAAAGTGTCCACGACGCCGATCTCAAGGCTGCCCTCGAGGAACCACCGGAAACTTTCGCAGACCCCGAGGAACTCTTCGAACCCATTGAGGACGAACGCGTAGACGAACTCGAACGAGAGCTCGAAGAGCGTATCGAAGCCGCAATCGATGACTCGGGCGAGTCATCGAGCGAGGAGTCGGAGACCGATGTGACCACCGTTGACCTCGAACCGATCATCGACGATCGGGTCGACTTCGGAACGTTCCAGGATCTGGACGTCCGGATCGGAGAGATCCTCTCGGTAGAGCCGATCGAGGGTGCGGACGAACTCGTGAAACTCGAGGTCGATATCGGTGTCGAGACCCGACAGATCGTCGCCGGAATCAAGCAGCTCCACGATCTCGATTCCCTTCCCGGAACGCGAATCGTCGTCCTGGCAAATCTCGAAAAGGCCGAACTGTTCGGCGTCGAATCCGACGGGATGTTGCTCGCCGCGGGTGAGGACGCAGATTTGCTGACCACGCAGGGGGACAGTCCCCCCGGCACGAAGGTTCAGTAGTAAGCGGCACGTCGCGGAACACGGTTGAGCAACACCGCGACGACTCGCATTCGGACGTCATTCTTCGGAAAATTCGCCGACGTCTTCGTCGGGTAACGTGATCAGGTTTTCCCGACCGATACGGAGCTTGTTGATTTGTCCCTCCTGGTCCATCGTCGAAAGTAGTTGCGAAACCTTGGCGTTCGACCACCCGGTTTCGCGAACGATCGCGGCCTGCTTCATCCGTCCACCGTGTCGGTCGAGCAGTCGTTCGACTCGCTCTTCGTCCGACAGCAGATCCAGATCCGGCTCGTCGGGAACGGGTTCGGGGGTCTCGTCGTCCGCGATCCCTTCGGTCGCGACTTCGGGTGATCCGCCGGGCTCGATTGGCTGATCGCCGTCCGAGGGTTCGTCGTCGCCCCCACGTCGACGTAGCAGTAGGTAAATCCCGAGCAGCAGGGCGAGAAGGCTCAAAACGATCGCTCCCACTAGCAATATCGTCGTGAGTGCTGGCTCGTCGGTGTCGATAGGCCCTTCGTCGACGCCGGGTTCATAGACGATTTCAAAATATCCCGGGGAAAACGTGGTTGGGCCTTCCCACTGGAGTTCGCCGTCTATGGGACGGACCGGGGCGGTCACGGGAGAACCGTATCCGTCCGGTGGTCTGATGATGAGCGTCTGTTCGTGAGCGAGCCCGGGAAGCCAGGTCCCATCCGTGGTATTGAACGCGTCGTCGACCACGATGTTCCCGTCAACATCGCGTGAGAAATTGGTCCAGGTGAACGACAGTTCGAGTTCACCGACGCCCTCGAGATCCGAGTTGTCAGTCTCGGGCTCGACGATTCTCCACTCTCGAGAGACGTTGACGAGACGCATCTCGCGACCCGTGGCCGATGCCGATTCGTCTACGGCAGTTTCGAAGGCACTGAGGCTTTGACCGGAATCCACCTCCCCGGACTCGAATCGGTGACCAACCTCCTCGAAGGAGGCGGCTGCGTCCTCGTCGGCCAGCGGGATTCGGGTAACGACGTGCCATCGCGCGTCACCGTCGGCCTGAACGTCGAGGATCAGGCGGACTTCTTCGGAGGAATCTGGCTGGGCGCCGACCACGACGGCTCCAGCCAGAAGCGCCGACAACAGGAGGGCAGCCACAAGGGCGGCACGGAGATACCGCATTGCCAGATTTGCTCGCCGGTATGGCAAAACGCTTTCCATAAATACGGCCGGAGGCCGTCGACGGGAACTCGTGACGGATGTTTTTTGGTCCGTGGCGTCCTTTGCCAGATCATGCCCCGGTCAGCCGTGCCCGCTTTCGCCCTCCTCCTCCTTGCTCTTCTTTCGATAACTGTTGTGGCCGGAGTCGGGGGTGCGCAGGTGCACACGCTCTCAAGCGATGGTGTCGAAGTCGACATGGACACGTCCGAGCTTCCCCCTGGCACTGCCGACGACATCCAGCAAACGATCGATGACGAAGGGAACGAAACCGCCGAGTACCTCACGATGCCAACGGACGAACTCGACAGGGCCGGGATCGAAACCGGCGGCATCGATGTCGCGACGGCTATCGGACGGGACGCGGGTGACCATAGGGCCGAATTTTTCCGCGAGGATCTCGAGGGACGGCTCGGGAACGCCGCAACTGACGAGGAACGGCGCACGGTCCTCGTGGCTGCTGGCGACCGACTAAACGATCGTATCGCCGTCCTCCAGACCCGCGAACGAAACGCTCTCGACCCCGAATCCGCCGATCCCACCACAGGCGAATTGTTCAGGACGTTCGCCACCGTGGATGCGGAATCGAGAGGCTTGCTCGAAGTCGTTCGTGTGCTTCACGAGGAAAACGCCGCCACGTCGGACAACCCACTCTCCGATCGCGACCTGGCCACGTATCGAGCCAGGCTCGAACCGCTTTACGGTCCCGTACGTGAACGAATCGCGACGGCGACGGCCGGGGACGATTCGATCGAGGTCTACCTCGAGGTCCGTGACACCGACGTCTCGATGACGACACTGGTCGATGGGGACGAACGATTCGTACGTGAGGCCCACGTGAGGGACGCCCGACAGGAGGATCAACCCGATCGACTTGGATTCAGTGGCGCGGAGGACCGGTTCGAAGAACTCTATCCGTGGGTCGTCGAGAACAACGCGGGATTCAACATTTTCGTCGTCGGCGGAGCCCCGTATCTCCACCACGCCGACGTCTACGTAGTCAGTGCGGCCCACGACCACGGATTCGGTTCGCCCGAGGATCTCACGACATACATCGACGGGGCGACGACGGACGTGTTTTACGAAACCCAGCAACTCGACCCAACACTCGTTACGACGCGCGGAACGACCGAGCGGAGTGACGACCTCGAACTCCGGTTGAATTGGAGTCGGGCCGGGTGGCCCGTGGCCGTCGAGGTAATCGACCTCGAGACTGACGCCTCCGTCGATGCGTCGATCTCCTTCGACGGCGAGAACGTCGGCTCGACGGGTGGGGATCGCCTGTGGACCATTGGCGAGCGTGGGACGATCACGGTCGAGGCTACCCACGAGGGACGGTCGGTTGCTACCGAGATGGTCCTGACGTAGTGACGGTTTTCCCGAAAACCGAACCCACTTCTCCCATGAGATCGAATCGTAGGATAGCTCCGGCCATCGGCGTCGTGGTATTCGTAATGATCACGGTCATGACGGCTGGAACGCTCCTTTCGATCGACGTCCAGTAGGGACCCTCGTCTCCACCGACTGGTGTGATCGACGTCCACGCCGACGCATCCGGCGAACTGCGGTTCGTTCACCGGGGTGGGACATCTTCCAATCCGAACGCCATCCGGCTGGCGGTGTACGTCGATGACCGACCACTCAAGTACCAGCCACCGTTCCCGTTCTTTTCGACCACGGAATTTGCGAACGCCCTCACAGGCCCCTTCAACACGGCGACTCGTGGGGAGTGGCAGGCCGGCGAACCTGCATCTCTGCGAATTGCCTCCACCAACGACCCAACGCCAGGTCCGGTGCGACGGTCCGGGTTGAACTCGCTCTGGACCGTCATCGGATACTCGACGTGACGACCACCGTTCCTAGGTGACACGCGACGAAATTTGGATGGTCCGTTTGCCGTCAGGGACGTACGCTGGGGCTTTCGATCGGAGCAGTATCCAGACCGTGCGAAGGAGCGAAGATCTACTCGTCTTCCGGAACGCGCGCCAGGGTTGTTATCGCGCGGGGGGTTCCAGGTTTTCGCTGCTGTATCCGGTGGTCAAATCGATCGAACCCTGCAGCGTCGAACATTCGATCAGCTTCCGATTCGCTGTAGAAAAGCATGACTGCGTCGGCAATCGACCGCCAGAACCGCGATTTGGGTGCGTCGGGCCCCACCACCAGTACGCGCCCCCCGGGTTTCGTGACGCGTCGCGCCTCTTCGAGTGCGTCGACCGGATTGGGCCAGTATTCGATAGAGCCCGACGACCAGTACACGTCGAAGGTGTCGTCGACGAACGGGAGGCGTTCCGCGTCTCCCCGGTGAAACCGGACTGATCCCGTCGTTCCGAACTTGGCGTACGCCTTCTCGAGCTGGTGGATCGACTGATCGAGCGCATACACCTCCTCGGCGTGCTCGAGGAGTCCTTCGGTCGCGAAACCGGTGCCACACCCGACATCGAGAACCCGGTCGTCGACGGCGACGTCGAGCCACTCGATCGCCTCGTTTCGCATCCCCTCGTCCCAAATAAACGGGTTGACGGTGTCGTACACCCGCGAGAGGTATTTATAAAAGACCCGGGATCGCGTCTTGTCTTCGAGCACTCCCATCGACTGTCGGTACGTCGGTCCCGTGCATAATTCTGCGGATCCGTCATCGTCGGCTCGTATGGATCACACTGGTGCCGGCAGACACCGCACCCGTGATCGAGCAAGCGCACCACCACCCCATCTCAGCGTTGCGACCGGTCGATCACTTTTGGCAGCAAAAGCACCGCGGGGATTCCGATCGCGGCGGCGGCGACCAAAATACCCGTGGAAACGTCGAGTGTGGTGATTCCGACGACGAAAATCGCCAGTCCAGCCACCCCAATTGCGTAGATCCACCGATCCAGGTTTACGCGGTCATCGATGCGGGACCAGGTCATGAATCCACCACCGGCTGCGGCCGTGGCGACGAGCACGTCGCGATCGAAACAGAGGCCATCGAGACAGGTGGAATTCGGGGTCGTCCCTACAATGCTCCCGACCACTAGCCCTCCGAGGGCGATCGCTACCGCAATCAGGAACGCCCTGTAGGCATCGCCACGCGATGTGTACGTCACCAGGACGAGATATCCCGCCCCAGCCACAATGCCAGCTCCAATATCGATGGGGTAGTGGACGCCTAGGGCGATTCGAGAAACGCTGACGATGGCGACGATAACGCCAGCGACGGCAAGTCTCAATCCCCGATTCGAGAACCGATCCATCGAAAGCGCCAGGATCCCGTAGACGACGGTCGCGCCCATCGCGTGTCCGCTCGGAAAGCTGGGACTGTCGGTCGCGATCAGGTGGAGCTCGGCCGGTGGGCGGGGATATGCGAAGGTGGCTTTGAGCCCCGCGAGCAGTGCTAGTCCGCCAAGAATCACCGCGAACGTGTACCCACTGCGTTCCCGGTCGCCCACCCAGTAGTAGAGGCAGGCGATAGCGAGTAGAACCGATACGCCTCCAAACCGGGTGAGGACGCTGAATACGGAAATCAGCCAGTCCGGGGTGACCGACTGGACGATTTCGATCGTGTTTGGATCGCGCATCGATGGCGATCAGTCCTCGGATGCCCGAACCGTCATAACTGGACTGGGGGCGGTCCGTACCACTTTCTCTGCGACGCTGCCCAGAAGGTAGCGGTCGACTCCCCGTCGCCCGTGCGTTCCCATCACGATCAAGTCCACGTCGTGGTCCTCGCTGTAGGCGAGGATCTGCCGATACGGGGAGCCACTCCCGATGTATCCTCGGAGAGATTCAACCCCGGCAGATTTGGCCTTCGATCGAACCTCCTCGACGGTACGTTCGCCGGTCGCTTCGAGACTATCGAGGATTTCGGCGGCACGTGCTTCCGATATCCGCTCCTCTACGACGTAGAGCACGTGAAGGGTCGCGTCGTAGGTCAGTGCGTGATCGATGGCGTGCTCAAGGGCAGCCTCGGCTCCCTCGCTACCGTCCGTGGGGTAGAGAATCTCGTCGTACATGCTCCTACGAGGGGTTCGAGGCGGACGTAGAAATACGTCCGGGCGAGGCGGTGCGAAAAGTCGCCCCCGTCCCGAGACGATAGCTTCTTTCCGCGTCCCGCTAACTACCCGATATGCGCGTTCGCGACTGGCAGGACATACTTACCGATGTCGTCGAATCGAACGGCGACGCTGCTGACTGGCAGGCAGTCGCTGGCGATCGTGCGACCGGACTCGGCGAGGACATGTTCATCGGTCATCCGTCGGTCGGGGTCTACCACCTGAAGACGTACGCGAAGAACCCCTTCGACGTCGAAGGCGTGGGTGCGAGGGTTGCACGGCGGATCGACGACGACCTCGCGCCATTGTTTCCGGACCGAAACAGTGGGGGTCGATTCGGTGTTCGATCTCCGACGGAAGACGAGACGGAAGCCGAACGGCGCGCGAAACGACTGGAGTCCGTCCTCAAGACTCACTCGGACGCACCGACGACTCCCGATGCGCTCTTCGAGGACGTCATGGACGCTGTCGAGAGTCCTGCGTTCGGTCCGATCGAGTACGACATGTACGATCGACCCGACGAGCTCGACGAACTCGCATCCACGTTCGACGAGGCCGACGACCTTCTCACGAAGGAACTCGACGATCTCATCGAAACCGACGAGGTCGACAGGGGTTTCTACTGACCCGACGGTCCCACCCTCTTTGAGTGCTACCGTGGCGACTCGGTTCCCCAGGTTTCGAGCGCCGTCGCCAGTTCCGGCACCGATTCGCCCCGTGACTCGAGCGATTCGTCGTCGACGAACGCGTCGACGGCTGCTCGCAACGCGATCGCACCTGCCTTCGTTCCATCGGGATGACCGTGGATGCCTCCACCCGCCTGAACGATCAGGTCGGTTCCCAGCGACTCGAGAAGGGTATCGACGATTCCGGGGTGGAGTCCACCCGAGGCGACCGGAAGCACGTCGGCGAGCCCGTGGAGGTCCGACGCGAGCCAGGCGTTGATTCCGGGCGTATCTTCGTTCTCGAGCTTTCCGAGTCCCGCGGTTCCGGTGTGGATGTGATCAACGCCGGCGAGACGCGCAAACTGGGCCAGGCATCGCATGGACACGCCGTGCTGGGGGAGCCGATCAAAGGCCGCGTGCATCGCCCGGTGGGCGTGGATGGCGAGATCGAGGTCTTCACACCGGTGGCGAACGGTCTGGAGAGCCGACCATCCACTGGTTATGACGTCGACCATAACGAATCGGCCGCCGTGATCGGCCACGAACTCGGCCCGGCGGACCATCTCGTCCGTCTCGGCGGTGATGTTGACCAGGTAGTCCTTTCGCTCTCCCGTTTCGCGTTCGACGGTTTCGGCGACGGCCAGCGATTCTGAGACCCGTTGCTCGAAGGGATTGAACGACTGGTCGGTGAGATTTTCGTCGTCCTTGAGGAGGTCGACGCCACCCGTCCAGGCCTGACGGCCAATCTCGACGTGTTCCTCGGTCGACAGTCCGACTTTGGGTTTCGGGACGGTCGCGAGTGCCGGTCGCCCGCCTGCGTCGAGCAATGACGTTCGGACTGACGTTCCGTACTGGGGTCCTGAGAACGTCCCGACCAGACCAGCGGGCCACTCACAATCCAGCAGGCGGATCGTCTCCACCGCTTTCATTCCCATAATGTTCCCCGCGATACAGGACAGCATCTGGCTGAGATTCCCCGGTTCGAATAGTTCTTCGGGATAGGCGACCCGTACCGTCGCGTCGTCGGATCCCGAATCGATGTCGAACGCGATGGCCGAATATCGTCCGACGTCGGAGTCCGGATCGAGTGCAGCCCACGTTCCATTCGAGCTTTCGCTCGCGATTCTGGCGGCAGCATCGGCGACGGAGAGCCCCTCGGCTGACTGGATTCGAAACGTACACACGAGGTCACTCGAAGCCGGGACGTATGACTCGTCGAGAAAATCGGCGTACTCCATGGTCGTCCTCCGTTCGCCTGCCACTTAAATAGATCCTGGCAAACGGTGGATTTGTCGGACGACTCGGCTCTGTCGTCGATCGATTCATCTGGTTGCTTCCTCGAGAATTTACCTTCAGTAGCGATACTGGCCCTCTCGATTGTTGCAGGCCGAATCTCGTGTTGATGGCCTTGTCGATCCTTGTCAACATCCACGGGTGGAATTGATCCCATGGTCGTTGTGATCTGCACGCCGATATCGACGACGTTAATCTACCTCGGGTAGCCAACGAGTCGTTCCGAAACGGGGACGCTTCGGTCACCGACCCCGTCTGTATCGCCGGTAACTCATTGACGATCCGTCGACGATGACTAGTTCGCCCTCCCGCTCGTCGGGTCTGGGGGGATCGTCGCCAACGGCATTCGTTTCGGTCCCACCGTAGTCGTATGGGGTGTGATCACTTACCATACTATGGGTGAGGATCGAACGAGGATAAATCCTCCGTCAGACGATCGGGAAACAGGAAGCAGTCGATCGGTTAATCGAAAATTTCGTCGAACGATTCGAGCGAATCGAGCACGTAATCTGGGATAATACCGCTCTCGTCAATGTCAGGGGAGGAGGCCACGCCGGTTTCGACGAGGGCCGTGGTCATACCTGCGTTCTCGCCGAGTGCGATGTCAGTATTTAACCGATCTCCGATGAGGAGACATCGATCGGGCGGACACTCAAGTGCCTCGAGTGCCGCGTTCTGTGCCTCCACCGACGGTTTCCCGAGTATCTTTCGAGGCGATCGATCGACGATTCCTCCGATTGCGTTGATGATGGCTCCGGATCCGGGGACCATCCCGTCTGTGGCCGGAACGAGTCTGTCTGGATCGGTTCCATAGAAGATGGCTCCCGCGGCGAGCGCACGATATCCATCGCGCATGTCCACGTAATCGAAGTCGGGATCGTACGACGCCACGAGCACTGTCGCTCGTTCCGGCTCGGCAACGATCTTCAGCTCCGCCGCCTTGAACTGCCGTAGGAGGCCGGTCGCGCCCACGACGAACACCGGGTCCTCAGGATGTTCGGTGGCGAGAAATCGCGTCGTCACGGTCCCCGCGGACAGTACTTCGTCAGGCGTGACCTTGATCCCGAGGTCTTCGAGTTTCATGACGTACGCTTCCCTGGACCGTGACGGATTGTTCGAAAAGAATAGCACGGACGCGCCGGTCTCGCGTACCCGTCGAACTGCCCCGGCAGCGCCGGGAAGCAGGTGGTTTCCCCGGTAGATGGTTCCATCGAGATCGAAGACGACTCCCTGATAGTGCATTTGGTACCGGTTACCTATTAGATTGTCCGACCGTCTACTCCGTCACGTATTCGACGTCGACGATAACTTTGCGTTCGCCATCGCTGTCATCGTTTTCGTACTTGTAGAGAACGTCGTCCGCCTCGTCTGCGGTCGCGGTGTGGGAACCGTCACAGAAGGGTTTGGTATCGGAGAGACCGCACCGGCAGATGTACGCCCGCCCATCATCGCCGAAGTCGTCCTCGTCGATCACGTCCGGTCCCGTCGCCTCGTGACGTATCTCGCGTGCCATACGAGGCGCAAGACGTGGATCTTCCAAAAGGATTGGCCTTCAGGTCATTTCAAGGAAAGTCCTCCGAACGCATCGGGACGCATGAGTTACGTCAGGTGAGGCGAGACGGGACGATTCCTCAAGATTGCGTCAGTCGTCCGCTGATCCTTCCAGACCGATCTCTATCGATTCGAGCCGATCTGCGCGGCGTTTTTCACTTCGGCGGGCGATCTCAACCTGGAGGTGATCGGCGACGTCTTCACGGATATCCGCCGCTCGTTCGTCGTCGATGTCGAGCGCCCGAGGCTGTCTGTTGGTGAGTCCGCTCGTCCCAGCGGTGTCGACGACGAGCGTCGCGAGTCGACGGCGACGCTGGAATATCGTTTGACTGTCGAGTACCGTCTGCACCCGGTAGTACGGCACTACTGTCGTCGTCCGGGTCCAGAACCCTTCCCGGAGCACGGCGTACTCGTCTCCGATCTGGTAGCCGAGGTGGATCCACTTGAAATGTGCGGCAATCGGGGCTATTACCAGGAGGCCGAGCGTCGCATACCAGGCGAACCCGAGGCCGGTGTATCGATTCACCGCGTATGACCCGAAAATCGCGATCCCGGCGACGGCGAGATATCGGATCACGTATCGCTCGCGTGCGCGCCCGGGTGGTCGATTGAAATCCAGCTCGCCGAAAGATTCGATCGAACGGCCGAGCTCCAAGACCCGCTCTCGTTCGGCTAGGGGAATTGCAGACTGATAGCCCCCTTCACCGGGTGCGTACCCGGCGGTTTCGACTGCGAGTGACGCGTACCCGAGCCAGCGCGCGATGAGGTTCTCCGATATCGAGAGCGTCTGGACTTTGTCGAGCGGGATGGTCCCACTGTAGCGCTGGAGGAGGCCGCGCTCGTAGTGGAGGTCACGCGCGGACCGCCGGAGTCGAAAGCCGTAGTAGTTGGCAATCGAGAACAGACCGCTGATCGCAGCCACGACGGCCACGATTGCGATGGCCAACAGCGGGGCGGTGACCGCGAGGCCGAGCAATGGGTCGCCGAACTGCTCCTGGAGCGACGGGGAAATAACCGGTAACAGGATTGCCACAATGGAGAGCAACCGGAGGTCGACACCCACGAGCCCGAGGAGTCCGAGTTCGGTCCCGGTGATGGCGAAAATCTCCTGCTTTTCCTCCGGTTCATCGGTCGACCCTTCCCGGCGTTTTCGTCGGCCGATTTCAGACTCGAGCCGCTTTGCTTCAGGGTAGCTAACGTACTGGAGCGACGCCTCCGTCGAGGACCCCCCTGCAGTCTCGAATTCGATACGTGCGATCCCCGCAAGGCGGTGGACCACGTTGCGGCTGATGTCAACGTTCTGGACGCGTCGAAGGGGGATCTCCCGGTGCCGTCGCGAGACCACCCCAGAGACAATGTCGAGCGTCTCGGGCGTAAGCTCGTACTCGAATCGCTGGTAGTACACAAGCTGATAGGCAAGCACGACGAGAAACCACAGCACGACGATGACGCCAATGCCGGCGGGACCGCTGACCTGTGGTGATCCGATGGCAACGAGTATGATCACCCAGGCAAGCCTGAGGACGGATTCGCCGGCCCGATACGGTATCGAGAGTGGGTGCAGGCGCATTTGCTGTCAGACCGCGTCGTCTCCCTCCGCGGCTATCGCTAGTTGTTTGAGCCTAGTCTGGAGGTCGTCTGCCCGGTCGGGCGAAAGGCCTGGGATCGACACGTCCGCACCGCGGGATCCGGCGGTATATACGACCGTGGTCGCGAGGCCAAAGATCCGCTCTACCGGTCCTCGGCTCACGTCGACATGTTGGATTCTGACGTAGGGGACCACCGTCCTGACGCGGCGAAACACGCCGCGTTCGAGGTAGAGTGAATCTTCTCGAAGCCGAAACCGCCAGATTCGATACCGCCACACGGAATGGAGCACGCCCGCGAAGAAGAATGCGGCGAACACGAGGCCCCCGTACCACTGAGATGCGATCGAGAAGAACCGAAATGTACCCCCGACGATACTGCCTAGGATTGCGGCCGAAATCGACGCTTGCATGATCCAGACCGGGACGATCGCCGGTTCAATTCGCTGGGTCGGCCCCGCCAGGTCTAAGGGATCGACCGTCGATGTCGGAGCGGGATCGTTCTGTTTCATGTCGAGGCGTCTGACGGCCGGACGAAGGTCCTCCTCAAAGGGTCCACGACTTTGGTCGCGATCGTCCATCGTGTTGGGTTGGGATCCGATCGTATAAAGAAGGCCGTGTCGAACTCGCCTCGTATGTGGGTGGCTTGCACGCCTGCCACGGTCTCTTAAGACTTATCCCGCCGCCTCGGCTTTCGGTTGGTATGAGCGACGTCGTTGTCACCCTTCCCGACGGCTCCGAACTCGACGTCGAGTCGGGGTCGACGGTCGAGGACGTGGCCTACGAGATCGGACCGGGACTCGGCGACGACACCGTGGCGGGAATCGTCGACGGTGAACTGGCCGACAAACACCAACCGATCGAAACCGATTGCCGGCTCGAAATCGTCACGGAGGACGCAGACGAGTACCGCCAGGTTCTGCGTCACACCGCGGCCCACGTCTTCGCCCAGGCACTCCAGGAGCTTCATCCCGAGGCGAAACTCGCGATTGGTCCCCCGACCGACGAGGGATTTTACTACGACGTGACGGGTGTGGACCTAGACGCTGACGATCTCGAGGAGATCGAAGGTCGAATGCGAGAGATCATCGAGGCCGACTACGAGCTCGAGCGTGTCGAACGATCCCGCGAGGAAGCCCTCGAACTCTACGAAGAAAACCCCTACAAACGAGACATCCTCGAATCTGAGGCTGCCGGCGAGGAAACCGTCACGTTCTATGTCCAGGACGACTGGCAGGACCTCTGCCGGGGACCACATGTCGGCTCGACCGGGGAGGTCGGTGCGGTCGCCTTGTTGAACATTTCCTCCTCGTACTGGCGGGGCGACGAGTCGAATGACATCCTCACTCGGGTACACGGTACGGCATTCGAGAGCGAATCCGAACTCGAGACGTTTCGCGAGAACCGTAAGGAGGCCAAACGGCGGGACCACCGACGCCTCGGGCAGGAACTTGACCTGTTTTCAATCGACGAGACGGCCGGTCCCGGCCTGCCTTTATACCACCCAAACGGGCGGACCGTCCTTTCGGAACTCGAGGGCTACGTTGACGAACTCAACAAGGCGAGCGGCTACGACTACGTGGAGACGCCACACCTGTTCAAGACGGATCTCTGGAAAAAGTCCGGCCACTACGACAACTACCAGGATGACATGTTCCTCTTCGAACTCGACGACGACGAGTTCGGACTCAAACCGATGAACTGTCCGGGCCACGTCACCATCTTCGACCGTGGCACCTGGTCGTATCGGGACCTCCCGGTCAGGTATGCAGAACACGGTAAGGTTTACAGGAAGGAACAACGCGGCGAACTCTCCGGGCTGTCGCGGACCTGGGCCTTCACCATCGACGACGGCCACCTCTTCGTGCGTCCCGACCAGATCGAGGCCGAGGTGACCCAGATCCTTGAGATGATTCGTGAGGTACTCGAGACCTTCGAACTCGAATCCTCGGTCGACCTTGCCACGCGACCCGAAAAGTCCATGGGCGGCGACGAAATCTGGGAGCACGCCGAGGCGCAACTCGAGTCGGTCCTCAAGGACTCTCCTTACGAGTATGGGATCGAAGCCGGCGACGGCGCGTTTTACGGGCCGAAAATCGACTTCTCGTTCAGTGATGCGCTCGGTCGATCGTGGGACGGGCCGACCGTGCAGCTCGATTTCATGATGCCAGAACGATTCGACCTCACGTACGTCGACGACGACAACGAGGAACACCGTCCGGTCATGATCCACCGAGCGCTCTACGGCAGTTACGAACGATTCTTTATGGTGTTGATCGAGCACTTCGACGGGAACTTTCCGACGTGGCTTGCCCCCGAGCAGGTTCGAATTCTGCCGGTTTCGGACGACAACATCCCCTATGCGAAGCGACTCGAATCCGAACTCGGACGAAGAGATGTGCGCGCGGACATCGAGGACCGCTCCTGGACGGTCGGCAAAAAGATCCAGACCGCTCACGACGACCGGGTGCCGTACATGCTCGTGGTCGGCGACGACGAAGTCGATGCAGACACCGTCTCGATCCGAGATCGCTTCGAACGGGAGCGAAAGGACGTCCCCCGCGAGACGTTTTACGAGCAACTCGTGGCTGAAATCGACGACCGACGACTCGAACCCAACGTGCTGGCGGAATGACGGGGAACTATGAGATCATCGTCGGCACACGTGACGTCGACGGTGGTCACGTGGATAACACAATCGTACCGGCGTACGTAGGTGAGGCTCGGCGCCACTTCCTTCGGGAGACCGTCGACTTTGAGGAAGGTTACGGAATACCGGTCGTCCACCTCGAATTGGACTTTCAGGAGGAACTTTTCCCGGGCGACCGGATCGTTGCCTCGACCAGCGTCCGCGAAGTGGGTTCGACGAGTTTCACCACAGAAACCGAGCTCCAGGTACGTGATAACCTCGCCACGACCGCCACGACCGTCCAGGTCGTGACCGATCCGGATACTGGCGATCCAACGTCGGTTCCGCCATCGTGGCGGGACGCATTCGATGTCGAATCCTCGAGTGGGAGCTACTAACCGGCGTCAGGATTCGTCGTCAGCTTTGATGTCTTCTAGTTCGGCCTCGACTTCGGGATCGACGGATTCGGATTCGACCTCGGATTCGTCGTCCACCGTATCCGCGGCGGTCCCATCCACCTCGGAACTACCGGTTTCGGCTTTCAGGGTCTCGAGTTCGGCCTCAATCTCGCCGTCGGTCTGCATTGTTTCGAGTTCTCGGTCGATCGAATCTCCTTCCGAAAGCGCGTCCTCGAAAGCGCCGGTCTCTTCGAGTTCGTCCATGGCCTCTGCCCGGGCCTCCATGTCGTCGGTCCGATCGCGAGCGCGTTCGATGGATCGCCCAACGTCTTCCATTTCGTCGCCCGCACCGGTCATGGCTTCAGAAACCCGCGCGGATGCTTCCGCCGCCTCGTAACGCGCCTTCATGGTTTCCTTTTCGGTCCGGAACTCCTCGATGCGACTCTGGAGTTCGTTCTTCTTGTCGACCAGGTCGTCCTGCGTAGACTGGAGGTCAGTGATCTGGGCCTCGAGCTCCTCGATCTGGCGCATCTTTTTCTTTTTCTTCTCGAGGGCCTGACGCGCGAGGTCGTCGCGGTCCTGTTCGACGGCCTGTCGAGCCTGTGCGTTGTGCTTTTCAACGTTCTCCTCGAGGCGGCGTTTCTGGATCTCGAGACGCTTCTTTTGCGTGGTGAGATCCGCGATTCCCTTCTTGACGTCTTGGAGTTCGTCGCGAAGACGCTCGTAGGAGTAATCGAGCGTTTCGGTCGGATCCTCTGCGCGGTTGAGGAGGGCGTTGAGTTTCGATCGAATGACGTACGACGCACGAGAGAGGATGCCCATACCTCCGTTAGTTGGCCGGAACACTTAAAAGACTATCCGGATTGGTCACGGCGACGAGTCGTATCCCACCGAATCGCCGGACGGGCGCGGCAGGAGTTTTCGTCGCCCCAGCGCGCCCGAAGATTAACCTTCGTGTTGGACGAACGTTCTTCTACATGGAGGATTTCCTGGGCGATCCCGTCCTTTCGCTCGTCGTGCGCCTCTTCATCGCCTTCGGTATCGGGGCCCTGATCGGGATGGAACGCGAACAGAGCGAGTCCGCTGGCGCATTTGCCGGGAGCCGAACGTTTCCGTTGATTGGCCTCTACGGTGCACTCGTCCAGGAGTTCGTTCCGGACTCGTTGGCGGTGGCGATTCTCGCGCTGGCCGCACCGCTTACCGTTGCCTACGCGGGCAAGGTCTGGCTGGAAGGTGACCTGGGGTTGACCACGTTGACTGCCGCCCTGCTGACGGTGATTCTCGGCGCGTTGACCACCCACTCAAGTCGGGGACTCCTCGTGGCGGTGGTCGTCGGTGGCGTCGCCACCGTTCTCCTTTCCGAGAAGGCCCGGATACATCGAGTGGCCGATCGCATCGAGGACGCCGAACAACGAGCCATCGTGAAGTTCATTCTCGTGGTGATGGTCGTCTTTCCGTTGTTGCCCGACCGCGAACTCGAATGGTTGTTCGACCTCAATCCGCGCTTCGTCTGGTTGATGGTCGCTCTCGTCACTGGATTGAGCTTTGTCGCGTACGTACTGAGCCGCACCGTCGGTCCCACCCGGGGAATCGCGCTGACTGGCGTTCTCGGTGGGTTCGTTTCGTCGACCGCGACCGCGGTGTCGATGGCCGAACGAACCACCGAATCACCGACGCTGTATCGGATCTGCGCGTTCTCGACGGTCATCGCATCGGTCGTTATGTTTCCCCGTGCACTCATCGAAGTTGCATTCGTGAACCCCGACCTCCTCGCACACGTCGTACTTCCTCTGGGAGCCATGACGGTCACAGGTGCCGTGGTCGCCGTGTTCGTTTACTGGAGGTCTACGACGCAACGCACGATCGAGACCGAAATCGAGAACCCGTTTCGGCTCGCCCCGGCCCTGCTCTTCGGGCTGCTCTTTGCGGTCGTGCTTGTCGTCTCCGACTATGCCAACGTCGTTCTCGGGTCGTCGGGCGTCTACGCCACGGCATTCGTGTCCGGACTCGCCGACGTGGATGCGATCACGCTGAGTTTGAGCAAGCTCTCGGCGGACGGGTCGATCTCACCCGCGGTCGCCACGACCGGTATCGTCATCGCCGCCATCGCGAACACGATGGTCAAGGTCGGTCTCGTGTGGGTACTCGGTTCGAGGGCGCTCGGCAAACTGGTGGCGACGATCCTCGGCGTTGTCGCGACGGTCGGGCTGCTGACGCTCGTATTCTTGTAGCTGTCGGCGCGGTCTCATTCCGGGACGTTCGATTGCCTTGGTATCGAATCTACCAGGATTCCGAGTCCGGTGGTGGGCATTCGCGCTCCCCTTCACCAAATGAGGAGTTTCCACACCCTCAAGACGACCGCCGACCAACGCCGCCCATGAGCGAAACGGTCGTGGTTCCTTCGGATCGAGAGGTCGATGCAACGCTGGACAATCCGGACTCGGATTCGTCGTCTAGTTCGGCCTGTGTGGTTGCCTGTCCGCCACATCCCCAGATGGGTGGCAACAGGAGCGATCAGCGACTGCGCGCCGTGAGCGACAAGCTAACCGCGAGCGGGGTGGCCTGTCTCCGATTCGATTACGGGGACTGGGACGGCGGACACGGTGAGCTCGGGGACGCGAAAGACGCTTTCGAATGGGCACGGAACCGATACGAACGCGTGGGCATCTTCGGATACAGCTTCGGGGGCTGTATCGCGTTGCTCGCGGCCGCCGAAACGGATCCCGTCGCGGTTGCGGCGCTTGCCCCGGCGTCGACTCTTGGAGAGGGGCTCGACGCGGTCGCGGCTATCGATGCGATTCAGGCCCCGGTCAGAATTGTCTACGGGGAGCGCGACGACACCGCAAACTGGGAGCCCTTGGTAGAGCGCGCACGAATGGTCGGTGTCGACGTCGTCGGGGTCGGTACGGATCACTTTTTTATCGGTCAGGCGGCAAAGATCGGATCGCTTGCTGGGGGTTTTCTGGTCGACGAATTCGTCCAGAACAGGTGATCGATCGGGCGCACGAGTCTGCAGGTCGAAACCGTTTTGACGTGCCATGGCGCACACACGGTATGCCGACGGAGCTTACTGAATACGATCCTACTCTCGGTGACAAGTACATTTTCGTCACCGGAGGCGTGATGTCCGGGCTGGGGAAAGGCATCACGGCGGCGAGTACCGGCCGGTTGCTCGCCAATGCCGGCTTCGACGTTACTGCCGTCAAGATCGACCCGTACCTCAACGTGGACGCGGGGACGATGAATCCCTACCAGCACGGGGAGGTCTACGTGCTGAAGGACGGCGGTGAGGTCGACCTCGATCTCGGGAACTACGAACGGTTTCTCGATATCGACATGACGTTCGATCACAACGTGACGACAGGCAAGACGTACCAGCACGTGATCGAAAAGGAGCGCGCAGGCGATTACCTCGGCGATACCGTCCAGATCATTCCACATATCACAGACGACATAAAGCGCCGGATTCGGGAAGCTGCCGAGGGCCACGACGTGTGTATCGTCGAAGTTGGCGGAACGGTCGGTGACATCGAGGGCATGCCGTTCCTCGAGGCGCTCCGCCAGTTCGCACACGAGGAGGCCGACGACGACATCCTCTTCACCCACGTCACCCTTGTCCCGTACTCGAAAAACGGCGAGCAGAAGACGAAACCGACCCAGCACTCGGTCAAGGAACTTCGTTCGATCGGTCTTCAGCCCGATGTGCTGGTCGGCCGGTGCGACGACAAACTGGATCCGGAGACGAAAGAGAAGATCGCCCTCTTTTGTGACGTCCCGGTGGATGCGGTCTTTTCGAACCCCGACGTCGAGGACATCTACCACGTCCCGTTGATGGTCGAAGAGGAGGGACTCGACGAGTACGTGATGACTGAACTGTCGCTCGAGGAACGGGCGACACCCCAGGCCGAGCGCGAAAACGAGTGGCGCGAAATCGTCACCAGGGAACCGGACACCGAGGTCGAAATTGCGCTGGTCGGCAAGTATGCTCTTGAGGACGCCTACCTGTCGATCCACGAATCGCTAAAACACGCCGGACTCGAGACCGGCACCGACGTGTCCGTGCTGTGGGTCGACGCCGACCAGATGGACGACGATCACGCCGACAGGCTGGAACGTGCCGACGGGATCATCGTCCCGGGTGGGTTCGGCGCACGCGGGACGATGGGAAAGATCGAGGCCGTACAGTTCGCCCGAGAAAACGACGTGCCCTTTCTCGGGCTGTGTCTGGGCTTTCAGATGGCGGTGGTCGAGTTTGCCCGGAACGTCTGTGGATTCGAGGGCGCACATTCCACCGAGATGGCCGATTCCACGCCATATCCGGTCATCGATATCCTGCCCGAACAGTACGAAATCGAGGACATGGGCGGGACGATGCGCCTCGGCGCACACGAGACCGACATCTTGGCGGGGACGATGGCACACGAAATTTACGACGCAGAACGATGTCTCGAACGACACCGCCACCGCTACGAGGTGAATCCGGAGTACATCGAGGCACTCGAATCCGAGGGTCTGGTCTTTTCGGGACGGGCCGGAAACCGCATGGAGATTCTGGAGCTGCCGTCCCATCCGTTCTTCTTCGGGACGCAATTCCATCCGGAATTTACGTCCCGACCGGGTGACGCGTCGCCGCCGTTCGTTGCACTTCTCGAGACGATCCTGACGTCGCCCTACGGGGAGGTGACGGCCTGATGGTCGACGTGGAGTCGTTCATCGAGGAAGCTGTCGAGGAGATCAGCAAGAACGTCGGGGATCGAAACGCCGTCATTGGACTGTCGGGTGGAGTCGATTCCTCGGTTTCGGCGGCGCTCGCCTACCGGGCCATCGGCGACCGGCTCACTGCCGTCTACGTGGATACGGGGCTGATGCGCAAGGGCGAAACCGAGGAGATCGAAGCTACGTTCGCCTTCATGGACGGACTCCGAATCGTGGACGCCAGGGATCGATTCCTGTCGGCGCTCGAGGGCGTCGTCGACCCCGAGGAGAAACGGGCTGTCATCGGCGAGCAGTTCATCCGGGAGTTCGAGCGCGAGGCCCGCGAAGCCGACGCGGACGTCTTGGTTCAGGGGACGATCTATCCGGACCGCATCGAATCCGAGGGCGGGATCAAATCTCACCATAACGTCGGTGGACTGCCCGAAGTGATTGACTTCGAGGAAATCGTCGAACCCGTCCGCGAACTTTACAAGGACGAGGTCAGGGAGGTGGCGCGCGAACTCGAACTCGATGCGATCATATCCGAGCGAATGCCGTTTCCGGGGCCCGGGCTCGCCGTTCGGGTGCTTGGGGAGGTCACGCGCGAGAAGGTGTCGATCGCCCGGGAGGCGTGTCACGTCGTCGAAGACGAACTCGAGTCCTACGACCCCTGGCAGGCCTTCGCCGCCGTCATCGGTAAAGGAACGGGTGTCAAGGGGGATAATCGCGTCCACGGCTGGATCGTTTCCGTCCGATCCGTCGAGTCCCGCGACGGCATGACCGCACGAGCGCAGGACCTCGACTGGGAGACGCTCCAGCGGATCCAATCGCGCATCACAAGCGAAAATGAGGACGTCGCACGCGTCGTCTACGACGTCACCCACAAACCACCGGCTACGATCGAATATGAGTAAGGTCGTGATCACGGGCGGTGACGCAAACGACATCGGCTCCGCACTCGAAACCGCAGGCGCCGAGGTCACCCTCGCCAAAGGGACCGCAGATTCCGAATCGCTCGAAGCCGCTGGCATCGACGACGCGGACGTCCTCGTGGTGACCGACGTTGGCCTGGCAACCTCGATCGTCGTCGCCAAGGAACGAAACCCGGACCTCCGCGTGTTCGTCTATACGCGGAATTCTCTCCCGGAGTTCGCGAAGGGATTGGTCGATCACATCGTCGATCCAGCGCTGCTCGATCCGGAGACGGTGGCCGAGGAACTCCTGTCCTAAGTGTTCGATCTGTTATTGTTACAGCTCGGCGGCGAGTGCCTCGAGCCGTTCGCTCCCCCCGGTGGTCACCGGGGTGCCGTGGCCCATCGCCGCGACGTCGAACGTCGCCGTTTCCGCGAACGACCGGATGCTCTCGTGAGCGAGCTCGACGTCACTCGACAGAAACCACGGCGTCGGTCGGAAGGAACCGTTGCGTTCGATTATCGCATCGCCAAGAAACGCCGCTGATAACTCCTCGTGGACGTAGACGGTGTGACCAGGCGTGTGTCCCGGCGTGTGCGTGGCGGTGAAATTACCGATCCTTTCGCCGTCTGCGACCACCGATACTCGACGTGGATCGATCGCTGGTATCAACGGACTGCTCACCCGCTGGGTGAACGATTTGAGTCCCGAAAGTAGGGGTTTCCTCGAACCGGTCAGGAGTGAATCGTCCGGAGAGCCGACGTGGATGGGGGCGTCGACGGCAAGCGTTCCCAGTCCGCCCACGTGGTCGACGTCGTAGTGCGTGATGAGGATGCGATCGAGGGCGTCGAGTCTGAAGCCCGCCTCCACGATACCGGACTCGATCGTCCCCGCGTCGAATCGGGTGCCTGTATCGACGAGCACCAGTTCTTCGGGGTCCGCCACCAGGTACGCGTTGACGCCGGTGAGGTCGAACCAGTAGATCCCATCGGTGAGCTCGGTGACCATATCAACCGATCCATCGCAACGGGCTTAACAACGGCGGGCGGTCGGAGCCCGAGCGGACGGGTTTCGAGCGGGCGAATGGAATAATCTCCGATCGGAGTGGGCGATCGGGGGCTATCAAGGCGTCGGGGCAGCCTTCTGGAGAGCCGTCTCGGCGATGTTTCCACCGTAGTCGGCGCTCCTCGATAGCGAATCGACGACCAGCCCGAGGAGTTGGGCCTCCTGCGCCTCGAGTTCGCGCAGTTCGTCGTCCACCTGGCGTGCCCGGTCGTCGATACCGCCAATTCGGTGCTGTGCGTCGTTCGCGAGCTGCGTGGCACGCTCGGAATCGGTCTCGAGCAGGGCGTCCATCCCCATCTCGACGATTTCCGTGGCGTCTTCGTGCAACGTTTCGATGGCCGCTGCCGCTCCCTCAGGTGGCGCATCCAGCGTGGCGGCGTGGGTGGCGATCTTGGCGGCGTGGTCGCCGACGCGTTCGAGCTGTCGGGCACACGAGTGGTAGTCGAAGGCAGTTTCGCGATCGAGTCCAATCTCCGTTGCCGTACCGAACTCACGGAGAACGCTCCGGAACACGCGCGAGACCATCGACCAGAGCCGATCCAGGTCGTCGTCCCGCTGGACCACGTCCGCCGCAAGGGCCTCGTCATCTTCGAGGAGGGCCTCGACGGCATCAGCAAGCATCGTCGTCGCGACGAGGCGCATCCGCGTGAGCGCGTTGTGCATCGATAGCTCGGATGAATCGAGCAAGTCCTGCAGGCGGACGCGACCGGCCGTCTCGCCGATGACCTCGAGTCCCACGAGTCCCTGGGTCGCCTCGCGTATCGTTCGCCGCTGGGCAGCCGTCACCTGGGACGTCTCAAGCGAGATAATGTCGAAGCCGCTCACGTACATCGTCACGACAGCTCGCATCAACTCGTCGCCGGACAGCCCGGAGATGTCGAGCGTCCCCTCGACCTTCTCTGTGTCGCGGTGTGGCGCCAATAACAGCGAATCGTCTTCCGGGTAAAACTCTACCACGCTCCCACCGCTGACGTCGTTTTCTCGCGCCCACCCCTTCGGCAGAGAAACCGTGTACGTCGATCCCCCGGTCACCTGCACCTTGCGGGTCTCCATAATGGAGATATCGTACGAACCTATATATTTCTGTTGCAATATATAGATTACTGAGGGCCGTATCATACCTTGCCGACTGGTGTCGATCGGGTTACCGGGTATATTCGCGTCCGAACCGTCGAATCACAATAGATCTATATAGATCACATAGTGGAGTACTTACCTCACGGGACGCGGATTTTGGATAATGACGAGTGGGACGGATGGGAAAGCGAGGAAGGACGTCGCAACCACTTCTCGCCGACGCGTGCTGGCTGCTGGTACCGCTCTCGTGGGCTCGCTTTCCGGCTGTTTCGTCAGGGGGGAGTCGTCCGACCTCGAAGGCGAAATCAAGGTCGACGGCAGCGACACCGTCCTGCCCCACAGCGCCGCACTGGCGGAGGAGTTCCAGTGGCGAAACAACCGGGTCATGATCCCCGTCCGTGGGTCGGGAACGGGCGCGGGATTTCAGCGATTTTGCGCCGACGAGACCCACCTCCAGAACGCGAGTCGGGCCGTCCTGGACGACGAACGAACGCAATGTGCGGCAAACGGCGTGGAGTTCGTCGAACTCGACATAGCACTCGACGGAATCGCGGTGATCGCTCATCCCGACAACGATTGGTGTGACTGCCTCACCGTCGACGAACTCGCGCGCATCTGGGAGCGCGGATCCGACGTCGAAACGTGGCGCGACATCCGGCCGGACGATTCGAGCTTCCCCGACGAGGAGATCGAACTGTTCGGACGCGACACTGCCTCCGGGACGTTCGACTACTTCACGCGCGCGATCACCGGCGAAATAGGCAACGTCCGGAGCGATTACTCCGCGAGTTCCGACACCAACGTCATCGTCCGCGGGGTCCGCGGCGACGAGTACGCGCTCGGCTTCGGCGGTGCCGGGTATTACTACGAAAACGAAGACGACCTCAAATTACTCGGCGTCGACAACGACGATGGCTGCGTGAAGCCGACCCGCGAATCAGTCGAGTCCGGGTCGTATCAACCACTCTCGCGAATGATGTATATCTACGTCAAACTCGAGGAACTGCGACGCCCGGAGGTGCGAGAGTTCGTCCGGTTTTACTTCGAGGATGTAGACGAGGAGGCCATGGAACGCGCGGTCGAGGAGGGGTACGCCCAACCTGGCGAGGAACTTGCATGGACCCAGTGGAGCGCCCGAAAGGTCGGGTATTACGGAATTCCGGACGATACCGTCGCTGACAGTAGCGATCGACTCGAATCGGCGATTGCGGAGGTGGTCGAATGAGTACGCCACGATTCACCCAGACTACGGTTTCGGATCGAGCCACCACGATCGCGCGAGCGGTATTTTTCACCTGTGCCCTCGTGACGGTGCTCACCACGGCGGGAATCATTCTGGTGCTCGTGACTGGTTCGATCCCGTTCTTCCGATCGGTATCCATGGTGTCCTTTCTCACCGGAACCGAGTGGTCGCCGCTGATTCAGCCTCGAAGTTACGGCGTTTTACCACTCGTATGGGGAACCATGATCATCGTGGTCGGATCCGCGCTTATCGCTCTCCCCGTCGGAACCCTAACTGCCATCTACCTCAGCGAGTACGCCGACGACCAGATTCGTCGGACACTGAAACCGATCCTCGAAATCCTGGCCGGTGTGCCGACGATCGTCTACGGATACTTCGCGATTTCGTTTATTACGCCACAAATCCAGCGCGTCTTCCCCGAGACTGGGACGTTCAACGCCGCAGCCGGGGCCGTCGTCGTGGGACTCATGATCGTCCCGATGGTCTCGTCACTGTCGGAGGACGCAATGAACGCGGTTCCCGACGACCTTCGAAACGCCGGGTACGGACTCGGAGCCACAAAATTTGAGGTTTCGACGAGCGTCGTTCTCCCCGCCTCGATTTCAGGGATCCTGGCATCGTACGTGCTCGCCATTTCGCGGGCCATCGGGGAGACGATGGCGGTGACGCTCGCTGCCGGAATGCGGCCGAACATCACGTTCAATCCTCTAGCGGAGATCCAGACAATGACTGCCTACATGGTACAGGTCGGAATCAGCGACGTTTCCGTCGGATCGATCGGCTACCAGTCGCTTTTCGCCGTCGGACTCACGCTGTTTGTGATGACGCTCGCGATGAACGTGCTGAGCCAGCGAATTCGAGTCCGGTATCGGGAGGTCTACGACTGATGGCGGGCGAGACGTACTTCGACGGCCTTGATGCCAGTGCTGACCTCGTTCGTAAACGGCGACTCGGACGAGCATTCCTGGCTGCCTGTATCGTCTCGACGTTCGTCGGCGTCGTTGCACTGGCGTTGCTCGTCGGTGACCTCGTGTACGAATCCTGGGGTTGGATCACGGTCGACTTCCTCACCTATCCGCCGTCGCCGTTCGTCGAGAGCTACCTGCCAGGTGGGCGCGGAGCGGGTATCTATCCGGCCCTCGTCGGTTCGGTATTCCTCATCGGGTTGACCGCCGTCTTTACGGTGTTTCTCGGGGTGGGCGCAGCGATCTACCTCGAGGAGTACGCCCCGGACACCCGATCGACTCGGTTTATCGAGGCGAACATCTCGAACCTGGCCGGCGTGCCATCGATCGTCTACGGACTGCTGGGACTGGCGATTTTCGTTCGGGCAGCCAGTCTGGGTTCGAGCCTCCTCGCCGGTGCCCTCACGTTGACACTGTTGATTCTCCCGATTGTCATCGTTTCCGCTCAGGAGTCCATCAGGGCAGTTCCAGACTCCCAGCGCCGGGCCGCCTACGGGGTGGGTGCGACCAAGTGGGACGTGACGAGGGACATCGTGTTACCGGCGGCACTCCCGGGCATCATGACGGGGACGATTCTGTCGCTGTCGCGAGCGATCGGCGAGACGGCACCGATACTGATGGTCGGGGCTGCGACGTCGATGTTCACCCCGCCGTACTCCCTCACCGGTCCCTTCAGCGCGATGCCGATGCAGATCTTCGAGTGGGCGAGTCTTCCCCAGGCCGAGTTCCAGCACATCGCAGCTGCCGGCAGCGTCGTCCTGCTGTCGGTGCTGTTATTCATGAACACCACGGCGATTTATATCAGAAACCGATACGAGACACAGCAATGAGCCACCACGATCCACAAACAGACGAACCACGAACCGATGATCAACACACCAACGAGACCGAACAGGCAATCCACACGATCGACGCCTCGCCCAGGTCGTCGAATCGGGGCACCGGCGAAACACTGGTCGAAGCCCGCCAAGTCGATGTCTTTTACGACGACGTCCAGGCACTCCGGGACATCACCATGGATATCCCCGAACAACAGGTTACGGCCCTCATCGGGCCGTCCGGTTGTGGGAAATCGACGTTCCTCCGGTGTATCAATCGGATGAACGACCTCATCGAATCGGCACGAGTCGAGGGCGAGATTCGACTTCGCGGAAAGAACGTCTACGACGACGATGTCGATCCGGTCGCCCTTCGACGGACGGTCGGCATGGTGTTCCAGAAGCCTAACCCATTCCCCAAAAGCATCTACGACAACGTGGCCTACGGACTCGAAATCCAGGGCTATGACGGAGATATCGACGCCCGCGTCGAGGAGTCGCTTCGGGCGGCCGCGCTGTGGGACGAGGTGAAGGACCAGCTCGATTCGTCGGGACTCGATCTCTCGGGTGGCCAACAACAGCGCCTGTGTATCGCCCGGGCCATAGCCCCTGACCCCGAAGTGATTCTGATGGATGAACCGGCGTCTGCGCTCGATCCAGTCGCCACATCGAAAATCGAGGATCTCATTGACGACCTGGCACGCGAGTACACCGTCGTGATCGTCACGCACAACATGCAGCAGGCGGCACGAATCTCCGACAAGACAGCCGTCTTCCTGACGGGCGGGGAACTCGTCGAATTCGGCGACACCGCGAAAATCTTCGAGAATCCCGAACACGACCGCGTCGAGGATTACATTACGGGGAAGTTCGGATGACCGGGTCGGTGATTCCTCGAGACTTCGATGTACCGTCTGGCAGTGACCGAAAGTACATAACGAAAAGCGCCCACGAAACTCTATGGCACGACGCGAATTTCAAGAGCAACTGAACGACCTCCGCGAGGATGTCCTCTACATGAGCGAGGTGGCCCTCGAGCGACTTCGCATGGGACTCGACGCCCTCGATAGGAAAGACGAAGATCTCGCCTGGGAAGTGATTCGAGGCGATGACGAGGTCAACGAACTGTACCTTGATCTCGAACAGAATTGCATCGAGCTCCTCGCACTCCAGCAACCCGTCGCGGGCGATCTCAGATTCATCGCGGCCTCGTTCAAGATCCTCACCGATCTCGAACGTATCGCCGATCTCGCGACCAACCTGGGGGATTACACCCTTGAGGCCAAACGCGACGTCTATCCGGAGGTCGACGTCCAGGGAATTGGCGATTCGGTCATCGAGATGGTCGGTGATGCGATGGATGCGTATGCGAACGAGGACGTGGACGCGTGTTTCGAGATCGACGACAGGGACGACGAGGTCGACGAAATGTGTGAAACTGCATCCAGTCGGATCGTTAGGGAACTCATCGAAACGGAGTTCGAGGAAGGTGACTCGGAAGTGGAGATCGAACAGCTGCTCTCGGAGGTTTCGCGAATATTGCTCACGATTCGAGACCTCGAACGCGTGGGCGATCACGCCGTCAACATCGCCGCGCGCACGCTCTACATGGTCGAAAACGACGACGCGCTCATTTACTGATCCCGACCACAGGACCTTCGATTCGTTTCTACAGAGATACAGCGAGAGTGCCTCGGGGCTTGCTCCCGGTGGTGAATCGCGTACGCTTTTCTACCCTCGCCACCGGACCGAGGTATTCAGTTATGACGTGGATTAACTACCTTAATCCGAAGCAACTGCCGGCAGTTGCGAGGAAATGCGATACCTCTCGAAATACTGTTACGGCAGGTGAGACGGGTGTTGTCGGGCGGGGTGGAGCCGCCGACCCTCACGGACGCAGTGGGCGTTCGGGTGTAAATTCCAGCCGACCCATCTCGGGAAGATCGAGGGGAATTAAATTCGTCTGCGACAGCACGGTCCGTTTTGGGACGTGCGGTCAAGACGGTGAAGCCGCTGGGCTTGTCCCTGCGTTACTTCACTCGAACCGCACACCTCACGTTGTGGTCCGGGTCGGTTGTCACCGATTTTCGATCGGAACCCACTCATTGTCCAGGTCGCCGACGTACTTGACGCGCGGACGGATGATTCGGTTATCAGCGTATTGTTCGAGGATGTGGCCCATCCAGCCACCGATCCGGCTCATCGTGAAGATGGCGGTGTAGAGGTCCCGTGGGATGTTCATCTGCTGGTACATGCTTCCCGAATAGTAGTCGACGTTCGGGGCGATCCCGCGGTCGAGGAGGTCCGTCTCCTCGACGATGTAGTCCTCGAGTTCCGTGGCAAGTTCGAACCACTTCGGATCGCCGAGGCCCTCGTCGATGAGGGACTGTGCCATCCCCTGGAGGATTTTGGCCCGTGGATCCTTGACGTTGTACACGCGGTGGCCCCAGCCGTAAATGACCTCGTCGGAGTCGAGGCGTTCCTCGAACCATTCCCCGAGGGAGTGTCCGCTCCGGTCGAGTTCCTCAAGCATGTCGAGGACGTCCTGGTTGGCACCGCCATGTAGCGGTCCGGACAGTGCCCCGATTCCTCCGGCGACTGCCCGGTAGGGATTTGCGAGAGTGCTCGAAATCACTCGCGTCGTAAACGTCGAGGCGTTCGCGCCGTGTTCCATGTGGATCTGTAGTGCGGTGTCCATCGCCTCCGCGAACGCCGACGGCGGCACCTCGTCGTCGAGCATGTACAGGAAATTTTCCGCGTGATCGAGGTCGTCTCGGGGCGCGATGGGATCCTTCCCGTTCTGGATGCGGCTGTAGGCGGCCGTTATCGTCGCCGCTTTCGCGGCGATCGATGCACCGATCTCCACGACTGCGTCGTGATCGGTTTCAAAGTCAGCATCGACGTTGGGATCACGTCCGTCCAGGAGCGACACCGCCGCGAGCAGTGCTCCCATCGGATGTTGATCGAGTTCCGCACAGATCTCGAGCACCTCGACAATCTCGTCGTCGATAGGGCGCTTCGAGGCGAGCAGGTCCGAAAACTCGTCGTAGGCCGACTGCGTCGGGAGTTCCCCGTGCCACATGAGATAGAGCGTCTCCTCGAAGTCGCCGTGTTCGGCGATGTCCTCGACGTCGTAGCCGCGGAAGACGAGGCGTCCCTCGTCACCGAAGACGCGACCGAGTGCAGATTCGTCGATGACGACGCCTTCGAGCCCCTTGTGAATCTCGTCGGAAGCCATAGAGTCCGTTCGAAGACCTCGGTTATTAATCCTGATATGCGTCCCAGAGAATATCTGTCTATTTACATGAGGTCCCGGAGGCAAGGACCGTTTCCACTGCAAGAAACAAAATTACGCACATCGAATGGCATCTATCGTCGAAAACAGGACGGGAGTGCGCTGTGTTCCGTCGAGAACCGAATGGGGGTGTGTCGTGCCCCGTCGAGAACCGAACTGGAGTGAGTTGTAACCAACCGAGAACAGATCGACAGGAGTGTTTTGTGTCCCGTCCTCACGTGACGCCCATGTAGGCGTCCTGGATGTAGTCGTTTTCTTTGAACTCCGGGGCCGACCCCGAGAGCTCGATAGTTCCAGTTTCGAGCAAGTAGAGTCGCTCGGCGTGTCGCATCGCGAATGAGGCGTTCTGCTCGACGAGAAGCACCGTAAGGCCCTTCGACTGGAGTTCGACGAGAATCTCGTTGATGTCCTCGATAATTATCGGTGCCAGTCCGAGCGTCGGCTCGTCGAGCATGAGCAGGTCCGGATCGCTCATCAACGACCGTCCGATCGCGAGCATCTGCTGTTCGCCACCACTCATCGTTTCCGCCTCCTGCTCCCGTCGTTCGTCAAGGCGGGGAAACAGGTCGTAGACCATATCGAGGTCGTCCTGGACCGCATCCCGATCGTCCCGAAACTGGGCGCCCATCAACAAATTCTGGTGCACAGTAAAGAACGGGAACAGATCGCGTTCCTCCGTGCAGTGGATGACGCCATGCTGGACGATTTCACGGGGCGACAGGGACGATAGTTCCTGGCCTTCGAACCTGATCGATCCATCATAGCTCTTGAGGCCGGAGATCGCGTTTAGGAGCGTGGTTTTTCCGGCCCCGTTGGGCCCGATCACGCTTACGATCTCCCCCTCGTCAACGTGGATGTCAATTCCTTTGATCGCCTCGACTTTCTCGTAATAGACGTGCAAGTCTTCGATTTCGAGTAGAGACATCTAGATCGCCTCCGTGTCCGCGAGGTAGGCTTCTTGAACGTCCTGGTTTTCCGCAATCTCCTCGGGCGACCCGTCCGCGAGCTTCTCGCCGTTGTTGATCACCGTTACCCTGTCGACGACGTTCATGAGGCCTTTCATGTTGTGATCGACGACCACCATCGTTATCCCCTCGTCTCGAAGCTCGAGCAGGAGGTCCGAGAGTGAGGCGATTTCCTCGTGATTCATGCCGGCGAACGGTTCGTCGAGCAGGATCATATCCGGGTCAGTGGCGAGGGCCTTTGCGATTTCGAGGCGGCGAACGTCGGCATGGGGGAGTTCGTCGGGCTGTTCCTCGAGGGAATCTTCGATTCCCACTCGCGTGGCGAGTTCGTGGATCCTCGAATCGTCAGCTCCGCCCTGGAACGCCATGATGCTGTTCGGCAGGGTGAACAGTTTGATGTTCGCAGCCACGGTCATCTCGGCCACGGGATTGGATTCCTGGGATACGCGAACCAGACCGCCGTTTACGATGTCGTGTGTGTCATCGTAGGTGATGTCGTCACCTCGAAAGTAGACATTACCCGATGTCGGCGAATACACGCTCATAACGCAGTTGAACACGGTCGTCTTGCCCGACCCGTTTGGACCGATGAATCCGAGTATTTCTCCCTCTTCGACGTCGAAAGAGAACTCGTCGACGGCCGTCAGTCCACCGAACCGTTTCGTCAGTTTCTCGATTTCGAGTACCTTCACTGGCGGTCACCTCCGAATCTGGATCGAACGCGGGTTGGAACGTTCCGGAACCAATCAACGACCCCCTTCAGGACGGCGCCGAGGGTCGAAAACTGACCGACCCAGAGATAGAATCGACGGAAGATCCCCTCTCTGGCGTAAATCAGCATTGCTGCAGAAAATACCCATAGGACGATCCACCGGCCGGTGGAACTGAGGTCGATCACGTAGAGGAGAACTTCGTCTCTGAGGATGACGAAGAGGTACGCCGCAAAGAGCGGACCCAGGATCGATCCCATGCCACCGATGGCGGAAATCACGATCATCTCGATCGATCGGTCGATGAGAAGCAGGGTACCGGGATCGGCGTTCCCGAAGAAGTGGCCGAGCAGGGCTCCACCGAAGCCCATCGGGATCGAGCTCAGGGTGAATGCCCAGAGTTTGAACTTCGTCGTGTCCAGCCCGGCAGATTCCACCGCGGGTTCGTTGGCTCGAATCGCCTTGAACACCATGCCGACGTTCGATCGGCTGATGTACAGGAGACTCCCGGCGATGACGAGCATCGGGACGAGTACCGTATAATAGCGAATCAGCGGGTCGGAACTCAACCTCGGCATGCTCACGCCGAGTTCGCCGCCCGTATATTCACCGAACGGGAAGACGAGTCGATAGAGGATGAGCGCCGACAGGAACGTCACGAGCGAGAAGTACGGTCCCCGGAGCCTGAGAGAAGGGAGTGCAAACAGCATTCCAACTAAGAACGCCACGAAAATCGACATGGGAATCGTGACGTACATCGGATAGGCGCCCACGTGATTGACGAGCAGTGCCGTCGAGTAAGCGGCGGAACCAGAGAGTGCCGAGTGTCCGAAGCTTATGTACCCGGTGTGTCCGCTGATGATGTCCCAGCCCATGACGAGAATGGCCCAGATGCTCCCGAGGGTGAGAACGTACAGATAGCTTCCACCCCACAGTGGTGCCGTGAGCAACGCGAGCACCAATACCACGATAATCCCGAATTGAATACTGGTTGCTTCACCGAAATGTTTCTCGATGAAGCCCGGTGCGGCAGACGTCGGTGACTCGGTGTCGACAGGTTCGTTACTCAATGTACTCCCTCCCAAACAGTCCTTCCGGACGAATCATGATGATCACGAGTACGAGTACGAGCGACAGGATCCCACGGTACTCGAACCCGAGAGCCATTACGGTCGCCGTTTCGAGGTAACCGATTAGGTAAGCAGCGATGATCGACCCCTTGATCGAACCGACGCCTCCGATAACGACGATGATGAACGCGAGTCCCAGAGGATCGACCCACATGTAGGGGCTCGTCTGCTGCAGATTTCCGAGAAAAACGCCTGCTATCCCAGCGAGTCCGCCCCCGATGAGCCACGTTTGTGCCTTCACACGGGGGAGGTCGACTCCAGTCAGTTTGGCCCCTTTTTCGCTCATCGATGTCGCGAGGATCGACCGGCCCGAATCCGTGTTGGTAACGTAGTACCACAGCAGGCCGATGGCGATCCAGGAGATGAGGAAACCAGTTATTTCCATGTATCGGACTCTCGTGTCGACCCCGAATTCGGCAAGATTGATCGTCCCCGATACGAGCGTCGGGAGATTCCCTGGGTTCGCCGAGAACTGCGCGACGATGACCTCCTGCAGGAACAACGCGAACAGCAACGTCACCAGAAACGTGATCACGACATCCTCTTCGATGTATCGGACGATAGCGAGATACAACGCGTATGCGATGACTGCTCCAGCAGCGATTCCGACGAGCAGTGCGAGCCAGAGGGCGTACGAAGCATCCGGAAGGAAATCTGTTGCCGAAAGAAATGCGTAGGCGGCGACCATGGTCAACGCTCCGTGGGAGAGGTTTAAGACGCCCCCAACGCCGAAGATCATCGTAAATCCGATGGCGACGAGTGCATACAGTGCGCTTATCATGGCGCCGGTGACGAGAAACGACGCGACGTCTCCGACTACCACGGACTATACCTCCATTCGATTGGTTCCGTGCCTGGGTGTGGGTTCGAACTCTGCATACTGTATATCGTAACTCTAATTCGTGACACCTGAAACTGGCGAACGTTTATATCCAATCCGGAACGACGTGATCTGCCGAGGCAAATTCCGTCGGGAAGACACACTCTTTAGCACCTTCGGCCTGCCATTGCGTGAGCGGGAACGGAACGTATTCCGTACCAGCGACGACGTCGTGAGCCCACTCGTGGTCGGGCTGGTGGAACGTGACGATTCCCGATGCACCCGTGTACTCGGTGTTCAGCGTTTCTGCCACGATATCGTCGAGATTGTTCTCGAAGTCGATGGTTCCAGCGCGTTCGACGGCATTTTTGTAGACGTACACGGCGTCGTAGGAACCGTACCCCATGTACATCGGAAGCGTGGGTCGTCCCTCGTCGGCGTAGGTATCCTGGTAGTTTTCGGCGAACTGAATCGTCTTGTCGGTAATATCGGCCTTTCCGCCACCGCCGGATTCCGCGGTGGATTCGTACAAACAGCCGCCGCCCGTGTCGTCCCAGAACTGTGGCGACATCGAGGCGACGTTGATTCCCTCCTGTGCGAATGGATACTCGTTTTCACGCCACGCAGACAGCATGCCCGGTCCGGGAATGTGTGCGAATTCCTTGAGCAGCACGTCGGCTCCAGCCTCTTCGACGTCGTTGAGGACTGGGACGAAGTCGGACGTATCCCGTGACAGTCGAATGTCCATTACGACGTCGAGTCCACGCTCTTCGAGGTAGCCGGGGACGAGTTCTGTGAATGGGTCGGTCCACGCAGCGTTCTCGGGTACGTGGGCGATTTGCGTCCACCCGTACTCATCGGCCAGGAATTCGGCGTAATCTGCCAGGAACTGTGCCTGGTAACTGGAGTTGGCAGGACCGACCCGGAAGATGTTCTTGTATCGCTCGTAATCCTCGCCGATCGTGTCCGTCAGGGTCGACGTATCGGCCGACCCCGTGATGAAGAAGGGGACGTCCGAGTCGCCCACGTAATCCATGATCCCCTGCGTCGACTCGCTCGTAAACGTTCCGAGCATGAAGTCGATGTCTTCGCGGTCGATGAGTCGTTCGGCTTCGGTCTGGGCCGTCGCGGGACTCCCTTCGTCGTCGACGCCGATGAAATCGATTTCGCGATCCATGATGCCGCCGTTTGCGTTGATTTCGTCGACGGCCAGCTCCGCGGAACGCTGAGATCCGAGCCCCATGTCTAACTGGGTCGGACCCAGGTGTGCGATCTTGATCGGGTCGTCCGAGCTATCTCCGCCCGAGTCATCGCCCCCATCGTCTCCGTCGCCGCCGAGACATCCCGCGAGTCCGGCTACAGCACCAGCACCGACGGTCTGTATGGCTCTACGTCGGCTAATTCGTCCGGATGGACTCGACTCGTGAGAGCGTTTGTAATCGTTGTTGGTCTTTCTCATGGGTCTGGCGTTATCTTTAGCCAATCTCTATATAAAGATGGCGGAGCCCCATTTTTCAAACGGAAAAAATTCGTCGCGCTGGCACACAGAATTGACCAATCTTCGATAAAAACGAGCCACACGTTTTATATTCACCCACAATATGAACCAAAGTATGTCAAACCAGGATGCGGTCGATTCCACCGACGGTCGAGGGGACGACCCGTTCGACGGAGCCACCATCGTCGATACCGACGTCCACATCGGATTCGCAGGCCCCGTTGTGGAATCGACGGTCGAACGGATGGACGAGCCGTGGGCTGGCTTTGTCGACCCCGAACGGACGGGTGATAGATACAGGTATCCAAGTCCCGGGTTGCCGAAGCCACAGGGTGGACGCAAGGAGTTTCTCGTCGAACCGGAGAAGAACGCTGGCAACACCCACCCCGACCTGATTCGTGAGGCGTTACTCGAGGAGTTCGGGATCGATTATCCGATCCTCAACGTCCTGTCTGCGACGGAAAGAGCCTGGAAGACCGACCGCGTGGTCGCGGAAATGAGTGCGATAAACGATGTCCTCGTTGAGGAATTCCTCGAGGGGAACGACGACTATCACGGGTTGCTCAGCGTGACGTTCCGTGATCCGGATGCGGCAGTCGAGGAAATCCAACGATTCGGCGATCACGATCAGGTCGTTGGAATCTTCGTGTTCTCGGGAACGTATCACCAGAAACCACCGGGTGACCCCGAATACGACGTCATCTACGAGGCGCTTGCTGAAAACGACATGACCCCGGCGTTTCACGTTACGAACTTCGTGTCGAAGGCCCCGTTCCTGCAAGAGTACGAAAATCTCTTCGCGTGGCACGCGATTGCGCAATCGTGGTCGATCCAGCATGCAGTGTTGAGCCTGATCTCTCAGGGGGTCCCGGAGAAATTCCCCGAACTCGACTTCGTGATGCTCGAGGGTGGCGTCACCTGGATCCCGTGGGCGATGGCACGGCTGAATCGCGAGCACGGACAGTGGAAGAGCGAACTCCCCCTGCTCGAACGAACGCCCGAGGAGATGATTCGTGACCAGTTCTACTTTACTACCCAACCCCTCGAGGAGTTCAACGATCCGGCAGACATGAAGCGAATCTTCGAGATTATCGGTGCCGAGTCGCTCGTCTTCTCGTCGGATTATCCACACTACGACTTCGATTCGCCGGGGGCACTCGAGGGAATTCTGGGGACGCTATCTGACGAGGATCGGCGAAAGGTACTGAGTGAGAACGCCATCGACGCCTTTGACCTTGACGTATGAGCGACAAAACAGATTACGTCGTTGCCGCAGCAGACGAACTCGGGGAAGACGAACATCTCGTGGTTGAACTTCGTGGGCGGGAGATCGGGGTTTTCCGGATCGACGGCGAGTTCTACGCCTACACGAACTGGTGTGCCCACCACGGCGGACCGATCTGTGAGGGATCGCTCGACGGGACGACCGAGGCCACGTTTGATCGGGAGACGCTCGAAACCGATCTCAAGTGGGTCAGGGAGGGACGGATTCTCCGGTGTCCCTGGCACGCCTGGGAGTTCGATGTGGAAACGGGCGAGTGTCGACACTCGGATCGATATCGACTCGTCGAACACGATGTGCACGTTGCTGACGGCGACATCGTCGTCAGTCTTTAACTGTTACAGGCTACGTCCCCGTCCTCAAGGAGCGATTGCA
>JBKGZK010000014.1:0-39681 GCA_046545615.1 Natronomonas sp.
GCACCTCATATGTTGCAGAAGGAAAGCAGATACTACTCTGCTGAACTCATGCTCTAAGTCTTGCACTCTATTTGTACCACCTTTTTTATGAATCAGTTCGAGATCTGCAAGATGGGACGCACCTATCCAGGAGACTACGATCTACTACTCAAATATAGCTTCAGTCGCTACCGATCCTTCGACAAAAGAAGGATCGTTCAATATACGGCCACGTTCCGCGGCTACGTTTGTGATAGGAGTCCAACTCTGTCCCCTTTTAAGAAATCGAGAGGATGTCTGCTGTATACGTCCAATGAGCGGTGACGACATTTCTGACAGAACAGGGGCCAGATGTGAAGTGAAGATATACTGGTGAGATACCATCTAATTCATCCTTAACTTCTCTATGGACCGGTTTACTAAGACTCTCCATCCGTATTTTGTTTTTGTTGGAGTAGACGGGATCTCGGAGGCGTTCGAAAGGGAGGCACCACCGGAGAGGCGTTCCCTAGAGAGGGTCCCCGAAAGGGGGATCCTCTCGAGCATGGGAGCGCCTCGTCGATGGAGGTGTCCCCCGGACGGATGTCTAGTCCCCGGAAACGGGGAACGGGGACCTGGCTGCTATTAACTGGTGCGGGGAGGGATCGGTATCCTGGCGTCCGAGGGGGCGAAAGGATATCAATCTCAACGCGCGCCCGGATTCACAACATGAGTCGCTACCACGCCGGATGGCTTCGCTCTGCTCTCCTGATGTTCGGTTTGTCTACCGACTCACGTGGCGATCTTCTTCGGCAGCTCAACTTTCGAATTTGTATTCGACAGCGCGTCGCTCGTCAATGAATCGATTAAGTCCGTGTCTGGTTTCTGCACCCCCAACGGGTTCAATCTCGATTTACTTTCGAGTCATTCGAGCGGCGTCTATCGAGGCGTGCCCGGGGAAAGGCGTGGAATTTGATTCCCCGGGAGACGACGCCATCGAATAAGGTGGCCGGCCTCGCCCGCCGCCAGTCTGACCAACCCGAATCAAGGCGGTGGTCGAAAGTCACGATCACTACCTGATCATCGCTATCGTAGGTTGGATTATGATCGGCGACGGTCTCACTTCCAAAGACGGTCCACTCGCTGATTGGGACATCGAGGACGTTGATCACGATGGCGGTATCGGGATCGGGATCTTCGCGGTCAATCACAGGAACACCTTCGCTGAAGCGTCCCTCATCTTCGCGTCGTGCGGCCGCTGGTTCGATTTTGCTTCCGAGACCCAGCGTTCCGGAAGCGAGTCCGCCCGTTTTCAGAACGGTCCGTCGCGATAGACGCCACTCGAGTTCGTCGTCCAAGGGTCGCCAATTTTGGTCCGAATGTGGTGCTGGCATATCGTACCTCCAATTTTCTGATCCGGTGGATCGATCCCACTTCAGAGGTTATATTGAAAGTAATTATTAGGTTAATTAATCCTCAGCAGGACCGTGACAACGGTGGCCCGACCGGATACGACTAACTGGGCTCGTCTTCCTCCGTGGTCGCAGACCGTGTCTGCCAGGGTACGTCCAGGTCGACCGTCTCGGGCTCGCTGGAGCCAGCCTCCCGAAGCGTCCCGTCGTCCGTATCACGGTGGTAGGTCATCGACAGTCGCAGCTGCCCCGAACCTAACGTCTCGGCCGGAACAATGATGACTCCGGTTCCATCAGAGTTCCGGAGGATTTTCGAGGCGACCCCGGCGTAATCGTCGTTGGTCAAGAATCGTCGGACATGCCCGGTCGTTTCTTCGTGGAGGGGAATTCCACGTGGGCGCACCCGGAGGTCGACTCCAGATGGCGGAAGCGGCTCAGGCCCCTCGTCGTTCGGGGCGAGGTCGCGCTGGACGAGCCCGGCTTCATCGGGGCCAGGTCCGGTCCGGTTGATACGAACGCGGGTCCCCGGGGAGAGTCGGTCCTCGTCCTCGAAGCCGTAATAGGGCTGCCAACTATCTGCGGGGGCTGTTACCCGGATGTCGTCGAAGAACGCGGCGTTGTTCGCCCGACAGTAGAGACCGACCTGCCCGGCATCGAGGCTGTGGTCCTGGACGCTGAACAGTTTCAGCCCGTCGAGGTAGCCACTGATCGTTCCGCCGACGCACTCGACGGTAAGGACGTACTCCCGGTTGGCCTCGTACTGCTCGTCGTCCTCCCAGAGGAGGTACGTGGTCCCGTCGACGTGTTTGACCAAGCGCCGGTAGTTCCGCTCGTGGTCCATCGAGAACCGGTAGTAGTTCTCCCGGTCCTGGTAGCGGACGAGTAGCCCGATGGCGTCGTTGTCCCCCGATCCCAGCGTCACGGTCGCGCGGTAATCCCGCCACTCGGGTTGGCCCGTCACGCCGTGGGTCCCCGGCTCGTGGTACTCATTTCCGACGTGGCCGTAGATGTTGCTCGTCTGTCGGAGTTGGTCGCCGTCGATGTGCCAGTCGGACTCTTGTGTAGTGTAGGGTGGTACGTCCTCGAACGTCCAGGTATCGAGGTCGGTCGAGAAGTCGTCGGTGAACAGAACGCTCCGGTGGGCCTCATCGTGGACGGACAGCTCGTTCACGGTCACCTCTCCAGCCCGGGCGGCGTGGACGCCGACACGACCCGTGCCGCCCGGATCGTCGACGACGAACGCCGGGATTCCGTCGACTGCACCCCGGAGCTGTCCGTCGACGGCGACCACTCGGAACCGGTACTTTCGGTCGGGGACGGCGGCCTGATTGACTTCCCAGAGCACCTCGGTGGCGCCGCCATCACGACGCACGAGCCGGAGGCCGTCGTCGGATCCGATCGAGAACCGATAGTGGTCGTCTTCTCCGGCGTAGCGGAACAGCAGTCCGACCTCGCCGGGATCCGCGGCCGCCACGGTGGCCGTCCAGATGCCGTCCGAAGTGGTGACTCCCTGAGCGACGACATCGACGATACCGGAGCCGTCACCGACGATCGCACCGTCGCCGAAGTCCCAGCGGGTACCCGCCCCCACCGTCGTGAGGCCGACGTTCTCGCGGCTCAGGCCAGGGGGGTGGATCTCCTCCCCTGCGCTGAGCGCCTCCAGGAACCGGCGTTCAATGTCGAGGCCGTCGTCTTCCCATCCGCCCGGACCGCCGTCGGGCAGCTCGATCGGCGGCGAATCGATAACTGGATCGGCGAGCGACAGGCGGCGGTTCACGTCATACTGGGCGTCGAACGACCCCGCAAACGATTCGCGGAAGCGCTCGTCGGTCAACGTGACGCCGAAGCCTGGCTCGGTGGACCGGCGGTAATCAACCGCGTATCCGGAGGGATCGACCGCCTCTCGGAACAACACCGTGACCGATTCGTCGACCCCTAATGTGACGTCGGTCAGCTTCGCCACGTCCGGGACGGCCGGTGCGGGAACGTCGACGTCGGCGTACCTCACGGCCAATTCCGTCCGGGCCCAATCGATCGGCTCGGGACTCTGGAGTAGGAAGGCCAGGGGCGCATCCTCTCCGTCGAACCGGGTGACTGACATCCGATCTGGTCGTTGGGTGAGCAGTTGATCGAGCGGGCCGTCGCCGGCGAGCGTCGACAGCGCGGCGTCGAAGGAACGAACCTCCGACTGGGTAGGCGGTACGACCGTGCCGACGTCGGCATAGTCGAGGTCGATATCGGCGTCGTCGTTGATGTTCGCCGTCGGATCGGCACTGGTCGCGGTCAGGTCGGCTGCCGCACCCCAGGTCTCGTCCTGGAAGCTGTGAGCGTGGTGGAAAAAGTTGGCGAACTTCGAGGTGGTGAACGAGAACCGGTAGGGCACGGACGCGCCGTCGTCTCCACGTCGGTAGTCGTCGACCCTGATCTCCGGAATAGTGGCCTCGCCGACCGCGCGACAGTACACGCCGACAGTGCCGGCCGAGATGGTGTCGTCCTCGACCGCGATGACCGAGTCGCCGTCGACCGCGACCTGGATATCCGATCCGATCGCCTCGATGGTGATCCGGTAGTCGCGGCCGTCCTCGAGCGCGTTCCAGGTCGTGGTGCCTCCGATGTCACTGCCCTGGTTGCCCTCGAGATCGACATCACCAAACAGGTCGAGTCCCCCGGGAGGGATGGCGAGCAGCGGTTGGTGGCTGTAGAGCGTCTCTTCATCGCCTTCCACGATCCGGACGAGCTTCCAGGCGTTTTCGTTCGCGTCGAGTTCAAACCGGTAGCCGTCTCCGTCGTCATCTCGTCGGAACGCTATCCCGATCGCGCCGGAGGCCGCCTGATCCGCGCGGATGGTGGTCTGCAGTCGATAGTCTGTCCACTCCGTGGGGGACTCCATCGTGTCCGCGAGACGTGGATGGGCCGAGAGTTCCAGCGTCGTCTCCGGGGCATCAGCTCCGCCGCCGGCCACCAGTGCCCGTTGCTGGAGCGCGTGGCGGGCAGCGATGGACCACTGGCGCGCGTCGGCCAGATCGGGTTCGCCATCGAGCGTTACCTCGTCCGCGCCGGCATCGATGGCGGTGATGCGATAGGTCCCCGACTCGCGTTTCCGGTCGCCCGGGAAGTGGATAGAATCTGCATCCGACTCGAGGTCGCCGAGCGACGGGCTGTCCGGATCAGGATTGAGATCGAGAGTGATGGTCGTCCCGTCGGGCTCGGCGTTCTCGCCCGCGAGCCGACCGTGGCCTGGGGTCTTCCACTGGGCGAGATCGGGGCGGCGATGGCCGACCGTTTTCCAGTGGCTGCGACCGTCGTCGAAGGCGTCGTGGATCAGCATCGGCGAGAGCCGGGCCTCGTAGCTGGTCTCCGGGCCGAGGACGACCCGGTCGTCGGCTGCCAGTGCGTCGTCGAGCGGGAGCGTGCGTTCGTCTACGTCCATGCACCCGCTCGCCTTGACGCGGCGGAGCCAGGCCCTGTCGTGGTCGTCGAGCAGCACTGCGTCGGTCTTCCCCCACTGGTTCTCCGTGGCGATCAACCGACCCTCTGCGTCGCGGACCGGCCGGTCGTTAGTGTCGAACAGGTACAGCGCGAGGTCTCGACGGGCCATCCGGTAGAGCGTCTCGACGTAATCCTCTGAGAAGTCGACGCCTACGTCGTAGGCTCGATACACGGGCCGGGGTTCGACCGGCTGTTCGCCGGCCGGGGGCACCGTCTCGGGGATCGTGCCTCGAACGTATCGGGTAAGATCGTCGAGCCCGGTACTGAACGTCCCTGGATCGTCGACCGTCGTCGGTAGTGTCGATTTGGGAGCGAGGCCCGGCGGGCCTCCCGTCCGGAAGTAGACGAACTCGGTGAGCGGCTCGTTTTTGTCGAACCACCACTCCGAGAAGCCCTCGAGCGCCCCGCCGGATTGTCCCTCGGCCTCCACGACTGTGTCGATTTCCAGCCGGTAGACGGTATCGGGTTCGAGCACCTCGGCCTCGTCAGCCCACCGCGCGAGTTCCTCGCGAGTGTGGTCGATGCCGCTCGTCTCCTGTGGCCCGATCCGGTCGATGTCGGCGGTCGACTGACAGACTTCGGCGATGGCGATCGGGCCCTTCGCGTCGATGACAATCGACTCGATCTCGCCCTCCTCGGCAGTGAAGGTGAACATTCCGCCCTCGCTTTGGACATCGAAGGAGACCTCTTCCGTGTTGATTATCCCGTCATTACCGTGTGCTGCGACCGTACCCTTGGTCGCGTGTTTCTTCCCACCGAGCGTAAGTTTGACCGACGGGTGCGGTTCTCCGAGAGTGATACGGACCTGGCTCGCGAGTAGCTCGGGGTCGCGGTCGTGTTCATGTCCGTGCTCGACGATGCGCCGTGGATACACGAGCGCTTTTTGCGAACCATCCGGTGTCAACACCGTCTCGATGTGCGGGGTCGGCTGGCCATCGCCGGCCTGGATGGCGAACGTCGGCCAGTCGTCGTTGTCCTCCCTGACGAGCCGGTATCCCACCACCATCGTATCCTCGAGGGATGGATTGGGAACCTCGATGGGACTCTCGATGAAGTCGTCGCGGGTCAGTTCCTCGAAGTCGAAGCACGAGAGGGTCCCGGTACACGGGTAATCTTCGAGGAGGCGCTGGGTGCCCTCCTCCCACACACCGTGAGTGTGGCGTCCGTAGTCGAACGGGTTCTTCGAGTTGAGTTCGAGTTTTGTGTTCGACATGGCGGGTGCACCCCCGCCCGTCGTTGCGCCGCCCGTCCCCGCCTGAGACTTCGGCAAGGGCGCCCACGATCCGTAGACATCCTCGACCGTGGACCACGTCGACCCCTCGCGTCGCTTTAGCCGGACGTCGGTCAGACTGTACTTCACCTCGATCGGCCCTTCGTTCTTCGAGGGATCGCCGATTACCTCGTACTCGGGCTTGACCGATTGGTGATTAACGCCGACGTTCCCCTCGTCGTGGACTGACTTGGCAAATGTCAATCGTGGCCGGCCGTCCGGGGGGACCACCGGTAAGTCGGATGGTGGTGACTCGGACTGGTCCGGCCGAGCCTCGTCCAGGCCGCCCGGGTGAAGCAGGCCGTCGTCGCCATAGTCTGGCGTGATCAGCGGCGGATACGTCTGAGTGCCCTCGGTCCCGGGGACGGCCACCGACTCGCGGGAGAGAGGCCACCGAGTGGTGGATTTCTGGTGGCCGATGGCAACCCCGTCGAGCGGTCGTGGTATCGGGGGCACCGCCTTCTGTGGCCCCCATTCGAGTGTCACGTCAGCGCTTGGATCTGGTAGTGGCCAGGGGAGTTCCAAGCCGACGCTGAACTCCCCGACGAGGTGGAACGGGTCGTACACGTCGGCGGCGATACGGGCGTCGACCGTCAGCCCAGTCGAGAATCCGAAGGCCTTGAGGGCGACCTTGCCATGGGCGAGGAGTTCGCCGTAGAAGTGCATCGGCTCCCAGTTCACCATCGCGTTCCCGGCGATCCAGGCCTCGAAGGTCACCCCGAGCGGTCCGAACGACCAGTTGGCGTCGTACCCGACCTTCGCACCAAGCGCCAGCCGGTCGGGGTCCATCATGAAGTAGGCGTCGGCGGTGAACAGGTAGAGCGACTTCGCGCGGATGCGCTCCTCGGGCGGTTCTCGCTTGCCGATGTTGAGATACCACGCGGTCGGGTCGTGGAAGCTGAAGAAGGCCTCCACGCTGGCGGAGATGTCGATCAGCGCCCCGTCATCGCCGCCCTTCCGATACTGGGCGTCCATGCCGAACGTGAATGACCCCTCGCGGTTGTCGAGTACCGCGATCGACCGGAAGGTACCGTCGTCGGAGGGACTCGTCCCTTTGTTCAGGATGTCTCCCCGTCCCTGGAGCATGATAATCGGCCCCGGGAAGACGATGACAAGCAGCAGGTCGGCGGCGACGGAGAAGCCCTTATCTGGAAGGGTTGCGACGGTCACGCCGGCACCCAGGCCGAGTCCTCCGGCACGGCCCTCCCACTTGTCGAGGTGGGTGACGCCGTCTTCCGGTTGGGCGTGGAACCAGCTGTTCTGCTGGCTGATGTCGTACCACTTCTCCTCATCGCCTTTCGCCGGCTCCATCTGGTGGGCGAAGAGCCCGGCGAACCCATAGAAGCCCGTCCCGGTCGAGAACAGCGGGATGCCAGCGGGCAGGTCGGCGTCGATATAGATGCCGAAGTAGGTGAAGCCCTCCTCGTGTTCTCCCACGACGAGCTGGGCGTCGATCGTGAGGTTGAGGGCGATCAGTTCGAGTTCGAGTGCGCCGGCGAACTCGTCGCCGTCGAAGGCGACCTCCCCTTTGAATCGCAGGGTTTCCGGGACTTCAAATTCGACACCGACACCGTTGAGCTCGATGTGATCGAACCCATCATCGTCCCAGAATATCCGGAGTCCCTCGACGGACGCACTGGCCGGGACGCCTTCGACGATACGTATTCCACCGTTAAAGCCGACCCACTTCTCGCCGGCGTCGGTCTTTCCGAACCCGAGCTTCGTAAGCTCCAGCGTGACTCCGTAGAAATCGGCGCTGTATTGATCGGGGAGGTCGACCCATCCGCCCTCGAAGTGGACGTCTCCATTGCTGTCGACGGCGAGTTCCTCGACGTCGAGGCCCGGCAGGTCGAGGTCCTCTACGGTGGGCGTCACCGTTCCTGCCATCGCGAGCGTCGACGGATCGTCGACGGTCAGTTCGACGCTCTCGACCTCCAACTGGAAGGCGTCGGCGTCGAGGGTCAGAAGCCCCGTGTCGGGATCTACGGCGTCGTCGGTGTCATCAAGCTGTGTCGGACCGGTGACCCGGACCGAGAGCGACCCGTCGAGGTCGAAACCAACCTCCGCCGAGACCCGCTTGTCAAAGTACGGGACGTAGAGTTCGCCCTCGATCGTCGAGGCGATCAGGGTGTTTTGCTTGAACTCGATGCCGACCTCGCGGAGCCCGAAGGCGAAGCCGCCGATCTCGGTGGCGCCGTCGCCGGTGAACTCGCCTTTGTCATCGTCGAAGCCGAGATCCTCGTTCGTCATCGACACCGAGCCACTGACCCCGCCCGAGCCGATAGCGCAGTTCTCGAGATTCAGATCGTCTGGCACGGGAAACGAGTCGGGAAACGCTACGTCGGCCTCACCGACATAGACTCCGACGAAGCTGCGGTCGAAGCCCGCGTCCGTTATCTCTGAAGGGGAATTCGTCCTTGAGAGGTCAAGCATGACGTCCTCGGCGGCGATTATCACGCCCGAGTCGCCGATTTCCGCTGGCGGGAGGTCGAAGCTGTCGAAGCCCTCGACCTCGATGTCGAACGTACTGTTGATGTGGATCGACCCCGTGGTCGACACCTCGACGTACTCAGTATCGGGTTCGTTTCCGTCGAGCGTCGCTGGCGTGAGGATTCCTGACTCGAACCGGAGCGCGAGTTCCATGTCGAGCAGCGATATGCGCCAGTCATCGCTGATCCGTATCCGTCCGGTGATCGTGGTATAACCGTCTATGTCGCTTCCGCCGACCAGCTTGACGCCCTCCAATCCCGGTATACCGATGGCGGTCTCTCCTTCGATGGCGATGGTGGTTCTGGCGATTGTCCCCTCGGTAGCGTCTTCGAGTTCGTAATTCAGGACGTAGAAGTCGTCGAGGAAGCCGGGCAGGTCCTCCTTGGAGACGAAGTCCGACAGCCAGTCGGTGGTGCCGAGTGTGGTTCGCAACGAACCCAGCGTACTGTAAACGGGCATTTCAAACCTCCTCCGTCGGCCGTTGGTCGGGACGAAGTAGCCACAGTATCGCGCCGATTTTGTTCGCCCAGATGTCGTCGTCGTAGAGGTTTTGGCTCTCTTGGTGGTTCAGCCCGAGCAGCCGTTCGACTGTCTCGTTTGTCGAGCCGTGAACCGCCTCGTACTCTTCGAGATAGCGGGCTACGAGTTCGCTCCGCAGACCTGGGTAGGCGGGAGACGTAACACATCCCGCAGATTTGGCGGAGTCGCCCTCACGGTAGTGTGGCCCCCAGTGGAATCGGATGGCCTCCTTTCCGTTGGAGTTGGAGGTGGAATTTCTGACGTGTTCGACGTCCGAACCGGTCCTGTCGGCCGGGACAGCCTCGGTTGTGTCCACGTCGTCCTCCGAGTCAGGTGGATTGTCAAAGAAGTACCAACCGGCCTCCCGGACGTCGTCATACCAGCCGTCGTGGTACTTCGCCAGTTCGTCGACTATGCGCATGTTGTAGTTTTGAGACTCGCTTGTGGTCGCCTGGAAGCTCAACACCTCGAAGCGGTTGTTGCCCCGGATTGACGATCGGCTGGGGTCCTGGGGGTTATCGTGATCGTCCCTGCCCGTGTAGGTGCTCCAGCGGAAGTACCGCTGGACTTCCCCATCGAAGACGAGAAAGAGTACACCATCGAAGTGGTCATGTCCCTCGCTTTCGCTCCCCATGACGTAGTAGAGCGGCGGCAATCGACAGCCCAACCCAGACATGATCTGCCACCGCGAGGAATCGTTTCCGAGTGAACAGTCTTCGTGGAGCGTGACCATCGGTGTGTCGTTCCCTCCGTTCCCATCGCCCTCCCCGTCGTTGTCGCTGACGCGACTTTCGTCCGCAGATGTCCACGTGATACGGTACTCGCCATCCCCGGACTCGTCCGGGAGTGCGATAGTATCGAAGTTTGAATTGACCCGCGTTAGAACGGGTTCCGGTCCCGACAGTTCGAGGACGTTGTCCCCGTCGTCGGAGACGGTCGCTGTCGTACCGTCGACGCGTCCACCGAGAGGGTCTACCAAGACGAGTCGAGGCCGTCGGCGGATCCGCCAGGCCGACGTGAGTTCGGTCCCCGATTCCGTGATGTTCCCGTTAACGGTCAGCGTGTCGTTCGCTGGATCGACCCCGGTAATCTCGTAGACTTCGTCGGGTTTCTCATCGAGCAGCAGAGTGTCGGTCATCGCGTCGTCCCCGTTGAGGTAGCCTTCGTCCTGAAGCCACAGCCACCGTAGGTCCCAGCCCTCGGCGTCGTCGAGCGTCACCTCATCCTCCTCAACTGTCGCGGCCTCTCCCGCTGGGTCAAGGAGGCTTGCGGTGACGTAGTAGTCGACCGCCCAGTCGGAGGTGGGCGTCCCGTCGTCGCTCTCGCCGAAATCGACATCTCCCATCACTTTAACAACGTTTTCGGCCTCGTTGATCTCGACGATCCGGTAGGTACCGCTGTCGCGTGATTCGTCGTCAGCGAAGTAGACGAGATCCATATTGGGTTTGAGTTCGTCGAGATCGCTCGCGCCGTCGAGGTTAACCTCGGTCCACCAGTCGCCGGAGTCCTCGATGGTCGCGCCTGTTCCCTCGATTGTGAGGTCTGGATTCCGGGGTTCAGTGTCGACTCCCCAGGGTTCGTGGTAGTTTGCGTAGAACTCTGCGACGGCTTCCAGTTGGAAGACGTTTCGCGCGTCGAGTAGGTCGAACTCGAACACCGGGATGTCCTCGCTCGAGTCGCTTGTCCGTTTAGCGAGGTGGTCTTTGTATACCGCCTTCTGGTTGTCGCCGACCGTCCGCCATTCCGAAGGCGAGAGGCCGTGGAACATCTTCATGTGGTGGAGGGCGGCCATCGGGAACGTTCGTTCGGTGGTCTGGCCTAGCGCGTTATCCCGGTCGTCAACGTCATAGAGCGGCCACTCGGTGTCGATATGGTTGACGAAGTCGGACGCCGCTGCCTCAGTGGGGCTGTCGCCGCCGGGTGGAACGGCCATGCCAATCGCCCCGTAGAACGTGAAGGGGTCAGTGGGACCGTGTTTCGTGATCGGCGCCAGGCCGGCGAACGTAGACGTACCGGACTTCCCGAGTGGTTCCGGTGAACCGGCCTCGCCAACGACGGCGCCAGCTTCTACCTTGATCTCCAACAACCCGCCCACGAGGAGTTCGGCGCGTTTCTCGGATGTCAGGTCGCTCTCATAGTCCGCAAGCTGGGGTGGATCCCCAATAAACTCCGGATTGTCAAGAAAGTCGCTCAAGTGTGTTGGGAGGCTGGCCGTGTCCACGTTCTTGTATACGAACGCATTGACGGTTGGCAACTGGTTCGTCCAGGCCTCCCATTCGAAGAGGCCCGCCGACGGCATCTGCGGCTGAACCGGGGATTGGAAGTGAAGGTAGAGATCGATGGTTTCCGGGAGTTGCTGGCCGACTAACGGGTCGTTGAACATCGCATCGAGCTGATCGCTATCAGCGTACTCCCAGTCGAAATTGTTAAGCAGATCTTGGGCCTTCGGAATGCTATCGTACCCCGGAGGTCGCGCCGTGAGCACCCCCGACCTGACCGCGTAAAGTACACCCTGGCCGGTAGTTTCCAGCAACAAATTGGATCGGCTTTCGCCGTTACCTGAATGACCGTATACGTGACCGTCACTGGTCGATACCTGCTCCCAGTCGGTCGGATCGACGGGCAGATGAACGGGACTGTCGAAGGGTGTGGGGATACTCATCGCGTAAGCACCTCGTAGCTGTCGTTGCTTCGACCGTCGGCGTCCAGCACCACCAGTCGGTACTCATAAGTCGCTCCACTCTCACGTATGCCGTCTTCGTAACTGTACTTACCTCGTGCCAACCAGGAACTCAGGTTCCGCCAGTCGGTCTCGCCGGTGGGTCGGCGCTGTACCAGTGACCGCAAGTTGCCGTCGTCACTTGACCATCCCAGCTGGACCGCACCTGTTTCCGGGTCGGTCGTCGGATCGTCCCATGTCGGAGGATCGGGCCGGCTGTCGTCGAACGCTCTGGCAGAGACCACAGACGAAGGTGCAGAGAGGTTCCCTGCTTTGTCGACGGCCACGAACCGATAGAACTTGGCCGTAAACGGTTCGACATCTTCGTCGGTCCACTCCGTTTCGCCAATCTCTGCTGGGGGGATACCACTGGCCACCTGCTCCATCAGTCGTAGGTCGCGAGTCGCGTCCTCCTCGTCGGCACGGTAGACACGGTAGCTGGCCACGTCAGGTTCCGTGGTCGGCGCGAGCCACGTGGTGATCATCTGGTCGCCCGGCTCGTCTTCGTCCGGGTGACCTGCGAGAATCTTAGTAACCACCGGCTTCTTCGGCGGTACCACGTCGGGTGCTTTCACGCCCGGTGTCGGGTAGCTCATCGGCTCGCCGTCCGCAGTATCACCCTGGTCGCTCCGGTTGCCCGCCGGGTCGACCGTCCCGGTCCGGTAGAAGTAGCAGTTCGACGCCCGCCCGTCGAACGAGTCGACGTAGGCGCACAGGTTGCCCTGCGGATAGGATTCGCCCGGCCTCGTGTCCGGTCCGGCCTTGTTCGGATGGTCGTCGGGATCGAGCGGGTCGACCGTCAACTGGGTATAGGCCGCCTCGTTCCCAGGCATACCGGCGAGCACCCGCAGCATTGCGGGCTTGAGTGCCTCGACATCGTCCCCGTCGTCCTCGGGGTCGCGGAGGCTCCGGTAAAACGCCATTGCGGCATCCTCGTCACCGCCGAGGTCGGCCGGGTTGTTCAACCGATTGAGTTCGGTCGCGATCGTCTGGCGGCTCTGCTCCTTGGCGGTCAGTGTCTCATCGTCGTCTCCGTCGTCGGGCTGGAGTGGGTCCGGAAATCGCTCGTGGTCGCTCGCAGAAAGCGTCAGCTCGTCGGCTCGGCCGTTGTCGATGGCCGTCTCTCGACGCTCCCAGTCAGTGGTGAACAGCGTCTCGTCGAGTGCGCGAAAGACGTGGGTCCGGAGGTCGGTGGCCGGCTTCTCCCATCGGACGGTATACTTTGACTCGCCGTGGTAGTCGGCCTCGCTGGCCCACTCGAAGTCGGTGTCGATGACCGGGATCGAGGGTGGCTCGGGCTTTTCGCGGTAGACGCGGGCGACCTTTACCGGTGCGGCGACCGGACCGTCCTGGCCGGTAGCGTCGAACGCGTTCACGCTCACGTTGGCGAATGCCCTTGGCTCGGTCATCGACGGCTCGAACCCCGTCGTGTCTGCGAGAGTTACGAAGGTCTCGTAAACCCGCGGCCAGTCGTCGTCTTGTGACAGGTCGTCGGCGTACTGGACGGTGTCGAGGACTCGCGACCAGTTATCCACGTCGGTGTAATCGGTTCCCGCCGGGTGAGCGATGGCGTACGTGCGGTTTTCGGTCGGGAACTTTTCCGGTGGGTCGTAGACGCGATCGAGCAGGAGTTCCGTCGGTGAGTTGACGCGATACACCTCGTAGGCATCGACGTCGTCGACCGTGCGGAAGTCCTGACCCGCCAGCGCGTCGGACCAGCCGGTGGCCGTACCGCGGACCACCGTGCGGTCTTCGCCATCGACGGTCACCACGTCGTTGCGGATTGTCACGGTCCCCCGGGAGTAGGCAGCCGGGACGGAGACGGTGCATTCGTCATCGTCTGAGATGGGGGCGACCGTGACCGTCAGGTCACCCGTCTCTAGCGTACCGCCATCGAGCGGGTCGGCCGGGTGGCCCCCCGGATCGACGTCACCGAGCAAGCCGCCATCGGTGACCGCTGCAGCGCGGGTCGGATCGGCGGGCTCAACCTCGACCCAGAGGGGGTCGCCGCCGCTCGCAACGATCGGGAAGCCACGCGCGCCGACCTGGAGGGTCGCGCCGGCGAAGATGTCTGCCGCCGCATCGGTGTCGATGTCGGTCTCGACGTGGTAGCCGTCGCCGCTCGCCGAGACGTCAGTGATCGTGCCAGTGTGGGCGTTGAGCCGGCCGGGCTGGAAGTGCACCTGAAATGCGTCGACGTCGGGGTCGCTCTCGGCTCGCTCCTCCGTCCAGCGCCAGCGTACCCGGAGGCCTACCTTGTCCTCGTTGTCGGCCCGCCAGTCCTGATAGGCGTCGTCCGCCCTGACATGGGGGTCCCCGGGGTCGAGGGCGCTCGCCTCGACGCCAGTCGGGGGCGGCGGTGGCAGGTCGGCCACTACTTCGACGGCGCGGTCAGCCGCGGGGTGGGGATGGGGGCCGTCTGGCTCCGTCCAGGTTGCGGGTTCGCTCAGAGGGCTATGTCGACCGAACAGGTCCATCGCCGAGAGTCTGTAACTGTACCAGCCATCGGCGAGGTCGGTATCTACGGCCTGCATCGGCTCGTCGGGCCACCCCGGGAGCTGATCGGGTGGATCGTCGGGATCCGTCGTCCGGAGGATCGGTTCGGCCGTGGCCATGAACCCGTCCTCGTCCGACGCGTCCTCGCGAGCGAGCACGTCGTATTCGGCAGGATCAGGCAACGTCTCGGGTGGTTCTTCACCGCAGTCGCGCCGCCAAAGGTAGTATACCCCCGCCGAACCCTCTCCTGCGGGATCGTCTTCCTGGTTCCAGCGGACGCCGACGTCGCTCCGGCGTCGGGCCGGTGGGAGAGCGTAGGCGTTTCCATCCGATGGCTCGTCGATGGGGCCCGCGTCGCCTGGGGTGACGTCGGTCTTGATAGCGTAGTCGACGACCTGGTGCTGGAGGAAGGTCGGGAGGTCTGATGGCTGAACAGGTTCGGGTACGTGTGTCAGGATGCGCTGTTCCCGGTATTGCTGGAGTCCATGGTCGGCGACGACCATGTAGTCGTAGGCCGTATCCGGGTCAGCCGTCTCGTCGATCCAGTACAGTCCGAGCTGTTGGGCGACGGCCGGATCGACGCTCGCCAACAGCGCCAGGTCCAAGGGATACTGGCTCCCCATCGATGGCGCGTTCACGACGTCCGGACTGCCGGCCGACAGCGACGGCACCATGACATAGTCTCTGGGTATCCCGTCGTCGGGGCCGGGATGGGGATGGGCGAGTACGAGCGACTCCTCCCCCTCGACTGCCGCCACCGTGACGCCATCGGCCTCGAAGACGTCGTAGTCGAGCCCCTGAGACGGATAGTGCGGACCCGATATCGGGCGGTCGAGCTCGAGTACCGAGATGGTCTGGCCCTGGTAGACGAGCGAGCGGACCTCGGTGATTGTGTATAGCTCTCGCTCACCGTCGATTTGGAATCGATCGCCCACGAGGTCGTCGTCCCAGTCGGCGGTCACGCTGAACACCGCCGGCGTTCCGTGTATGACGAAAACGGTGCCGCTTACGTCCCGTGCCACCCGAAGAGTCAACCCCTCGTGGTCGGTGACCCAGGTCGTTCCGACTCCCTTCACTACGGTCTCGTGCGCCGTACGTTCCACCCTCCCCGAATCATATGTTGGTTCGGGAACGGTTCTGGCTGCCATCCCACCCGCGTCCGCTCCACCATCGACGAGCTGAGTCAGGTAGTCGTGGAGTTGGCCGAAGGGATCGTCGGTCAGTTCGTACGACACGTCCGACGCAGTCGGTCCTCGGTAGGCCCGACCGAGGACCAGGCGGTCATCCCCGAGGACCTGGGCGATAACGTATCCGGTATCATCGCTATCGAGTCGGAGGATTCCCCCCGCGAGGTCGTCGGTCCAGTCGGTTCCCTGCCCGGTGACAATCAGTTCCCCGCTCTCAACAGAGACCGTTCCCCCGGTCTCGAGGGTGGTGACGTCCGGTGCGAACCGTTCTGGCGACCCATAGTCCACCCGATCGCGGGCTGTCTGGCGTGCATTCGGGAGATCCTCGGCCCCCTCGTTGGCGAGGTAGTCCGGGTGCGACATGGGCAGCGCGATCGGTGTCGGTGCGTCGGCGAGGAGCGACCAACCGGTCTTAGCCTCTGCGAGGAGTGGAAAGCAAGCGAGTTCGACGAGCGACAGCGCTTGGCCGACGATGCGAACCTTCGTGATGTGGTCGGCTTCGAGGGTGACGATCCCGGTGCCGGAAAACGTCTCCTCGTCGACGACGCGGTCGGCGGCGAACGCGGTCACAGTCGCAGGTGAATCTCCCCGATCGGCCAGTGAGAGTTCGACCCGATGGGCCGGCTCTGGGAGGGTGATCGTCTGCGGGGCCCCAGTCTGGAAGTTGAACTCCCATTCGCCGTCGCTGCCCGAACGAACGTTCCGGTCGGCCGTGAGCTCGTAGGCATCGTGGAAGGAATATGTCGATGGGTCGGAGAATTCGAACGTCTCGTCGTCCGGTGTCGAGAAGGAGTCCTCGATCCCTTTCCTGATGACTTTTTCTGGGAGGGCGTCCGTGAGCAGGATGGGCTCTGCCCGAGGGCCTTCGTGCTCGCGTCGAAAGACGTAGTATCCGTTACGCGGGAACCCTCGATAGGGAGCGAACGCCCAACGAAGGTGATTTCCCGGAGTCAGTTCTGGATATCGGTCGTGGGGTTGGACATTGCCGTCGACGCCCATCCCGAGCAGTGACAGCTTTCTGGTTTGGCTCATATTTGCCTCGACTGGCCCGCCGTCCGGAAGCAACCCGGCACTACGGCCTCAACCGCTTCGACAGTCCACGCCATCGGCTGGCGCGGCCAATCCTGATCGATCGAGGTATCACCTTAAAAAACGGGATCACTCGATTGGGTACGTCGACGACCGCTTGGGCACCCCCCAACATTGCGAGAGCTACTCGGTAAATCTACCGGAAAATTACAGTTACTAATGTGGCGAATTTAAGCAATCTGAAGGGGTGGTTCCGATCGGGATAGGAATCGAATTTGGGATCGGCTTCCATCCCGAAACTCTTCATTATCGCTGCCATCGAAGAGGATTGGAGTTGAGTTTGCTGCAAAAAATCTTCTGTATCCCTCGTTGCTACCCATACGATATCAATATTCTTACAAATAATACAATTGGACCCTCCCCACGAACCAGGGGTTGCCTGAGTACCACCAATAAGACCAGTTCACAATTTGCCCATCAGCAACCAGTACATTTCAGGTTATCCCACGCGTCAACCATGGCTTCGGATGTCGTCTGGATTATCGAAAATCTTGCCGCGCCAGGAGTATCGCCACCGAGGTCGATTGCAGGCCGCCGTCGTGTCACTCTCCCGGGTCGATATGTAGATGACAACGATATTGTTGGAAAGTGGACTAGAAGAGGATTGGTCTGGTTCACCCCATTACGCAGTTTTCGAACTTCCATATAGCCCTATGGAGACCTCTATAGAGTTATGGACTCAATTACATATCCCTCGTCCAATCTATAGAAATCATAGCATCCCTTTTCTACTCATCTCGGATAGCCGGAGGTGATGGCACCAAGCCAGATCGACGGGTTGACGAGACGAAGCGCACTCACAGCTCTCGGCGGCGCGGGGGCGTTCGCGCTCGCTGGATGTACTGGCGGAAGCGGCGACGATACTGAGAATGGGGGGGGGGGTTTCCGGCAAGATCAGAATCTCCGGGAGCAGCACCGTGTTCCCGATCTCGGAGGCCGTCGGCGAGGAATTCAGGCGAGAGAATCCCGACGTGGAGATTTCCGTCTCCTCGGACGGATCGACCGGTGGATTCGAACAGTTCTTCCTCGAGGGTGACAGCGACATCAACGGTGCTTCGCGACCGATCCTCGAAGAGGAAGTCGAAGCGGCTGAAGAACAGGGCTTCGAGCCGATCGAGATACAGGTCGCCGGTGACGCGTTGACCGCAGTCGTCAACAACGAAAATGACTGGGTCGACTGCATCGATATCAACACGCTCGGGGATATCTGGGATCCGGACGTCGAAAACGAACTGTGGTCCGATCTCGACCCCGACTGGCCGGACGAACCGTTCACACTGTTCGGCCCCGCGACGACCTCTGGAACCTTCGATTACTGGACCGAGGAGGTCATTGGCAAGTTCCGAGAAATCCGCGATGACTTCGAAGGAACCGAGGAGGACGACATCATCGCCCAGGGGGTCGCCGGAAACAAATACGCCCACGGCTATCTGCCGTTTGCCTATTACGACAACAACCCCGATTCGGTGAAAGCTCTCGAGATCGATGCCGGTGATGGCTGTACAGAACCGAGCCTGCAGAACGCCTCCGAGGGTTCCTACCCGCTTGCCCGACCCATTTTCTGGTACGTCAACTCCGAGAAACTCGAGGCGAACGAAGCGCTCCAAGAGTTCGTGAAATTCGGTATCGAGATGACGGGAGACGAGGCGATCATTGCGGATAACATCGGTTACGTGCCGATGAACGAGCAACAGGTCGACGAGAACCTCTCGACAATCGACTCCTACCTTTAAGTGACGATGGCACCGGGAACAGTCATCGAGGATCGCGACGATCGCGAACGGTTGACAGGGAGGGTAGCGAAGGCGCTGTTCCTGGCCAGTGCGATCGTGACGGTTCTGATAACGATCGGCATCGTTGTTTCCCTATTCAAGGACGCGCTCGTCTTCTTCGCCGACCCGATCGTAGAAGTCTCCGAATTTCTGGGTGGAACCGAGTGGAAGCCAACCCAGCTCACCGGCGACGGCGAGTACAAATTCGGTGTGCTTCCGCTGTTGAGCGGAACGCTCGTCATCACGGTACTCTCGGCAGTCATCGCACTTCCGACGGGGCTTGCGGCAGCAATTTATCTGAGTGAGTACGCATCCGGACAGGTTCGATCCGTTCTCAAGCCTGCCCTCGAGGTGCTGGCCGGCGTGCCAACGATCGTCTATGGCTACTTCGCACTTGTCTACATCACGCCGTTTCTCGACCGGCTTGGCCTGCCAGTCGGAACCTTCAACGCGCTGTCGGCATCGATCGTCGTCGGTGTCATGATCATCCCGATGGTTTCGTCCATCAGCGAAGACTCGCTTTCTGCCGTCCCGGACACCCTTCGAAACGCTGCCTACGGGCTGGGATCCACCAAATTCGACGTTTCAACGAAAATTGTCGTCCCGGCGGCACTGTCAGGAATCTTTTCGTCCTTCGTGCTCGCGCTCTCCCGGGCAATCGGGGAGACGATGGCCGTCACGGTCGCCGCAGGCCAGACTCCACGGATGTTGAGCATCACGAACCTAGACGAGAACATTTTCAAGTCAACCGAGACCATCACCGCGGCGATGGTCAACGTCGCCCAGGCTGAGGGTGGCGGTGGAACGCCGGCATTTTATTCGATGTTCGCACTCGGTCTCGTGTTGTTTGCCCTCACGTTCTCGTTCAATCTACTTGCGGAGTACACCCGGCGCCGACTCCGGGAGGAGTATCAATGAGCACCGACACAGACGACGTGCCGTTCATCGACGGGGGAACCGGTCGGATTTATCGAGTCGTGCGTGATCGAGCCTTCGAGTCGGGACTGCTTATCGCGGCGCTGTCCGGGCTTGCGATGTTGTTCGTGCTGCTCGCGTACGTGGCAATCGACGCGTTCTCGATTTTCGATCCGTCATACGGTTCGTGGGTGGACTGGCAGTTCCTCACGAGCCTGCCCTCGCGGTTGCCGGAGGAAGCGGGATTCGCCGCGCCGATCGCCGGCTCGATTCTCATTCTCCTCGTGATGATCATCGGCGTCTTTCCAATCGGAATCGGTGCGGCGATCTATCTCGAAGAGTACGCCGCCGACACCCGAATCACCCAACTGATCCAGATCAATATCGCCAATCTCGCAGGCGTGCCGTCAGTCGTGTACGGCCTGCTCGGACTGGCGGTGTTCGTCCGTGGTGCCGGGTTGGCGTCCGGAATCGTGCTCGTCGGCGGGCTCACTGTTGGCCTGTTGGTCCTGCCGATCGTAACCGTCGCATCGCAGGAAGCACTTCGAGCAGTGCCAGAATCCGACCGACGGGCGAGCTACGGGATGGGCGCAAGCCGCTGGCAAACCCTCAGACGGGTCGTACTCCCCCAGGCACTTCCCGGGATTCTCACTGGTTCTATACTCGCGCTCGCCCGTGCAATCGGCGAGACCGCACCGCTCATCATGATCGGTGCGGCGACGAGCGTCTTCACCGTTCCGACGGGCCTGTTCGATAGCGTCACCGCGATGCCGCTCCAGATATTTAACTGGCACTCTCGGCCCCAGCCAGCGTTTCGACACGGCGTCGTCGCTGCCGGCGTCGTGGTCCTCCTAACGGTCATGCTGGTGATGAACGCCACCGCGGTCCTTCTGCGGAATAACTACCAGCGGCGAGATAACCAGTGAGACATTTACCGTGATCGAGGGCGCGAAGTTCCCTTTATCAGGGAGCACCGATTGAAGAGAGGCTGCGAGTAGGGAGCAAACAGCTCCCGCACGGCTTGTTTCAGGGTTCTTCGTTACTATTTCTACGGCTCGAAGGAACGGATCGCACGGATACTCGGAGAAAATGACCTGGAGAGTCCCACAAAAGCGACCCTGTTCGGCACCGAAGTCTTATCCGCGCAACTGGCCTATTGTATTTGATGAGACGGAACTCGGACGACGACGAGAATCCATTCGGTGGCGTTGTCGACGGGATCGATGAGCGGCTGTCTGGGATGGCGGGTGATGACGCGGCGCCCATCGATATCCACGAGTATGATGACGAGATTCGGGTAGTCGCTGATATCCCCGACGCCACGCGGGACGACATCGATATACAGTGCGATGGACGAACCCTGGCGATCCGTATCGAATCTGATCAGCGGCCCTTCGTCAAACGCATTGATCTGCCAGCGTACGTCGACGGGCAATCCGCACATACAAATTACAATAATGGCGTCCTCGAGGTCACGCTCGACCGCGACACCGACCCCGCAAATATCGGTTTCCACTAAGAAGACGTTGTGGGAATATCCCTGAATTTCGGGTTGCTATCATCACGAAGAGGTGGTGCGTTTCCAGGAATCGAACGCTCGGAAACTTACAGCCAGTCTGGATCCACGCCTACGAGCTCAGCGCTGACGTCCCAGAGTCGTTGCCGATTTTCGGGATCCGTTGCTTCTGTTGATGGAGATGTGACTCCATTCCCGGTGAGATAGGTGCCGGTTCGTTCACCGAAATCTGGATCCGTGACGAGTTTGCGGAGTCGCTGTGCACCGTCTTTTCGGCTGGTACCGATGCCGGGAATGATGGCCGCGGCGCGGAGTATGAATCGTGTCCAGATTGGGGCGTCGCGGAAGAGGCTCGTCGAGGGAATGAAGCCCGGATGGAAGCAATTCGCCGTGACCTCGTCGTCAGAAAGTCTGTCGGCGAGTTCGAGTGTGAATGCGATTTTGGCGAGTTTCGACCGAGCATACGCCTGGAGCGAGTCGTAGTCGTTCGAGAATTGAAGATCGTCAAAGTCCAGCGTGGCGCGACGGTGGATGCCAGAGGCGGTAACAACAATCCGTGCTGGTGATGAATCCCTGAGTCGGTCAAGCAGTTCGTGGGTGAGAAGATACGGTGCGAAGTGATTGACGGCGAGCGTGAGTTCGATTCCGTCTTCGGTCTCCGTCCGACGGCGGACTGAAAGCCCAGCGTTGTGGACGAGCGCATCAATCCGAGCATACGTCTCACGGAGTTCCGTCGCGAGGGTGCGAACTGTTGCCTTCGAGGCGAGATCGGCGTGATGGAAGTGGATCTCGCCATCGAATTCGACCGCTTCAGTAACGAGTGAGTCACCGCTCGTCTGATCTCGCCCGACGACGGCGACGGTCGATCCCTCTACCGCAAGTTCTGTTGCGGCAATGCGGCCGATACCGCTTGTCCCGCCAGTGAGCACCACTACGCTGTCGGTATCCTTGCGTTCAGCCACGAATTGTAACAAAACTCGATTGGTAGAACCGAGTGCGTTTCGGTCGTGGCAGTCATCGACCGTGGTCGGGAGGCGCCGCTCCCTACCCAGTCCGAACGATTGGTATCACCGCATTCCCTAACGAGTGCACACGAACTATGATTACCCATCACGGCCAGATGTAACGACGTGGTGGTGGCATGGGATTGGTGCTGGGACGGATCCGCCAGGAGTTGAGGGCGGAATTTCCCACTATCGGATCGGTCCCGTGAATGCGATTAACAGTCCTCGTCGTCGAGGATGATGTCAAGCGATACGCGGGTCACGTCGACCGACTTCACCTCATCTTCAGAAACGCCGAGACAGTCGAGGAGACGTCCAGCCGTATCCTCGCAGTCCTCCTCGGGTTTCTCGGTCGGCTTCGGGCGCTCCCTCGGCGGGTTTTCGAGTTCCGGATCGAGTTCGTACGACATGCCGCCAAGCGGTAACTCGTCGATGACTACCTGTACATCGATCGTCCGGGAGTCTGCAGCCTGCACGTCGTGGGGGCCAAACTCCTCGCCCGTTTCGAGTTGCATTACGATTTCTCGACTATCGCGGGGCCCGAGCGAAAACGACGATCCACCCCGGCTCGTAAAGCGGAGTTCGTATCCACGTTCGCGGAGAAAGGAGGGGATTCGCACGTCGAGTTCGACGTCTACGGTCCGGTCGAACGGGTTGTTGGCCCAGAAGTGCCGATCTTCGAAGGATCGCTCGAGGTTGAGCGAGCCACCACCACCGGCCACCGGTGCGACGTTGCGCTGAGCGATGTTGTTATCGAACGGGACGAACCGCCAATGGGGGATAGAGCTGCCAACGGTGGTATCGTTGGCCAGGTCACCGTCGGCGTCGACGATCGCGAGCAAACACTCGTGGCCGACCTCGACGGGTGTCCACTCGAACGGACCAACGATCGCTGTTCCACCGGTTGGGATCGATCCCGTCGAGAGTTCCGCGGTGGTCATGGCTTGCCAGTCGTCCGGCCAGACAAGTCCGGCTCCCGGCCGACAGCGGAAGGCCCGGACGGTAACATCGTCCGCGGTTGTTTGCCCTCGGTTCTTTACCCGGACGTACAGGTAGTTGGTCTGTCCGGTCACGGGCGTCTCGTGATCGGTTCCGCCGTCGGAATCGAGTCGATTCCACAGGTCCGTAGTCGACCAGAACCGTTGGAGGAAGTCGTACTCACCGCTGCGGCCATCGTCGATATACACGTCGATGTCAGGTGGATCGCCCTCCTCGTCGACCGGGTCCGATGGCGACGGACCGTCCGGCGGATTGTAAAGCCCCTGTTTCTCGAAGGCCCACCGTACGACCTTGTGGAATGCGCCGCCCGGATGCCCTTCAAAGTCGCTCGTCCCGAGGTCGGCGTCCATTAGTGCAGTGGCGAAGTCGGCAGGATCTGTGGTCGTACTCGACATCGATCCGACCGCACGGATGATGAGGTACGCGAGGTATCGGGCGGCGAACCGTTGGACGGTACGATTGGGGTGATCGCCACCGGTCGACCGGTATGCCCGGAACAGTGACGTCGAGAGGATCTGTTCACCCTGGTACTGGGCGCCGTGTTGACTGCCGCCCCATGCCCATCCATCGGTCGGTTCACGGTCATGACGACGACCGATGCCTTCCCAGGGGAACGTCTCGAACCGATCGGACATTTCCGTCCCAGGGTCGTTGAGAATTGTTGCGAGGCTGTCACCGGGGCTGTGCGCGAACCCAAAGTTGGGAGAATCGAGATGGTCCCAGAGAATTGCGTGACCGAACTCGTGGATGACGACCCGAGCATCGGCGGCGATACCGACGTCGCACCCCGAATCACAGAGTCCGAAGGTGTATCGTTGCATTCCATCACCGGACGTGTTTCCTGCTGCTCGCGCGTTCACCACGCCAGAGTGACCGCGGTGATCGGTCGTAATTGGGAACGATGTTCCGTCGAAGTACGACGAGGTATCGAATCCGAAATCATCAACCAGCTGATAAAGGCGATCGAGATAGTGGTACGCGCTGATAGCGGCGAAGTCGTCGGTCGTGGCTGATTCCGAGAAGTCGGCCGACGGCAGTGATGCCGTCGGTGGATCGATCGACGGCGAGTTCGTGTCCGACAGCTCGATGTAGTCGCCGGTCAGTTCCTGTGGGTCCCCAGATGAGGGCGTCTCGAGGTTTGCGAGCGTCACGCTAATCGTCTCAGGATCGAGGTCAGTCGCCGAGTCACAGCAGTCGATGTCCGGTTGTGGTGTGTCGTCGAGATAGTCGACCGGGAATACTCGTCCCGTCGCGGCGTCGACGAACGCCCTGAGGTAGAGCACATCGCCCGTCCTGGGTTCGACAAAGGCTCTCCAGTTGAGTTGCCCCCATCCCTCAAGGGGATAGGAGAATAAAACCTCGGTGACAACGTAGTGTTGCCCGGGTTCTATTTCGTCGGAAACAGGTGGGAGCGGGAGGGTTGGGGGTGTCTCATGTAACAGTCTCTCTTCGTGTTGATCGTCCTCCTCCTGACGGATTCGTGCATCTGGATCGTATCGATAGATCAGGAGCCGTGTGTCGTTGATCGTCGGGAGGGACTTGCGTTTTTGCAGTCCAAGAACCTGGATGAGCCGCTTCTCCTGCATCCTCTCTGGAAGGTATTTGCCCTCGTCCAGATTCGGTCGGTCAATATCGATGTCGAAATGGATGGACTGCGAGGAACTCGTGACGCGCAGCGGATCGTCGTGCATTCGAACTGTTAAGTGTGACCGCCAAATGGGGAGATCCAAGTACGTCTGCTTGTAGCGAAGAACTGTGGTCTCTTGGAGCCGTTTTTCTTCCTCGGGTCGGATCCGCGCCCCTTCTTCTGTCGGCTTCTCCGGTGCCCGGTCGAATCGTCGGCCGAGGTCAGATAGCATCTCGTCGGGAATGTCGTACACCGGTGCGACGTCCCGCACGTACTGGTTCGCCATGGTCTGCGGTGTGGGCGTCGTCAATCCGGACTCGTCTGGACCGTAGGGCTCTTGCAAGTGTCGGAGCGAGCGTACCCTCTGCGTCTCGTCGCGTCGGACCTCAACGTTCGGTGTGACTTCGAACGGCACGGCTACTCATCTCCTCGGAATCCCGGCTCGGTCCACTGGCTGCTCAAGGCACGACGGTCCTGTGTAAGACAGGACTTATTTGACTCTCCCCAAGAGCAGGTTCGAGACAAACTACTGGTCTCGTAGCTGTCGATGTTTGGTATGCTGATAGCCATCCCTAACGCCTAGAATTATAGCGATTTAGTATAAATCTTGGTGTAAGTTAACTAATACCACATATCTGTGGAATCGATTACCCCAACGTGCGAATCGTTCGACGGTCGAACCAGGCCGGCAGCGCGCGTCTTTTCGAGGAGTGTGAAATCGATGTCCGAACCGAGTAGATGGAGACAGACTACTTGCCGCCGGTAGGGTTTCGGGGTTCGGCGTCGAATCGGCTACAGCCACGACCACAGGGACATAACCCGATTCGTGGTACACTGGTGTACAGATTTGTCGATGAGTGCGAGGAGGTCGTTCGCTTCGACTACGGTCCTGAAGGGGAACAAGGCCACGAAGTGACGATCGAGGGTGTCCACATGAGTGTTTACCGAGAGAACGAGACAATACGGTCGCCGGAGATCTTCTCGCCGATGCCTACAACCCCAACGCTCACGGGCGTCGAAGAACCCCCGGCACGGTGAACGGTACATCAAGCGGTTCGAGGAATGGTACGGTGTCTGGGGTACCGATGACCGACAGCACACTCGAAGAATTCCGAGATGCGGTGGGGAACAGAGCAAGGAGCTGCGGGAAGCGACCGCAGAATACCTCGATGGAGTCCCCGAAGACTATTGGACGGCCCCAGTTGCCGATGGCGGCGAGTAAAGAGTGGGGCCCTGATCCAGATGCGCCGACTCGCCTTTTGTTGGGTGCTTGCTTCCAGAAAACTGTCTGTATCCAGATGTAGCGACGACTCAAACGATTCTAAATCAATTATATCGCAGAACAATAGACTTAGGTGGGTGTGGACGCAACGCTAACTCAGGATGGACGCCGAGGAGTTTGCGGAGGGGCCAGGGACGATCGATCCGTATGAGGGGCTCCCGTGTTATCGCCCCGATAGCTTACCACCAGAGATCGAGTATACGGATGACTTGTTGCGAGTCTACGGAGATGCCCAGTATGCGCTCGGACGGCTCACGACGTTGCATCGAAACGTGGATAACGAAAACCTGGTGATCGCGCCGTTTGTGGTTCGCGAGGCCGCGATGAGCTCACAGATTGAAGGGACGAACGTCACGGTGTCGGACATCATTCTCCACGACATAGAGACCTCCCCGCAGCGATCCGCCGTGGACTCGACGGACGTTCAGGAGGCCTACAATTATGTCGACGCAGTTCGGCAAGGATTCGATCGATTGGCAGCTGGTGCCCCGCTCTCCCTTGAGTTGATCTGTGCGCTTCACGAAACGCTGCTCGGTGATGTCGGCGGAGTCGAGGTACGCCCCGGAGAACTCCGGGATGTGCCGGTTTACATTGGCTCACCGGATGGATCGGCAGCGACAGCTCGCTTCATCCCGGCCAATCCGAACACCGTCGATCTCCTCGTAGAACAACTCGCCTCGTATTTGAATCGTGGCTCGTATCCACCGCTGGTCGACGTCGCGATCACGCATTATCAATTTGAGACGATTCATCCGTTTCGGGATGGAAACGGTCGGCTCGGCCGCCTGTTGATGATGCTCCAGCTGTACGACGCCGGGCTGTTACCGGAGCCAAATCTGTATCTGAGTGCGTACTTCAATCGGCATCGACAGCAATATCTCGACTCCTTGCTTGCGGTAAGTCGCGACGGAGCCTGGGAGAAGTGGATCACGTTCGTTCTCAACGCGATCGCCGAGCAATCGATCGATGCGTACGAGTGTGGCGTGGAGTTGCAGTCGCTCCGGGTCGACTATCATGCGCGATTCCCGAATCGTCCAGTTACCAGAGACGTCATCGACTACATCTTCGAGGAGCCATATCTGACGGCGACCCGAGCGATCGAGGCTACGGGCCGCTCACGGCAGGCCGTTTACGATGCGATTGAGGCACTCGAAGCGGAGGAAATTGTCGAGGGAATTTCGGACTCCAAACGCTATCGCGTCTACGAAGCGCCGGACATCCTTCGCGTAGTCGCGTCCCCGTAATCGGAGAGAACGCAGCATCCCGTCGACCAAGTTTTTTCTCCGTTTCGCGGTCTCAAGGAGGAGCATCCATACTCGTAAGTTACCGCCGGAGAATCTGCGTAGCCGAACACCCACGGAGGAATTCTCGCCCTTTCGCTCTGAGGGATGTCAAAACAATCGAGTGGGAAAGCGACGGTGTGTCGTAGCTTTCAGACGATCGCCGGAGGGTGGGAGAGTGGAGGATTGGACGACAATCACGTCGTGAGAATGCGTCGTCGTGGATAGGTTTACATTTGTTGGTCGTGTTGAATGGTTCGAAATTAGTAGTGTGCGGCTCCAATTCCGTTGACGATGTTTTTGACGGCGGCTTTGAGGACGAGTTCTCGGAACTGGTGGTACCACGCTCTGGCACGTAACCGGTCGCCATACCGTTGTTTGAGGACACGAAAGCTGCATTCGGCGACGGATCAACAGTGATAGGTTTTCTCATCCAGCCGAGCATTGTGTCCCTTATCGAGACTATCAAATTCCCGATGTTTGATTACCGGACGACCATCATTCACTCTGAGCATGGTTCGGAACTCCGCCGAGTCATATCCGTTAGCGCCCGTAATCACACCAATACAATCGAGATTTCTGGTCAAGACTTGCCAGCCGATCTGTGTGTCATGTGACCGACTGGTCGTCCAATGAACGTCCCGGATCGCTCTGGTTTTACAGTCTGTGAGCACCGTCGTATTTATTGCCAGGAACGGTAGTCAGTTCGGCGAGCGTACCGTCGGCTGGCGGCGACGCGGTCAAAGCCAGAGGCACGAATTGCAGTTACATCACCGAGCTCGAAAAGGGTGACAGATTCGTTGAGGAGTCGTCGAAAAACCGTCGTAATCACGCCCGAATTCCTCTCGCACACGCTCGGGCGGCTCCTCGACGGGGAGTCTATCTTGGTCGACGAGATCGTGACGAACACACCCGCTGTGCTCCAGCCCTACCTGCCAACCGAGCCTGGGAGCTACTATTCGTACAGTTCGGGTGGTCTCGGCTGGGGACTCAGTGCGGCGGCGGGAATCCAGCTTGCCCGCTCAAATGAGACCGACGTCGGTCTCCTCGGCGATGGCTCGTTGATGCTCGGGGATCCGGTGGTGGCACTCCAGCTCGTCCAGGCCTACGACCTCCTGAACCTGTGGGTGATTTTCAACAACCGGGGCTGGCAGGCCGTCGGCGATGCGATCGCAGATCAGTACGACGACATGGATTTCGAGACGCGCCCGTTCACGCAGTTCGACGGTGGAACCGAGTATGCGGATCTGGCAACCCGCTTAGTGCATCACTGCGAACAGGAGTCGGATCCGGCCGGACTCGGGGAGCCCCTCGCACGAGCCCTCGAGGCGGTCGATGGCTGGACGCACGCATTCGTGGCCGTACGGGTGGGCGAGCACGCTTGATCGCGGTTCGACCTCGAGGTTGGTGACTCACCCCGACTGGTGTTCACCAGGTCACGACCGTCTCGCCGTCGGGGCCGTACTCCTTCGCGGTGAGCATCTCCTCGCGTGCCGTCTGCCTGGAGTCGTGGACCTGCACGCCTTCGGCGAGCGGCGCGCCGTTCTCGTCGACGAGCCGCCATACCCAGCCGTCGTCGCGCTGGTGGAACTCGAAGGACGCCTCGTCGATCTCGAGGATGCTGGCCTCGCCAGCCGTCTCCCGGATGCGGTCGATCGCGCTGTCGAGCTCGTCGCGCAAATCGTAAGCGGTCGGGCTGTCCGCAAGGTGGGTTTCCTCGGCATCGAGCAACCGCCACCGCAGGCCGTCCTCTCCCCGGACGATCTCGAACGCCAGCGTCTCGATCTCGAAGGAGCCAGCCTCGGGCACCAGCGTCTTGAGGCGGTCGATCGTCTCGAACACCTCGTTCTGTGTGTCGTAGGTCTCCGGCGAGACGGCGTAGACGGTGCGACCCGAATCTACGAGTCGCCACTGCCACTCGCCGTCGGTGGCGTGGACCCAGAACGCGCCGTCACCGAGATAGAAGGTCGGCGCCTCACTCGCCGCGTCGATGACGAACTGCGCGTCCTTGACCGCGTCATCGCGCGTGTCGTAGCTGCGCTCGCCCGTCGCGATGCGGTCCCGCTCTGGGGTGATGAGCTGGTATCGCCATGTCGACCCGTTTCGAAGCTGGACGGTCACCGGACCGACGTCCTCGATGGTGGCCTCCGAGGCGGCCTCCTGGATGCGCTCGGTTTCTGTAATGGTGTCGTCGCGGGTGGCCAGCGTGGCGTCGACATCGGCGAGAACGGTGCCGTCGAAATCGATCAGGCGGGCCGTCCAGCCGTCTGCGACCTGGTGGAGCTGGAAGGCGGCGTATTGCATCGGCCGGATTTCCGCCATCGCGACGTGGTCGAGGATGAACTCGACGGCATCCCGCGCGGCCTCACGCGAGCCGTGCGTGGTCGCGCCGTCGGCGATCAGGTGGCCTCCCTCGTCGATGAGTCGCCAGGCGTAGGTGTCATTCTCTGTGAGGTAGATCTCGAACGCTGCGGTCTCGATTTCGATCATCTCGGCGTCGGGTGCGTGCTCTTTGAGCGTTTGCATGCCCTCGCGGAGGTCGACCTTCGAGTCGTAGCCCTCGCCCGAGTCGGTCATCACCCGGCCGTCCTCGTCGATGAGTCGCCACCGCCACTCGCCGTCTGATTCGTACTGTTGGAAGGCGGCACTGTCGAACTCGATGAGGTCCGCAGACAGCACGCGATCCTGGACCGTCCGCACCGCCTCATCCGCGGCTTCCCGGTCCTCAAAGCCGGTCGAGTGCTCGGCCAGGATGCGGCGATCCTCCGAGACCAGACGCCAGCCCCATCCGTCGTTTGTGGGATACACCTCGTAGTCGACGTCTTCGTACTCGATGATCTCCGCCTCCGGAAGGACGGCCTGGGTTCGCTCTGCTTCGTCTCTCGCGACATCGATCGACGTCGCCTCTCCGGTGCGGGTGGCGATCCGGTCGTCGGCGTCGTCGCGAAGCGTCCACGTCCACCCGCTCTGGTCGGGAACGCACTCGAACGCCGGTTCATCGTGGTCGATGATCGACGCCGTGGCGAGGTCCTCGACGACCTGCGTTGCGGCGGATTCCGCGGCCGACCGGGTGTCGTACGCCCCCGTCCCCTCGCTCGTGGCGTACCGGTCGTCGTCGGCGTCGACGATGCGATACTGCCAGCCTAGTTCCGTTTCGTAGAGTTCGACCCCCATTTCCTCGAGCGCCAACACTCTTGCGTCCTCGAGGCGGTCGGCGAAGTCGCGGCTTCGAGCGATGGCGTCCGATTCGGTGGCGTGTGTATCGGGATCGGTCGCAAGCGGCCGCCGGCTGTCGTCGACGAACCGCCAGTCCCAGCGTTCCGACTCGTCTTCGAACACGTCGAACGCCCCGCCCGTGATCTCGACGATGTCCGCCGCCGGCAGCTGTTCGGCAAGGAACGTGAGCTGCGATTCCACTGCGTCGCGATCCGGCTGCGTACCGGCACTCCGTGCCACCACGTTCCCGTCCTGGCGCACGAGCGACCACTGCCACTCGTCGTCGGGCGTGCGATAGAGGCGAAACGAGGCCGCCGTGATGTCGAGCAGCTGCGCCGAGCCGATGGTATCCTTGATGGATTCGATCGAAAGGCGGGCGTCCGTGTCCGTGGGTTCCGTGTCCGCGCTTTCGGCGATCGCATCGCGTTCGATGATGCGCCAGGTCCACTCGTTCGTCGGCGTCTCGTAAATCGCAAAGAAGGCATCCCGGACCGCCTGTCCCAACAGGATCGGTGGCTCGTCGCGACCGATCCCGAGTTCGGGTTTCACGAGCAGCGCCTTTTCGCCCGTGACGATCGGGACGAGCACCGCGACCGCGGCGATGATGCCGATGCCCGTCGTGTAGACAGCAATGATTTCGGGGCTGTAATCTGGCGGGACATACCACGCGCTCGGGTACGCCCACGTGAACGCCCCGATGCCTGCGATGGCGATGAGGAGGCCGAGGATCGAAACGCCGATCCCGCGGCGTCGTACCGGGAGGAGCACCACGATTCCGAATAGGGCGAGCGCGAGACCCACCGCTGCGAAGACGATCGCGACTTCTCTGATGTCGAGGTTGCCCGGCTGGACCCCCTGTTCGAAGAGATACAGCAGAACGCCCACGAGGCCTGCTAGCGTCCCCACGAGGAACAGCCAGTAACCGTAGACATCCCGCATACGCTCCGGTTCACCGACGTACCTGTAGTACAGTTCGACCAGTGGGTTCGACGTGAGTGAATCCTGGGACATTGACTTTACGGATTGGTGCTTCAGGGTGTAATAGCTACTGGCCGATTGATTGGTATGCAGGGCTTACTGTGGTGGGTTGGCTGCTCTTAGCTCGGACGTCGTGTGTCTAAATTCGGGTCTTTATGTGATTGCGCTTAAAAGGTTACATTCCTCTGGAGTCTGGGGAATTCGGGATAGATTGAGATGGGTTAGAAATTAGGTTCAGTATCCCGCTTCTATTTCGACCCGTTCGCCGTTTTCGACAGCAAGTTCTGGGACCGTCCCGCGTTCGCCCATGCTACTGCGATACTCGCCTGCATAGGCGACTCGTACTTCATATATCCCGTTATCGTCAGTCGTCGTTCGTCTGGTGTAGTTGAACGATTGCTCTTCGTTCAGGTTGATTTCCGCCTGGACGAGGACTGTCTTTACCGGGAGGTCCTGTGCCTGTCAGGTTTGCGCCTTCGACTGGTCGGAAGATTGCCTGTGTTCCGTGCTCGGTTCGATGGAGTAATTGAAAGTGGCCGACGCCGTCAGTCTCTTGGGTTGCACTGTCGTCGTAAAGGAATAGCTGAGTGTACGTTTGCTCTGGTTGGGCGGCTTCTGGGTTGATTGAACGGTAGACAGCAGCGATATCCAGAGCAACATCGGCAGAGTCTCAAACGTCGATCACGGGGTTGTCGAGACCATTTCGGCCAACACCGAATAGGACCGCTATACCACAGGTAACCGGACCGGAAGCGTACCACCCCCAACACACAAACGCTCCCCCTACCCATCTCGACCGGATTAATAACCAACCGACACTCGCCGCCGATACGTCAACACGACCGCACACAGAAACGCAATCCCAAGCCCAACAGTCGTCACGCCAAACGCCACGCGATAGCCGAACTCCGTATACACGACTGAGCCAGCTACCACATCCCCCGTCCGATACCGATCGAGGGCAAGGCCCATCACCGGCGGCAGTACGGCTCCACCCAGAAACCCGGCGCCGTTGACGGTCGCGGTGGCTACTCCACTCGCCGCTGCCGGATACTTCTCTTTCATGATGGGCAACGACAGCATCGTAAACCCGATACTTCCGCCGATAACCACATAAACGAACGCCACCACGACTAACGGCGGCGACCCAACGAGTGGAATCACCGACAGCACAATGGTCACGAATCCCAGCCCCACGACCATAGGCCGAAACCGCTGACTGATACGATCCGACACCCACCCGATCCCGGGCCCACCAATGAGAATCCCGATCGATCCCAACAGGGTGTACGTCGAGGCGGTCGTCACGTCGAGGCCGTGGACACTCACGAGATACGGCACGCCCCAGAGGCCGATGACGGTCAACATGGTCCCCATTGAGGCGAAAAACGCGATCGATAACAGCCACTGCTCCACATCAACCACGAGCGATCGGAGCGCGCCGGTGGCATCCGCGAGCGTCACGGTGGGCTGGTCGGGAACGTCCTCGATGGACTCGAGGCCGGCATCCGCGGGTGACCGGCGAACCAACACCCACACGCCCCCCGCAGCCACGAAGCCACATGCCGAGAGAAACAGGATGGTGGGCCGCCAACCAAAGCGGTCGATCGCGATCGCAAGCGGCGTGGTCGCGATGATGGCGCCGAGGCCGGCCATCCCGGTCGTCAGGCCGGTCATCGTCCCGAACTCATCTCGGCGATACCAGTTGGCACAGAAGCGAATCGTGGAGATGAAGATGACGCCACTGCCGAGGCCGATAACGGCTCGCGCAGCAAATGCGGTGAGATAGCTTGACGACATCGTAAAGGCCACCGCGCCGAGACTCAGGACCATTGCGCCCGTAGTCGCGACGACCCGTGCCCCGTAGCGGTCGGCAAGGATGCCCGTGGGGATCTGAACAAAGGCGTAAATGAAGAAAAACGACGCATGCAACGTGCCGAGTTGCGCGGCAGAGATTTTGAGCACAGCCGTGAGGTCTTCTGAGAGGACGGCCGTCGAGAGTCGATACACGTTTACGAGCAAGAAGACGGTCACGAGCGAGAGCCACCCGAGCCATCGTCGTTTTCGAGGGTCGGACAGGACGTGCACGGTGCGGCATCACCTGGCAGGCGCGTAAAGGAACGGATACCGGCGTATTCGTGGGGGTTTCAGGTGCGTGTGGTGTTCCTCCGAGCGGGGATATCGCGCACCGAGGGTGTTGATCTGCCGACTCGCCGGACCTGCTGTACTGCGGGTGGAAACCCTTCTTGGGCTGTCACACCCAATTTACATTATCGTTGACAGCGCCGACGCTCTGCGGCAATCTAGATTGGGTGGTTGAGAGGCCTCTTCGAATCAAATCACACAATTTTGAAATAGCCAATTTTGAATTAGTCTATTTGACCGTGACAGGATCATGACACCGACAGCCACACGAGAGTAGTAGCCCCAAGACTCCGAACACAGGGACCCACTCACACGAGCTGACTGCCGAAATCGACAACAGTTGCGGGAAGCGTCGTCTGTTCTGTGCGGACTAGGTGTATTGCCCCGGCCGCAACACCCAGTTCGATAGTGGTAACGACCACCGTTACGACATCGGCCCACCGGCTATCAACAGGAACGCCGACAGGAGCATCGTAAAACCGCCTCGACAACGGATACAGTAACGCCATTCCTCGGACGTTTCCGAGCAAGTCGAGCACGTAGTGTGTCAGAACGCCCAGCCACACCCACGCGAGGTTGCCGACCACGATAGGAAAGGCCAGGACCGATCCCAGCAGAAGCAGGTTGTGCCCGTGAATTCGGTGATCGCCGAAGGAGGTATCCACGTCGGGGAGCGACGCCCCGAGGATGACCGGGATGCTTACCGCCACGACGGAGTACAATCCGGCGATCGAAAGCGATGGTTCGAGGAGGACGCCGATACCCACGCCCAGGACGACGGCGTTGAAGACGTGGCCACGTTCGCGCATGAAAACTGGTGGCGCTCGAAGCGGTAGATGCGTTGTGGCTGAGTGTCTGACTCGCGGCTGACAACCGGCAGACACAACCGGAATGAACGATTTTCAATCGCTATTACACCGAGGTTTTCATATGCATTCCCTGCAGTTCCAGAACTTCGCCGTGGCGCCCGCCAGTGTTAAAGGAGACGTTGCGTCTCGTCCTTCCGGTTGTAGATGTGGTGACGATCTCGTGGCACTTCTCGAAGTCGCACCCTTGTGTTTGACGCCTTCGAGCGGAAGAAGGAGTACCCAGAATTCGGAACATATCGCGACATCTGGAGTCTAGGCGTAACGAGTAGCCGATATCCAGTGGGTAACTCGAACGCAGCGGACAATCGAGCCGAACGTTCGGAATCCCAGGTACAATCGCCATTCGACCTCGAAGCCATCATGAATCCGAATCTTCGTATTCACCGTCGGATCCGAGTAGCGGCAGATCGACTTCGATGGTGTCGTACCACACGCGCGTTTGTTTCGCCTCTCCGTCAGTTTCGAAGTCGATCAGACCGAGCGTTTCGAGTTCCATCAGGTTCCGATGCATCTGATGGACGTCACGATCGACGAGCCTGTCGGTTTCGCGAATCCCGGTCGGATCCTCGCGGGCAATCGTCCTGAGCAGATCGAGGTTTTTTCGGCCGCGTTATCTGATGCAATTGTCCAGGCTCGTGAAATGTACACTCGAAGTACAGGTCGGGGTTTTCGTCGGTATCGATCGCTCGGAGCGTTTCCTCGACCGGTCACTGTTGCTCCGCTCGAAACGGATGTGCAGCACTCGCTCGGGGTAGGTCGGTCGATTAGCTCCAGTCGTGGCCATGGTCCTTCACCTTGCATTTGAATCGCTGATACAGCGACCAAACGCCCACGAACGCGAAGCCGTCGACACTCCCATCACTCTCATGTTTGTGGTGATGTGGTGCGTCGGGATGATCCGAGAGGGCATCTTACCGGACGATCGTGTTCCCATTGAGTTCGCCGTATTGGAAGCTGTATTTCACACCGTCTGGATACTGGTCCGATTCGGGGACGCACCATATGTTTAATTCGGCATACCGGGAGCCAAATTTCTCCCGTTCACGCAAGAGGAGCCTGGCCGAATCGTCCTACTTTGAGTATTCATACTCCACACAATATGTCTGTTGATATCATAGCCAACAGCCCAGGATTTTTCGGTGGCCATCAACAAGATACAACACATTTCTTGAAACGTTCCACGGGAGCGTCCAGCACGGTCCACACCGTGGTTTACTCGCAATTTCCAAACCATTCATTTTTGTGGATGATTGCACCTAGGCGGACCCTTTACCCGTCCATCCAGGGAATATATCAACAATAAGGGACTACTCATCTATACGTACTGCGACGGCGGGACTCGTGTCCTCGTTCGAGTCGCAATCGTGGCCGAACCCCTCGATAATGGCATTATAAAATACGATGGCGGCCCACCCAGGTTAGACCGATCGCTTACAATCGTCACCGATTACTACCAGGTCGAAGGTACGATTCAGGACGTGGGTGGCGTGGAGTCGTTCAGTCGGAGTGAGGTAACGGCCGTCCTGCTCGTCGAAGACGTCCACGAATCCATTGCGAGTGGATTCGAGGAAGGAATGACGAAACAGGTCGGCGATGAAATGATTGCTGAAGTGACTGCCGTCGACTCCGAACCGTCGACCATCGTGCGGGTGACGGACGACGGCGAGGTCGTCGTGGCCGAACATCCTACCGAACGGGACGTCACGTTCACCCTCACACTCCAGGGACTCGACACGCCCAATGGAACGGAATTTGTAGGGCAGCGACTCAGACAGGGCGAGACGGTGACGATTCACCTCGATCGGATGACGATCGAGGGACGGATCGTGACGCTCGAATGATCGAAGATGAACGAACCCACCGGAACGTCGACTGATCGACCGTCGGACGACCCGTCGGTTCACGCGTTTCTCGAGGGCTCCAGGCTGTATCGGTTCCAGGAACGTATCCATAGAGAGCTGGCGGCTCTCGTTCCGGATATCGATCCGGCCGGGGGATCGTTGCTGGTCCGGCTTGGAACCCGCAATTGGTCGGCCTTCGAACGAATCGTCAGGGCGTCCTACCTGTATTGGTGGCTCACCGCCGAACCTGAGCCGGAGGTTATCGTGATCGATCACCGGGAGACGTACACGGTTGCACCGGTCATCGCGCTCCTGGATTGGCTTATCGGTGGGTTGCGGAGGGCCGCCGGTGGTTCGGAATTCGTCGAGGCGAGTCGACGACTGGGCCACGAATTCACAGAGACACCGATTCGACTCACGGGGATTGGTCTTGTTATCGTGAGTGCAACGTGGCTACTGCTCGCACTCGTGGAGGGATCAACCACCTGGATGGCGGTTGCCGGGGTAGGCACGCTCGTCGGCGTGCTCGCCACTCGCGAACGTCAATCGTTGGAAGAAGTTCAAGACACGCGCGCCTACAAACTTCTGGCCGCGGCTTTCGAACCGCCGGAACCGCCCGAGGACGAACGAGAGTAATGACGACGGACTGGAGGAATTACGAACAGCGAGGGTCACCCGCACCGCAAAACGACAGGACCGACAAACGAGCGCTTCGGCGAGGTGGACATCGACGGGTGGTTGGAGCACGCCGTCGATGATGCGGGCAGTGACTGATCGATCCGATATTTGAAGGAATGGTCGAATCCCTGTTGAGATTACTATTGGCTCCGTCGATCACGGGTCTCCGGATACTGAGGCCTGATTACGGCTGATCGAGCACTCTATTCGACCGACCGAACACCGAATCCGAGTGAGCGAGAAAGTACCTAATTTCCGTGACTACGTCAGCCCGACCCCATCAGCCAGAAGTTCGTGGGACCGAAGCGAATCCTCGTGAGTCCCGACGATGTGCTGGAGCATCACCTCGTCGACGCCGACGCGATTTGTTAACTGATCCAAAAGATCGGCGAGCGTCTCCGGACTGCCGGAGAGTGCACGCGGCCACTCGTCGGAATCGAGTGTCGACTGCGTCGGGTCGGGTACGCCACCGAGTTCGTCGACGGCTTCCTCGACCGACGGCCTGGATCCAACGATGCCGCGTTCCATCCGCTTGTACGTCGCCTCGGCAATGGTGCGTTGTCGTGCGGCCGCTTCGTCGGTGTCTGCACAGATTGCATTCACCGCGAGTATTCCCTGGGGCTCGTCGACGCCGCCGGCTAAAGATGACGACTCAAAGCTATCGCGATAGGTCTCGAAGGAGTGCGTGGCGAACTGTGGACGGATGAAAGCCGCAAAGCAGTAGGGAAGGCCGATTTCGCCAGCGAGCGTGGCACTCGATGGACTCGATCCGAGAACCCACGGATCGGGTGTCTCCCCATCCGAGCGGGCGATCGTCAGCTCGCTGTATGGGTGTCCATTGGGGTACTCGTCGTAGAGGTGGGAGACGACGGCTTCGATTTTTGCCGCGTGGTCCCCGTCAGGATTCTGGACGTACCGTACGGTTCCGAGCGCGCGATCGGTTGCGGGCGAGCCGTTTGCTCGTCTCAATCCAGCGTCGATCCGGCCGGGAGCGAGCGCGTCCAGGACGCCAAATTGTTCGGCGACCTTGAACGGGCTGTAGTGATTCAACAGTACAGCCCCCGACCCCAGTCGAATCGAGTCGGTTTCGGCGGCGAGGTAGCCGAGCAACACTTCGGGGGTCGTCCCGGCGATGGAATCGGCCATGCCATGGTGTTCGGCCACCCAGAAGCGTGAATATCCGAGTTGTTCGGCCTGCGTTGCGGCCTCGACAGTGTTCTCGTATGCCTCCGTGGCGGAGGCTTCGTCGGGAACGGGAGAGAGGTCGACAACAGACAGATCCATAGCCTGCGTCGGTGTCTGCGAAAAATAACAGTTTGGTTCGCTGCTTTGGAGTCGATTCGGGTCACTCCAATATATCCCTAATCCGTTCGATGTGCTCGGCTTCCACGCACAATTTCGAGAGTTTCCATTCGATCTTGGCGAGCAACACGTCGTCGCCCCGTTTCGTGAGTATGTATTCGTTAGTTCGTTTGTCGCGCTCGTGCTTGCTCACCAGCCCATACTCGACGAGGGTATCCAGATTCGGATATAGGCGATTGGCGTTGATTTTCTCGTCGTAGTAAGCGTCGAGTTCGTCTTTGACCGCGAGGCCGTTTCGGGGTCGTTCGGAGAGAATCGAGAGGATACACCACTGAAACGCGGTCAGTTCTGTCGCAACCGGGATACGAGGTCTATCAATCATTCCAGTTGACACGATCGGAGGGGCGTGTGAGAACCACTTAACAGTTTAGAAACACCCGACGGCAAACAGTTAGTTCACTCACAACATCGGAGCACTACGTCGATACGTAGCGGCCTACCCGACCGATCGCTTCCTCGCGCCGTATCTTCAGTAAGCGGTAATTCGCAGGATAATCAGTGACCGATTTCTCTAAGGGTTACGTTCCCCGCGTTGTCTACTGCCACCCGGAGGTCGTGAAATTCGAAGATGACCTCGCCAGAGTCACCCTGGAACAGCGAATTGAGAGCATCGGGATCAATCACGTCGAAGAGTGGCGGGTTCAAATTCATTTGATCGATATTTTCCCGATTGGCGACCGCAGCAACGACTTCCTCACTTAACGGCCGATTGGGAGTCATTGACATACAATACTTATATTTACTCACTCTTGTAGTTTCTCCCAAACATCAAATGTTTGATTACACTCTTGCCAGATCATGTAAGAACCGGTATCTTTCGTGGGTGAGAACCCTCACCTGCCCGGGTGGAGAGAATGTCATCTCTTATGGGTTACTTCGACGATATTATCCGGCTTTACGAAACGAGTTGGAGTAATATTCCCGTTCGATGGGAATTGGGTGGAATATTAATTGACAGCAGCCGCCTATTTAGAAACGATACTATGAAAAAGAACGTCGGAGGAATAGACCGTCTCGGTCGTCTCGTCATCGGAGCCATCCTTGTTCTGGTGGCAATCGCTGGGTACGCGGGGTTATTCGTCCTCGCAGTCGGCCCGTTACCCCAGGCATTCACTGCCGTGATCGTGTTCCTCATCGGGGCGATACTACTCGTCACTGGACTCCTCCAGACGTGCCCGATAAACGCGCTTCTGGGACTCGATACACACCGGTAGACGGAGGTTCCGGAGTCGGAAGTGGCAGCCGGTACCGACCAGCGGCCGTCACGAAAATTCCCCGGGCAGCGATCATGCCGAGATACTGTTTGTGATTTCGTCGTCTGGAACTTTTGGCGAGACAGGGTTGCGTTTGGACAAGGCGATATAGATGATGAATACGTGCGCTATCGTTCCCTGAGGCGTTCCAAACTTTCCTGCGGCTCTCAGCAAGCGAGGTGAGATGTCGACGGTGCATCGACAAATGTACATTCTTCAGAGAATCGACCGTCCACCGGATTCCCGTGTTGTATTTTTATGAGTCGGATGCGTGGTCGGGGCATGGAAAAAGTTCGCATCGATAACGTCGATAAC
>JBKGZK010000015.1:0-39172 GCA_046545615.1 Natronomonas sp.
CACTCGATGACCTTCGCCGTACTGGGGACGCTGATGCTCGCATTCGGTTGGTACGGGTTCAACGTCGGGACAGCCGCGACCGTCTTTTCCGTCGACGGCGGCGAACTCGTCCTAGGCGACTTCAGCTACGTCGGCGGCGTCGCGCTGGCGACGACGCTCGGGATGGCGATGGGTGCCCTCGGTGCTGGAACCGTCGCTCTCCTGCGGACAGGGAAGGTCGACACGCTCTACGTCGCAAACGGCATGCTGGCCGGACTCGTCGGCGTGACGGGAACGGCGGATGTCCTCACCCCGATGGGTGGAATTGCCATCGGCTTCCTCGCCGGTGCACAGCTTCCGTTCGTCTTCGAGTTCGTCGAACGGTACCTGAAGATCGACGACGTGTGTGCAGTCTTTCCCGTTCACGGAAGTGCCGGCGTCCTGGGTGTCGTCCTGTACCCTCTGTGGTCGATCAACGGCTCGCCGATCGGAGGGGGAATCGTCGGTGGAGGGCTGTTCTCCATCGAGGCGTCGATGTTCGTACCACAGATCGTCGGTACGCTCGTCATCACCGTTTGGACGGTCGTCGCGACTGTCGCGGTATGGGGTGCGTTCAAGGCCATCGGCCAGGCGCGCGTCACCCCGGACCACGAGCGGGAGGGGCTGGACCTCTCCGAACACGGCACCGACACGTACCCAGAATTCGGCCAGCGAAGTGCCGTAACCGACGGTGGATTCGTCGAACGCGATGGGATCGTCTCTCCGGATGGCGGCGTGGCTAACGAAGGCGGTATCAAAATGGTAACCGCTGTCATCCGACCCGACAAACTCGCAGACGTAAAGCGTGGCCTCGCCGAAATCGGTGCGCCATCGTTGACCGTCACGACTGTCTCCGGTCGAGGATCGCAGCCCTCGAAGACGGGCCAGTGGCGCGGTGAAGAGTTCACGGTTGACCTCCACCAGAAGGTCAAAATCGAGTGCGTCGTCGCGGACGTTCCGGCACGGGACGTCGCCGAGGCTATCCGGGATGCGGCCAAGACTGGCGAACCCGGCGACGGCAAGGTCTTCATCCTGCCGGTCGAAGATGCCTACCAGATCCGCACTGGGGAGGTGGGTCGACCGGCAGTCTGAGAAATATCGCGGACGGCGACGGTAACGACTTTCGGGGAGGACGTCGAACGCCCCCTCATGAACCACGAGCGTTCTCGATCGGTTTATGGGCGAGCGCTATCGGTACTTCCCGGCGGTGTGAACTCTTCGGTCCGTGCCGCACCGCAACCGTATCCCATTTTTGCCGCTCGCGGCGACGGCGGTCACCTAATCGACGTGGACGGCAACCGGTACATCGACTGGATCATGGGACTTGGGCCGTTGCTTTTGGGTCACGACCAGCCCAAGGAACTGTCCGCGGCGATCCAATCGAGGATCGCCGAGGGCCCGATGTTCGGTATGCCCACGGAAATAGAAGTGGAGCACGCCGAATTCATTACGAGACACGTCCCCGGTGTCGAGATGATTCGGTTCGTAAACAGTGGGACGGAAGCGACCGTCTCCGCGGTCCGTCTCGCCCGCGGGGTGACCGGACGCGACAACATTGTCGTCATGAAGGGTGGTTACCACGGCGCTCAGGAATCGACGCTCGTTGACGGCGATGAGACGGGATCGACGCCGTCAAGCTCGGGCATCCCGCAGGCCTTCGCCGAGCACACGATCCCAGTCCCGTTCAACGACGAGGCCACCGTTCGAGAGGTCTTTCGGGAACGCGGCGACGACATCGCTGCGGTACTCGTCGAACCCGTCCAGGCGAACATGGGTATCGTCTACCCACAGGACGGCTACCACGAGACTCTTCGGGAACTATGTGACGACTCCGGTGCGCTCCTGATTTTCGACGAGGTTATCACCGGATTTCGCGTCGGCGGACTCCAGTGTGCCCAAGGGGCCTTCGACATCGATCCCGACCTCACCACGTTTGGAAAAATTATCGGGGGTGGCTTCCCCATAGGTGCGATCGGTGGCAAGACGGCGTATCTGGAGGAATTCACCCCCGCGGGCGACGTCTTCCAGGCTGGCACCTTCTCGGGTCACCCGGTTGCCATGGCCGCCGGTCTCGAAACGTTGCAATACTGCGCCGAACACGAAGTCTACGATCACGTGAACGACCTCGGTGAACGGCTCCGTACGGGACTCGCCGAGATCGTCTCGGAACGTGCCCCGGAGTATTCTGTGGTTGGAACCGACTCGTTGTTCAAGCTCGTGTTCACGCGAAGCGACACCGAGCCACAGGACGGTCGCTGTGACGGCGGCTGCAGGCAAGACCCCGAATGTTCGCGCTATTCTGACTGCCCGAAACGAGGCACCGACGTAAAACGAGCCGAAACCGACCGGTACGCACGGTTGTTCCGTCCAGCCATGATCGAGGAGGGAGTACTCGTCTCACAGAATCAATTCGAGGCGAACTTCGTCTCCTACGGACACACCGAAACCGACGTGGAGGAGACCCTCGCGGCGTACGAACGAGCGCTGTAGGCGAGCGCCGTTGCGCCGAGTAGTTCGAACAACTCGGATTGGTAGACACATCGCGAGATGTTGCGAGGTGCTGGCTGGCATTCAGGAACAATCAGTCAGACGTCCATCCTCGCGTCACGCTGTACCGTTCCCGTACGTCTCCTTGAGGTATGCGAGGATATCGTCAGATTCGGCCATCCCGTCGATTCCGTGATCGGGATCCACCAGCACCGGTACGCCGGTCTGCCCGCTCACCGCTTCGACTTCGGTTCGTCGAGCATGTGAGCGAGGAACCTCGTGGATTTCGAATTCGAGATCCAGTTCTTCGAGCTTGCGTTTGACCTTCGCACAGTATGGACACCCCGGCAGTTCGTACAGTTCGATCGTCGCCATCGGGTGTGAATATTGGACCGCGTCTTAAGAACGCGGCGGTCGGATGCAATGGAGACGCAACAGAGACAGACCTTTTGGTTAGAAGAACATGCCGCTCGTCTGGACGTAGAAGTACACGAGGAGCGCGAACGCAATGACCCACTGACCGGCACCCACTTCGTCGTAGTCGCCCATCGCGGACTTGATGATCGGATAGCTGATGATCCCGGCTGCAAGCCCGTTGGCGATGGAGTACGTTAGCGGCATAATTGTGATCGTAAGCCCGCCGGCGACGGCCCACGCTGGATCCTGCCAGTCCACGTCGAGGACCCCCTGGAGCATGATGATTCCCACGATGACAAGTGCCAGGAACGATGCGTGCGCGGGAATCGCTGCAATAACCGGCACCAGTACGAGGGAAAGGAGAAAGAAGATGCCGACCACGAACGCTGTCATACCCGTCCGACCACCCTCTTCGATACCGGTCGACGACTCGATATAGGTCGTCACCGTGGACGTCCCGAGAATCGATCCGACGGTCGTCCCGACCGCGTCGGCCATCAGCGGTTTGTTCACCTCGGGAAGATTACCCTCGTCGTCGAGGAATCCACCGAACTGCGATACGCCGATGAGGGTTCCGGCCGTGTCGAAAAAGTCCACGAAGAAGAACGTAAACACCACCAGCGTGAAGGTCAGGGGCTCGATATCCCCGAGTCCCTCGACGAACGCTCCCACAAGTGGCGTGATGTCGTACTGCGCATTGACGAGTCCCTCCGGAGTCACCGTACCTCGCTCGAAGAATCCCGCGAGCGTCAGGATCCAACTCGCGAGCGTGGTCACGAGGATGCCGATCACGATGGACCCACGAATGCCGCGCGCCCACAGCATGAACGTGAGGAGGACGCCTCCCAGACCGAGGAGGGCGACCGGGTTGGCGGCGACGTTACCGAGTGCGACGTACGTCGCTTCGTCGGCGACGATGACTTCCATCTCTTGGAGACCGATGAACAATAGGAAGACACCGATACCGGCTCCGACCGAGAATTTGACCGGTTCCGGGAACAGCTCGATAATGTATTGTCTCGCCCCGACCGCTGTAATCGCGATGAAAATTATCCCTTCGACGAAGACGGCAGCGAGCGCCGTCTGCCAGGGGATTCCCATCCCGAGGACGACGGTGAACGCGAAGAAGGCGTTCAGGCCCATCCCGGGAGCGAGCCCGAACGGCCGGTTGGCGTAGAACGCCATTACCATGATTCCGACGAACGATGCCAGAATTGTCACGATGGCGATCATCTGGACCACCTCGAGGTACTCTCGTCCGGGTATTTCGATCGCTTCCGCGAGGATGAACCCGTTGACGACGATGATGTAGGACATCGCGAGGAACGTCGTCAAACCGGCGAGCACTTCCGTTCGAAGGTCTGTCCCATGTGCCTCGAACTCGAAGTAGTCCGCGAGTGTGTCAGTTAGGGGCATGTCTCGATTTTCATCCCGATGCATACCGACATAAAATTTGTCGTCAATACCCCGTCCCGGTATCCACGAACGTGGATATCACCCCGTCTGGGGTGTGGACCACTGAAGACATTCGCCGAGGATGAGACGAATCGACGGAGATTACAGAGAAAGGAGGGCTTCGACGGGAACGTCGACACGTTTGCGAACCCGTTGGATGCCTTCTCTCCCCACGGCGATGAGCGTGTATACGCCGACGATGTCTGCCCCGCCGGATTCGACAATATCGAGGAGGAGTTCCTGCGTTTCGCCGGACCTGATGAGGTCGTCAACCACGAGGACAGTGTCACCGTGGTCGATAGCGTTAGCCGGCAAGTAGTAGTCCAGTTCGATGCCCGAGTCGAGGCGCTGCCTAGCCTCGACGAAGTCCTCGACGGCGGTCTCTCGCGACCGTTTGGCGTACGCACACCGTGCGCCAAAGTGTTCGGCCATGGTGGCGGCGAGTGTGATTCCGTCCGTGGCGGCCGTCAGGATTACGGCTGGCCGAGAGACGTCGAGTTCGGTCGCTGCGACGGGTGCTACCAGCGTGAGAAACGACTGGTCGAACACCGCCCGCGAGTTGTCGACGTATCCATCGTCGTCGACGATGATTCGTTCCTCGAGTTCTGTCTTCAGGAGATCTACACTTACCGAATCGACGAGTTCTCTGGCACGGGTCTCGCTCGGAAGGACGTGTCCGTTCACGTACCGGTTCAGGTCGCCGGCCGGGAGTCCGGTCCGGTCGGCGAGTTCTTCGTACGTGCGTGTCTCCTTGAGCATCCGGAGGACGTCCACGGCACGCAGCTGGAGGGTCGCCTTCTCCGCGCGGTTCATGTCCTCACCAGTCTACTCCATTGACATGAATACTTCGGTGGGAAAAACACATCCGGTATCCACAGACGTGGTGATATCCCGCACGACTCGAAGGCGAGGAGAGTTATCGCCCTGGATGTACGAGCAATCTACCGATTACGGTTCGAGAGGATTCAGTCGTCCCGTACGCACGAGCAATACGACCACTACCGGTTACGGTCTGCGAGCAACTCCGACGCAGTCACGAGCGCTTCGAGTTTGACGTCGGCCTCGGCGAGGTTTTCTTTCGCTCCTTCCTCACGGTCGACGACGACCAGCACTCGATCAACGATCGCACCGGCGGATCGGAGCGCCTCGACGGCTTCGAGAGCACTCGTGCCTGTCGTGGCAATGTCTTCGATAACGACGAATTCCGTGCCCGGATCCAGGTGCCCCTCGATTCGGTTGCCGGTCCCGTACTCCTTCGTCTGCTTTCGAACGATGACATAGTCGTTTCCAGTTTTGACGGCGGTAGTAGCCACGAGCGGGACGGCACCGAGCGCAACGCCGGCGAGGGGGGTTTCCCCGACAATCTCGGCAAACGCTTCGGCGACGAGTTCGAGACAGGTCGGATCCGTCTCGAAGACGTACTTGTCGACGTAGTACTCGGATGTCCCCCCGTGCGCCAGCTCGAATTCGCCGAACTGCACCGCATTCGATTCCCGAAGCGCGTCGATAAGTTCCTGGTCGGCCATTGACTGCCACTGAACGGGCGAGGTGAAAAACGACCCGGAATTCGACATTGGTTGACTACCAAATCGAAACGATCGTATTCGTTCGATCTACATGCTGAGCAGGTCGAGTGCCTGGGTTTGACCCCGAGGCGGTTCACTCACACTAACGGAGGAACGATTCCGCTACGGCCATGTCACCACGGCTCGTTTTTGAGTCCGAGAGTATAGGCAATCAGGTTCGTCGAGAGGTGAAGAACGGGAGTGATGAGGAACACGGCGACGAGTACCGGCAGGGTGAACGTCCCGAAGAACCACTCGGTGGCGACGATCGCCGAGAGTCCAAGCGACACCACCACGAAGTCCAGTTGATCGACGCCGGGATAGGACGCGCCGCGTTCGCGACCGGTTCGTCGTTTCAGAAACGACGCGAGGATGTCGCCCAACATTGCGCCGAATGCAAGCGAGATCGCGGCCGCGAATGTAAAGTGAGGAAACGCGTATCCCGCAACCTCGTGTGCAGTCGGGCGAACCTGGTTCAATACCAGCGCGACTCCGAAGCCAGCGAGGGTTCCGACGATTGTCCCACGCCAAGTTTTTCCGTCGCCGAGGAGCCGCGCTCCGTGCCAGTTTCGTCCGGCGTCGATCGGTCGTCCGCCGCCGGCGACAACCGCGACGTTGTTGGGAATGTATGCGGGTAGCATCACCCACACGGCAATTACGACGGTCTCGAGGACCATGCGATGTGATCCGACGGCACCCCTGAAAAGCGCGCCGACTTCGGGAGGGGATGTTGGTCCCGACACTCACGTTGCTCCCGAATTCGCCTCAGTCGCAGAATCATCGAACCGGGCTGATAGTTCGCCTCGAACGTTGGGTTGAGAATCGAAACGGATGTCGGGTCGAATTGGCCGGCCAGGTTGGACTACGAATCCGACACCGTCCCCGGCTGCGGGTCGGGGTCGTGGTCGGGCTCAGGCTCGTCTTCGTATTCCTCGTCGATAGTGTCGATCGGAATGTGACTGTTTCCGCTCTCACCGAATCCGGCACTGAGGATGCGAGTGAGTGCTTCTTCGACTCGTTCGTCGATGTCGACGTATCGATCCGATTCCACCTCGACGACGTATCCGGTGGTAATGTTGGGCGCCGTCGGGATAAACAGGACCTCGCGTCCGTCCTGGGTCGTCTTACCAGTCTTGAACGCCGTCATTCGCATTCCGTCCCACACCTCAAGTTTTACGGGTTTCTGGAGTTCCTCTGTTCCCGTGAGGGCCGTCTCTATTGCCATCTTCGAGGCATTGTAGACCATTCGGAGTCCGGGTAGGCGGTTCATGACGTTATCGAGGAACTCCTCGAAGAGATCCCCAATCGTGGTCCGCATCAGATATCCGAACGAGAGCACGAGGAGGACGAACAACACGAGCGTGACGAGGACTCGGAGTTCGGTGGACTCGATGACCTGTAGAATCGGTAGGTCCGCAATTGCGCGATAAATGAATGCGACCACGTAGGCGGTAATGAGAAGCGGAACGAGTACTACGAGTCCGCTGGCGATGTCGCGCTTCCACGAGGACGGCAGCATACACCCACATAAATCGGTCGGACGTATTCAGACCTTCGAAGCTGTCGTGGACCGATATCGCGCCTGGACGGTTCAACAACGGTGCGGAGCAATATCTTCAGAACCTACTGCGGGAAGCAGTATTTTCGGGAACGGTCGATTCCCGACGATATCGTCACCAAGATGGGGGGGGGTTGAGGACCCAGTGGTGCGTAGAATTCGGTCCGACATCCACCGAAATTTCTGCCGAACAGATAAGGGACCATTGAAGGCTCCCCGCTACATACCCTCCGACGATGTCAGAGACGGATCCTTTCGACGCGATTCGCGAGTTCGAACACGACGGATCGACGTACGAGATGGCGGACCTCACCGTTCTCGAAGAACAGGGGCTCTGCGAGCTGGACCGGCTGCCCGTAAGCATCCGGATTCTCCTGGAGTCGGTGCTTCGAAACCTTGACGGCGACACGATTACCGAGGACGACGTCAGGAACGCGGCGTCGTGGACGCCGGACGTCCCGGACGTCGAAGTTCCGTTCACGGTCTCTCGGGTCGTTCTCCAGGACCTCACGGGTGTTCCGGCCGTCGTGGATCTGGCCGCGCTCCGCTCGGCTGCGGAGCGAGCAGGCGAAGATCCGACCATCGTCGAACCCGACGTCCCCGCGGACCTCGTGATCGATCACAGCGTCCAGGTGGACTACTACGGTGACGACGAGGCTTACGAGAAAAACGTCGAGCTCGAATACGAACGAAACGCCGAACGGTACCGGGCGATCAAGTGGGCCCAGATGGCCTTCGACGACTTCGAAGTCGTCCCGCCCGGAACCGGGATCGTCCACCAAGTCAACCTGGAACACCTCGGTCAGGTCGTCCACAACCGCGAAGAGGACGGCAGTCAGTGGCTGTACCCCGACACGCTCGTTGGGACCGACAGTCACACACCGATGATCGGCGGAATCGGGGTCGTCGGCTGGGGCGTCGGTGGAATTGAGGCCGAGGCCGCAATGCTGGGCGAACCCATCACGATGCAACTCCCGGAGGTCGTGGGTGTCAAACTCACCGGCGATCTTCCGGACGGTGCGACTGCGACCGACCTGGTTCTGCACGTCACGGAGCAACTCCGAGAGGTTGGCGTGGTCGACCGATTCGTCGAATTCTACGGCCCCGGCGTCGAGAACCTCACGGTCGAGGATCGGGCCACGATCGCGAACATGGCCCCCGAGCAGGGATCGACGATCAGCCTGTTCCCGGTCGACGAGGCCACGCTGGATTACCTCGAACGCACGGGCCGAGATCCCGAGCACGTCGAACTGGTCAAGGAGTATCTCGACGCTCAGGGCCTCTTCGGCAAACAGAACCCCGAGTACACGGAGGAGGTCGAGTTCGATCTCAGTTCGGTCGAACCCAGTCTCGCCGGTCCCAAGCGACCGCAGGACCGAGTTCCGATGACCGACATGAGAACGCACTTCCGCGAGTTGCTCTACGGACAACTGGAGGACGACCTCGACGACATCGACGAGGACGCGATCGAGCGGTGGATCAACGAAGGCGGCTACAACGAGGGAGTCTCGACCGACGGTGGGACAGCCCAGGCCATGGAACCGGGGGACGACCTCGGCGAACTGACGAAACGCGTCGAGATCGAGATGCCCGACGGTCGGACGACTGAGATCGGCCACGGGAGCGTCGTCGTGAGTGCGATCACGAGCTGTACCAACACCTCGAATCCGTCAGTGCTCGTCGCCGCCGGATTGCTCGCTCGCGAAGCTGCCGAACGCGGACTCGAGGTGCCGCCACACGTCAAGACGAGTCTCGCTCCCGGGAGCCGAGTGGTGACGGAGTATCTGGCTGAAGCCGGATTGCTCGACGACCTCGAGGAACTCGGGTACAACGTCGTCGGCTACGGCTGCACCACCTGTATCGGGAACGCGGGACCGCTTCCGGAGCCGGTGGAGAATGCGATCGACGAGGCCGACCTTTGGACCACGAGCGTCCTCTCGGGCAATCGTAACTTCGAGGCACGAATTCACCCGAAGATCAGGGCAAACTACCTCGGCAGCCCGCCGCTCGTGGTCGCCTACGGACTCGCCGGGCGAATGGACATCGATCTCTCGAGTGAGCCGCTCGGAACGGACGACGACGGCGAACCGGTCTACCTCGAGGATCTGTGGCCGAGCACCCAGGAGATCCAGGATGCGATCAGCGAGGCGGTCGATCCCTCCATGTTCGAGACGAAATACGCCGCCGTCTACGAGGGCGACGAACGCTGGAAGGAACTCGAGGCACCGACCGGCGATGTCTACGAGTGGGACGAGGAATCCACGTACATCCGGGAGCCGCCGTTCTTCAAGGACTTCCCCCTCGAGAAACCCGGTGTCGAAGACATCGAGGGTGCGCGGTGTCTCATGACGCTCGGCGACACCGTGACGACCGATCACATCAGCCCGGCAGGGCCGTTCGGCTCAGATCTACCAGCCGGCCAATGGCTCATGGACCAGGGTGTCGAACCCTATGAGTTCAATACCTACGGTTCCCGGCGGGGGAACCACGAGGTGATGATGCGGGGGACATTCGCCAACGTCCGTATCGAAAACGAGATGCTCGACGGCAAGGAGGGCGGATACACTATCCACCATCCGACGGGCGAGGAGACGACGGTGTTCGAGGCTTCGGAACGATATCGCGAAGACGATATTCCGCTCGTGGTGCTTTCGGGTGTCGAGTTCGGCACCGGATCGAGTCGCGACTGGGCCGCCAAGGGAACGGATCTGCTCGGCATCCGGGCCACCATAGCGGAAAGTTACGAGCGTATCTACAGGGACAACCTGATCGGTATGGGCGTTCTCCCGCTGCAGTTCGAGGACGGCGAGTCGTGGGAGTCGCTGGGACTCGATGGCACCGAAACCTTCCACATTAGCGGACTCGATGACGGACTTGAGCCGAACGATGAATTCACGGTTATAGCCAAACATGAAGACGGCTCGACAACCGAGTTCACCGTGACCGCCCAGGTGAGCACGCCGTCTGCGGTCCGGTACGTCGAGCACGGTGGAATCCTCCACTACGTGCTCCGACGGTTGCTCACCGAAAACTGAGGTGGTAAGGCGGTTTCGGCACCTGTTCGACAAATTCGAAATTTTTTCACCGATTTTGGGGATTAGGATAGCTAACGCAGCCTCGGGGATCCACCGAACGGTAGCCGAATTTTGAATAGAATCCACTCAAATACCGTCGTAAGGTGGAACGTTTTTCGGCTTCTGGAAACAGATCCACATACGGAACATGACGAAACCGGAGTGGTGGGACGAAAACCAGGCGATCAGAGATCGGCTGGATCTTCCGGTGTACGAACCGCCGCGGCTTTCGGACGGGACGTACACCCACGAGGTAGTTCCGGATCTAGAGGAGGAACACGAGTGTACGATCCGTCTTCTCGGGGTCAACACGACCTATCCGGAAGCCTGGGAGCTTAGAGTGGATGGTGAAACCGTGCGAGAAATCGAACGACACCGAGATGCCAGAGGGAACACCGTCTACGGTATCACGACCTCGGCGTTACGAAATGCGATCGACTCGGCGGTCCAGTAGGACTGGTCGCAACCCTTTTTCGATCCGCTCCCGTCACTGCCTGCATGAAAGATTACATCGTCGAGAACGAAGAGCAACTCTCTCCGACCGTGATCGTGATGACGATACTCCTGGTTGCCGCTTTCGGGATGGGTATCGTCTACCAGATCGTCGGATTCCTCCTTTGATTTCACAGGTGAGCTAGCCCGATCAGTCAGCGGACAGCCCCTCAAAGTAGAGCGTACTGTCCTCTCCTGCAGCAGGTGTGGTTACGACCGATACAGCAATCGTCACCAGCAGCCCGAACAGCATGCAGTAGATTGAGATCCCCCAGCCGAAGTAGGTTTCCGCGAAGACGGTTACGGGCCCCATCGTGGTCTCGGGCAGGAAATTGAATGCCAGATACGCAACCTGCGACGAGACAATGCCTGTGATTATCCCGTCACGGGTGGTTCCGCGCCAGTACAGTGCGAGGATGACGGGCAGTGCCAGTTGCGCAAATCCGCCGAAGGCGAGGTCGCCGACGTCGACGAGAATGGCCCCGACGGTCCCGGCTCCCGCCCCCTCGGCTTCGTACCAGACGCTCGCGATCAGTGCGCCCATCGCGAAGACGACCACGCCGATGCGCCCTAGTGCATCCTCCATTCTGGAGGTGATGCCTTCGTCGATCAGCGGTCGGTACAGGTCGCGGGTGAAATACGACGAGCCCGAGAGGAGCATCGAATCCGACGACGACATCATCGCGGCGATGGCGCCTGCTATCACGAGGGCGGCAAACCAGCCGGGAACGTATTCTGCGAGCAGGATCGGGAGGACGTTGTCGCCGGCCGGAATATCGGCGACGATGCCGAGTCCCTTTGCCCAGGCTCCGAGCAGAAACGCGGGGACGAAAAGCAGGAGGACGAGCACCGGCCACAGTGCGAATGAACGCTTGAACACGGCTTCCGATCGCGCAGTGAAGAACCGCTGGTTGACCTGCGGGAACATCGCGACGCCGAAAGCGATGCTGATCGCGAAAGTCAGCATGGTTCCGGGGGTGTAAAAGTCGCTCCCGAGTGCGAGGAAGTGTGATGCATCGGCCTCGAGCCCGGCTGTCGGCACGCCGATCCCGCCGGCTGCAGTCAGGATCCATATCAACGCAGACCAGACCATCGCCAGCATGAACGCCCCCTGGAGGGCGTCAGTCCACGCGATGCCACGCATCCCGGCGAGCACCACGTATATTATCATGAAGACGGTGATTAGGGTTGCACCGACCCAGAAGGAAATTGCCCCGCCGGTGAGTGCCTGAATCGCACCGCCTGCACCGATCTGCTGGAGCATGACGTACGGAAACAGCCAGAACAGCGACACGCCTGCAACGAGGGCCCGTAACCCCGTCGAGTCGAACCGGTCGCCGAGCATCTCTCCGAGCGTTACGTAGCCGTGGAGGCGACCGAGGAGCCACTGTTTGTACCCAACGACGTACCAGAGGATGGCAAAGATAATGCCGTCCATCAGTCCCATAACGAGGATCCATTCTGGCCCGGTGAGATACGCAATGTCCGGACCGCCGAAGAATGTAAACGCCGAAAGGAGCGTGGCGAAAACCGTAAACAACAGTACCAGGGTGCCGAAAGAGCGACTCGCGAGGAAGTAGTCCTCTGCGGTTCGTTCGGTTACCCGGTAGGCCACGAGACCGACTCCGAGAACGACGACCAGGTAGGCAACGATGATCCCCAGCTGGAGACGCACGCTCATGCCTTCTCACCTCGGTCGGTGATCCCGAGTCCCCACGCTCGTTGAGCGAAGGTCCAAAAGACGACTGACGCGACTACCATCCAGACGATGTGCCACCAAAGCCACAGGGGTAGTCCCGCGATTGTCCGCGAATCGCCCCACAGGAACCACGGAATCGTGAAGGTGACCACAGCAGCCATTACGACAATCCATCCGTACCGTTCTGCCCTCGAAACCATCGGTTGGCAATCGTAGTCATTCATCACTTCTAAATGTTACTATTTATCTCAACAACATCGAGCATCGAATAGAATATTTCTTCATAGCCGGAGAAATCAGGCCAGGACGGTAGATGAGGTGGAGTATGAAATGCCTCGTGGTCGATATCAAGTCGACGACGATAGTGACTCGGAGACTCCATGACACGAATGCGGCGGTCGAGTCCGGTAATTCAGTCGCTCACAGTCGGTGTACGTTTCACTCTCAGACTCTCCGTACAGAACCTCCGCCCGGCTCGTCGCCCGCATCACTTATAGGTTCCCCGGCACGTATTTATAAGAGACCCCATGGGCACGCTCATGGCATCACCATCATCGCCCGGCGACGGGCAGTTCACACATGCAGGATTCAGCAAAATATCTCATTCACGCGGACATAACGGTCGACGGAGTTGTCGAGCGTTCGGACGTCGTCGGGGCGGTCTTCGGCCAAACCGAAGGCCTCCTCGGCGACGAGTTGGACCTCCGGGACCTCCAGTCCTCGTCGAAAGTCGGTCGAATCGACGTCGACGTCGATAGCCAGAACGGCCAGTCGTTCGGTCGGGTGACCATCGCGACGAATCTCGACCGAGTCGAAACAGCGATTCTCGGCGCTTCGCTCGAAACGATCGAACGCATCGGCCCGTGTCGGTCTACCGTCGAAATCCGACGAATCGAGGACGCCCGTGAAGCCAAACGGCGCGAAATCGTCGACCGGGCCAAGACCTTGCTGTGGGAGGCCTTCGACGATTCCATGCTCTCGAGCCAGGAACTCGTCGAGGAGGTGCGAGAGACGATCCGTATTGAGGACATCACCGAATATCGGGGACTACCGGCCGGCCCCCGAGTCGCCGACGGTGACGCGATCATTCTCGTCGAGGGTCGGGCCGACGTCCTCACCCTGCTCCAGTACGGCATCAAAAATGCCATTGCTGTCGAGGGAACGAACGTTCCCGAGGCCATCGCGGACCTCACGAACGACCGGACGGTCACCGCGTTTCTCGACGGCGATCGTGGCGGCGAACTCATTCTGAAGGAACTCGCCCAGGTTGCCGACCTCGATCACGTGGCGTTCGCACCGGAAGGCCGATCTGTCGAGGATCTCGGCCGAAGGGAGGTCAAGGAAGGCCTTCGCGGCAAAGTTCCCTACGAACGCGTCGCGTCGGCGGAGGACCCACTCATCGTTTCCGCCAGTGGGAATCAGGACACGTTCCAGACAACTGACACTAACCCATCGTGTGGGAACCATCTTCCGGAAACCCAGGTCGCGACGACCGTCGAAACCGACCCCGATACTGAGTCGGACCAAGAACGTGTTTCGCCAGCCACCACCGGGCGGGAGTCGGCTTCCGGAGTCGAAACGGATGCCCCTGTCGAGGAGTCATCGGAGATAGACCACAACGCCTCAGAGCCCCCGGCCGATGAACCATCGGCAACCGAAGAGACGTCGTCAATTGAAGAGCCAGCAAACGAGGGCCCGCCCTCGGCCGAAAAGTCGTCGTCTGACGAAACGACGAAAGCAGAGCCCTCGACTGAGGCCCAAAATACGTCCTCGTCGGGACCCGATACACTCAGCGGACACGTTTCAGAAGTCATCGATTCCGATCTCGATCGCGTTCGGCTGCTCGATTCCGAATTTCGTGAGGTCGCAGAGGACGATGCTACCGAGGCCTTCGACCTCCTCTCTGAAACTGAACCCATTCCAGCAACCGTCGTTATCGACGGGGAACTCTCACAGCGTCTCCTCGATTTGGCTGCCCAGCGAGGGGTCGACCAAATCGTTGCCAAACGCAAGGGCGACTTCGTCAAACGACCTACGAGCGTTCGGATCCGGACGGCATCGGATTTACGTACACCGACGGAAGCGTAGGCCGTCACCACCGTCGTAAAAGTCCCGAACGAGGCCGTCGCGTTCGAACCCGACCGACCGGTAAAATGTGTGGGCTCGCTCGTCGTCCGCCGGTGTCGTCGCCACGAGTTCCTTCGTGTCGACCCGTGTGGCAATAGTCTCTACCAGTTGCCGGCCATGTCCGCGACGACGACCTTCCGGGTCGACGGCGATTTCGAGGAGCGTCGCGACAGGACCGGGTGTGGCTATCGCATATCCGACCGGCGACCCATCGATAACAAGTGCGCCATACAGCGTTCCCTCGCAGGCGGGACCGACGATGTCAGGGTCCGAGACGGGAAGTAGGGACTGCAGCTCGTGGACAATCGTCTCGTCGCCGGGTCGCAGTGCTCGAATCGTCATAACAGAATCGCCGCGCTCCCAGCAACCAGGGCGGCAACGAGCGTTGCAAGGAGGTTTACGGACTGGTTCGTGAGCGTCTGCCCCTCGAGCGTGGCCCCCAGGAGGCTATCAATGATCGTCCCCAGAAATCCCGCGAGAACGACGACACCGATGGCAAGCCTGGACAGTGAAAAGAAGGGAGTCATCAGAAAGGCGATAATGCCAGCTCCGGCGAGCCCAGCCACGATCCCCTGCCAGGTGACCCCACCATCCGTACCAGGTGGGACAGGCTCGAGATTCGTGATGAGACGAGGATTTCTGAACAGACCGCCGAATTCGCTGGAGAAGGTATCGGCAAGCGCGGAAGCCACCCCACCTGCGAAGGCGAGTTCGAATACCTCGGACGAAAGGCCGATTTCGCCGGAGGCGGCGAATCCGACGACGGCGATGATTGCGACAGCCGAATTCGCCATTACGTTTGCGCCCCCCCGTGCTCCTTCGTTCCCCTGAGCCAGCCCACGATCGCGTTTCTCCTCATATCGGTACTTCGATGCCAGACTTCCGAGACCGAAAAACGTCACAAGGAGGACGAACCAGCCTATTCCTCCCAGGACATATGCGAGCAGGGCAAAGAGGATACCCGATAGGGTTCCGGTCACCGACGCCGTCCCGATCCGGTAGGCTGCAGCTCCGAGAAGGACAGCGAGTGCGACGCCCGTGCCGACGATCTGCATGGTTGGATTGGTTTCGAGCCACAGGAGCAGCCATGTGACGAGGCCGATTAACACGACGACTAGCGCGTCGTCGCGTGCGAACAGGGCCGATCGAACGAGTGCTGCCAGTAACGCCCCGCTCGTGGCCACGAAGAGTACGAGGGGAAATGATAGAACGGTTCCACCGAGCCTTTCGGTGACCAGTGCGGCCGCGACACCACCGACCGTGCCTACAATGACGAAGGCACTCGTGACGGCAGCCGGGTCGGGGCGTCGACGGGTTGCTGCAGTCCCGGCGAGATTCCCCGTCGTGAGCACGAAAATCGCAACCACGAAGGCAACCGAGGGGAGGTCGATAGCGAGGACTAAAATCCCCAGCGCCGCCGAGGCGAGCGCGAATCCGGCAAGGCCGAAGAGGCGACCCTCGATGCGGTCGCCATCCCGGGCGAACAGTTCGAAGCCGACACCGCGAGTCGTCGAAAGAGCGACGGCTGCAACGAGACCGAACGAGAGGACGGTCCCGACCGTCGCCAGGGTGGAACCGATTTCGGTTTCGAGAGCGGGCGCAATGAGGGATAGCGTTCCGACGAGAAAGAACGCCCCCGCACGCCGTATGTCGGCTTTCACTATGTGGGATTCCGACGAAGCCCACTTAATCCCCTCGAAGGTGCGGAACCGACACGTTGAGGCCGACGGACCTCCACACCCGATTCGTGCGACTCTACGACCGGTATCTCGCGGCCAGGATCCGTCTTCACGATGCGGAGGTTCCGGAATGCGTTGCGCTCGTCCTCACCGAGCGCGATTTGCTCGAACCGGGCGCTTACGATACGCTTACTTCTGTTCTCCGGTGGGGATTCGATCTCGGCACCCGACGGGTGCTCGTCTACGTGAGCGTTCTCGACGAGGCAGTCGTGCCGACGCTCACATCTGCGTTCCACGACCTCGATGCGCCACGCGAGATTGCAATCCGGGGACCGGAGGACGACGACCAAGCAGACACCCCGATTCAGGTGAGCATCGGTCTCGGTGGACGCGAGGAATTCGCGACAGTTGTCCGACGGATTGCCCGCGACGTCGAGGCGGGCAATCTCAAGCCAGATGATGTCGACGAAACGGTAATCGAAGAGCGACTCGTCTTTCCGAACCCGCCGGATCTCGTCATCAAGACGGGCGCGGAACGGCTTTCGGACTTTCTCATATGGCAATCAGTGTACTCGGAACTCTACTTTACGGACGTCAATTGGCGAGACTTTAGGCGACGAGATTTTTTGCGGGCAGTCCGGGAGTTTCAAGATCGAAAGCGTCGGTTCGGTCGGTAGCCACAGTTTTATTACGAATGGAGGACCTACTACGAGTGCAATGGCGAAAGGCGTGGTTGACTTCTTCAACGACACAGGCGGATACGGTTTCATCGAAACAGACGATTCCGAGGAGGACGTATTCTTCCACATGGAAGACGTCGGCGGCCCCGACCTCGAAGAAGGTCAGGAGGTCGAATTCGACATCGTCCAGGCTGATAAAGGCCCTCGGGCGGAAAATCTGGAACGCCTATAACGTTTCGACCGGCTCGGATACCCCGAGTTTTCCGAGGTCACGCTTCGAATCGATGGTCGTCGATTCCAATACCGTGACCCTATTAGCTCTGGGGTCGTTTATTTGCCTGAATGTCCAACACTCTCGACGACGACCTTTATCGCCGAGCGAAAGCCCTGCTCGAACCCGGAGACATAGACCTGAACGGCGTCATCGTTCGGACTGAACTGACGAGCGACCAGGAGCCGACGCTCCATCAGGCCACGCTCGACGTGGGGAATGTCATAAGCGATGCAGCCGGATTCGATCCGAAAGAAACCTACGTGTACTCGGGCAACGACGACGATCGATTCGGTGTCAACCAACACCAGGGTCGAACGCTCGATGAGGACGACTTCGTCTGGGAGTGCCAGCAGCTCATGCGGGACGGGACGTACGACGTCGTCTTCTATTATGAGGCCGACGCGGATCAGGACGCGATTGTCGAGGGGGTCGAAGAACTCCGATTCGACGCAACGAGCGTGATCGGGACGGAGTCCGAAACAGGAGAACCAGCGGACCGCTGAGATCGTCAGTTCCACGTGGCCGGGCTCTAACCGTAGATAATTTTGGTGGCGAATTCGTCGAGTCGACGACTGATACGCGAGAACAGGACCTCATGTTTGACCACGGAACGCATCTGTGATTCTTCGAGTTCGATACGCTCGCCGTCGAAGGGATTTCGAGCGCCAGATTCTCGGTCACCCTCGTTTGCAACTTCGATGACGGTAGAAACACTACATCGCCCACAGGCCTCTTTTCCGGTTCCTCCCATTGGTGATCGTCGGATCAATGGTGCTACCGCCAAATAAACCTTGTCCGAACATGCGGGCACTGTTCAGACGCGTCAGCCGTTTGTCTGACGTAATATTCTCGGAAAATGAGGCGGGTATATTCGGGTGTCTATGCACGAATTCCCCCGCCTCACCGGTCCAAGCACCGCGATTGAACTAAATTTTGTGGAACGCGTCCACACGTCGACCGATCTGATGCGGCTGGCAATTCAAACGCATCTCGGTGGATTGTCACTGGCAGAAACTAGACGAATGTTGCAGAGTTTCGGTGTCGAACGAGCCCGATCGACGATCCATAACTGGGTCCAAAAGTGCGACCTGGAGCCGGCTGGCGGCTGTCAGCCGGACCAGGTCGCGCTTGATGAGACGGTCGTCAAAGTCAACGGCGAGCGGTTCTGGCTGTTCGGTGCGGTCGATCCTGAAACCGGCAGAATCCTCCATGTGCGGATGTTTCCGAATCGAACCATCGTTACGACAAAACTATTTCTGCACGAATTAGGCGACAAACACGACATCGAAGACACCGAGTTTCTTGTCGATGGAGCACCGTGGCTTCAGGCTGCGCTGTATGAACGCGGTCTCGGATTTCGCCACGAAACGTTTGGCGATCGAAACCCGGTCGAACGGGCGTTTCAAGAGAGCAAACGACGAACAGAACAGTTTTACAATACGTTTAGCCACGCTGATCCCGAAACTGCCGAGCAGTGGTTGAAAGCACTCGCATGGAAACAGAACACGCTAAACTGAACAGTGCCCATGCGTCCGGCGAGAACTATTTAGCGTTCGAATGGCACGTGTTGGAATATGGAACGTCACGTGGTCGGATACGAAACCTATTGCACCGGCCTAATACCGGGACTACGACATCGGGTATCCCGTTCTCTGGACCGAACGGACCAAGGATACGGGTTAGGGCGATGAGCCATACGGACGACTCTCCGGACGGGAGTGGGACCGCCTCGTCTGGCACGGGAACCACAGAAGCCGAGCTCGAAGCCGCCGACGGCAAGCCCGAGGAAATCCCCGTGTGGGACGACGAATACATCGAGAAGGTGAGTGGACGGTTGCTCCACAATTACGATCTCCAAAAAGACCACATGGTTCGAGGTGAGGTGTTCTCGTTGTTCGGACACATGGAACTCCACAGTGAGAAGCATTTCTTCCACCCCGCGCTCTCGTTCGGCCACCACGTCTCCCACGAGTACCTGTTCGTTCGACGGACCGCCACCGTGACCGAGCGGGACCTCGAATCGCTCGTCGACTTGGGACACGAACTAGCCAACGACTGGATCGAGGCCGACGAAGAGCACTTCAGCACGGATTTTACCTTCGTTCTGGTCACTGAAGACATCCCAGACGATGTTCGATCGCGTGTGGCCGGACTGGACGAACGTACGCTCCTCAGGCTTGGCTATTTTGGCCACTACGAGGTAAATGCGATCGTCGTAGCTCCCGATGCGAAAGATGTTGTGGCTAACGAGGCAGCGGACGTAGAAGAAGCATTTCGAACGTGGGATCCGATCGAACCCGAGGAAACCGGCCTCCTCGGGCTCATCAGCCGTCGGTTACAGCTCTAGTCGCCTGTCTCCTCACCGCCGTCTGCGGCGACGGCTTTGCCGGCTCCCCTGACGTCCTGAATATTGGCGTATCCCATCCGTAGCAGGCTGAGTGCCAGGTAGATAAGCGTCAACGCGATTAAGATCTGCACGACCGCGGATACCTGGCCGAGCAACGTCGTTTCCGCTTCGGCAGTGATTCCAAGCAGTCGTCCCGCGAGCACCTGATACATAGACACCCAGAGCAATCCGGCTATGGTAACGATAGCCATCAACGCCATCGGCCCACCAGTCGACATGAGTTGTTTGGATTCATCCCAGTTGGCGAGCCAGACCGTGACCGTCAGCAGTGCCATCGCGGCGAGGAGCTGGTTCGCACCGCCGAACAGAGTCCAAAGATCCTCCCAGCGCCCACTTCCCAGAAGGAAGAACGCCGCGATCACGATGACTGACGTGTTGACGTATCGGTTTGCACCGTACTCCTGAACGCTCGTTTCGGGCGTTTCGATGATCTCTTCGACCATGTAACGGCCGAGTCGAACGGCCGTGTCCATGCTGGTGAGCAGGAACGCCGACAGCACGAGTGCCATAAATACCTCGCCAATGCCGAATGGAATCCCGAGTGCGGTCAGGATGGCGCCGCCTCCGAGTGCGAAGTTCGGCAGTGCGAGCCCGATACCTCCGGATGCTGATGGAATCGCCACCACTGCAACCGCAGACAGCGCGACAGCAGCAAGAAGTCCCTCTCCGAGCATGCCACCGTACCCGATGAGCCGGGCGTCGGTTTCTTTGTCGAGCTGCTTTGCGGTCGTGCCCGAGGACACGAGCGAGTGGAACCCGCTGATCGTTCCGCAGGCGATCGTAATGAACAACAGCGGGAACAGCGGCATTAGTGGGAGTGATTCGGCGAACGGACCGGCTCCCCCAAAGAAGCCGTACCATGCGTTCTGGGCGATTTCGAACGTGAGTGGATCACCAGTCTCGGGATGCGTCGCGGACATTCCGGTAATGAAGGTCCCCACGATCACGGCGAGCAACGATCCTCCGACACCGGCGTACAGGAGGAACGATGACAGGTAATCACGCGGCTGGAGCAGCATCCACACCGGAAGGACACTGGCAAAACCACCGTAGACCAGTACCGTGATGACCCAGGCGCCGATGTTCTGACTGCCAAGGAGTGCAGGAATACCTCCACCGGAGGCTCCCAGCAACACTATCGTGCCTTCTGGATGTTCGCCGACTAGCGCGATGGGGTACTGGATTCCGGCCCAGACGGCCCCAAATACGCCGGCGACGAAAATCACGGTTCCTACACTGAAAGGCAGGTCCAACTGATAGAGCCACACGCCGAAAATCAGCGCGAGGCCGATGTAAATCATCCCGGCCGTCGCAGACGCAGGGTAAGCGTCGAACACGAGTCCAATAACGAGGGCGAACACCGCGACAACGAGGATGACGAGCAGAAACGCGAACCACAGCAACATGTTCTTGCCGCGCTTTCCGACGTACTCGCCGATGATGTATCCGATCGACTTACCCTCGTGTCGAAGGCTGCTCGACAGCGACGTGAAGTCGTGGACGGAGCCCAAGAGTGGGTTTCCGATCGCAACCCACAGTACGGCCGGGACCCATCCCCAGACCATTGCGGCCGTTATGGGCCCCACGATCGGGGCCCCGCCCGCAATACTCGAGTAGTGGTGGCCGAGCAACACTGGTTTCTTTGCCGGTACGTACTCCTGACCGTCTTCGTATTTGTGAGCTGGTGTCTCGCGCGATTCGTCGAGTTCGACGAATTGTGACAGGTAGCGTCCATATCCGAGGTAAGCTACGCTGAACGAAACGAGTACCAGCGCCACGATCCATATTACGCCTGCCATTGTGTTTCCCCATGCGGAATGATATCAAGCTGTTATATAAAGTTAATGTAAGCACGACCGAATTTAACGGTTTAATGGGAAATTTCTCGACAAATGTCGGATGTCAAGGCGTTTCAAAGGACAGCAGCGGTAACGGTAGGGACACCTTTGCAGTCCCGATATTCACCGAAAGGAATTATGGCCGTTAAGGATTATGGGGTGGCCGACTGGGGTTCGATTTCGAGTTCGTCGGCAACGGTCTCGAGAATATCTCCCTTTACTTCCCGGACGTACGTTTCGATTTCTGCGACGACCGGGACATCGAAGGAGTCGTGGATTTCGTCGAGGCGCTCCTGTTCGGTTTCGACCCGATCGCGGAGGTACCGGGCACCCCGACCGTTCTCTTCTGGATCCGGCCCTGGGGTGAGTCGGTTGACGATCAGTCCCTCGACGCCGAGCTCGGCGCTCTGGAGCGCGTCGACTGCTCGTCTCGTCTCTCGTATCGACAGCGAGTCGGGATTGAGAACCAGATGGAACGTGGCGCCTGTTCGGAGGGCCTTCCCGGCAAAGGCGAAGCGTTCTTTGCGTTCCTTCAGGCGATCGATGATCGGATCGCCTTCCATCATACGTCGCGGCTGGCGGTTCCCGATCGCCGCGCGTTCGAAGTTTTCGATGCTTTTCTCGCGCTTGTATAGGAGGCGGTCGATCCACTGCTCGAGCAGTTCCGGAAGCGATAGGAGACGAAGCGTTCCGCCCGTCGGCGAGGTGTCGAAAACGACTCGATCGTAGGGATCGTGATCTCGCATCACATCGATGAACCGATCGAACAGCGCGGCCTCGTGGGCTCCCGGCGTCTGGTGGGCCATCTCGAGCTGCATCGATATTTCGTTGACCATCGCCGCGCTGAGCTGCTGACCGAGCTGGCGTCGAATTTCCTTTCGATGATTTTCGACCTCCTCGGACGGGTCGATCTCCATCGCGTCGAGACCCTCGATCCCGTCGATCGAGGACGGCTCGTCCGACAGGGGTTGGTCGAACACGTCGGCGGTGCTATGGGCAGGATCCGTTGACACGAGCAATGTACGATTGCCGCCACGAGCCGACCGTAGCGCGAACGCGGACGAGACGGTCGTCTTTCCGACGCCTCCCTTGCCGCCGAAGAAGGTGAACGTGGCCATCAGAAGTGGTACTGGTGTCCCTTGCGCTCTATCATCATGTCCCGATTCCACATACGTCGCTGCCAGGACTCGTATTCGGTTTCGATGAACGGCAGCAGTTCGGCCGTGTAGTACGAAACGGGGCTCGGGATACCGAACGCGTCGGGGAAACACGCGAGCATGAACGCGTCCTCGAGATCCTCTGCCTCCTGTTCGATCTTTTCGTATGCCGGGTGGGTGATCATCCCGTGGTAGAGCCCCCGGAGCCACTCTTTCAGGGTCTCCAGATAGGCATCGATGCGATCGGACAGATCCATGACATTCCTTTGCCGTCTGCAGACTAAAGGATGTCGCTGGGCGGTACTCAGGATACAGCTTCGTGTCGAGGTTCGGAAAGCCGGGTGCTGAAGTAGCTCGACGACTGACCTTTACCCAATGAATGGCGAGCGAATCCCGGTTACGGTTCTCAGCGGTAGTCTGGGAGCCGGGAAAACGAGTACCTTGAATCATCTGCTTGAGAACGCAGGCGACCTCCGTATCGCCGTTCTCGTCAACGACATGGGAGAAATCAACGTCGATGCGGAACTCCTGTCTGCCGGTGCCGACGTTGTCGCAGACGGCGGCATGGCGGAACTGTCGAATGGATGCATCTGTTGTGAGCGCCAAGACGACCTCGAATCCGAGGTGGCACGGCTCGCCGCCGAACGAGATTTCGACGTCCTCGTAGTGGAAGCCTCCGGTATCAGCGAACCCGAACCCATCGCCCGGCTATTTCTGACAGAATCGCGCGCGGCCGCAGTCTACGACCTCGACACGCTCGTCACGGTCGTGGACGCGAACCTATTCGTCGAGACGTTCGGCGATCGAGAGCGGGTCGAACGACAGACTGCGCCGGGTGACGACGATCGACCGCTATCGGATCTCCTCGTCGAACAGGTCGAAGTGGCGAACGTCATCCTGTTGAACAAGACGGACCTGGTCGACGAGTCGGACCACGATCGGGCTGCCGAACTGATCGGTGCGCTGAACCCGGGGGCCGAGATCATTCGAACGGTTCATTCGCGGGTCGATCACGATCGAATCCTCGAAACCCGTCGATTCGAACCTGAGGATCTCGGTGACGACGTGACTGGAACTCGCGCACACGACTCCGAAACCTCGGAGTATCTCCATCACGAGGATGACGAGAATCCCGCTAACGACAAACACGGTCATTCGGAGCACGAACACCATCACGTCCACGACCACCACGGTCACTCCAAACATGATCACGACCACGACGATAACGACCATTCACACAAGGATCACGATCACCGGTCACCCGAGCAAACCTACGGCGTCACGTCGTTCACTTACCGCCGTCGTCGTCCGTTCCATCCCGAACGGCTGTGGTCGTTCGTTCGCGATCTGCCACCGTCTGTGGTCAGGTCGAAAGGGCTGACGTGGGTCGCCGGGCTGGACGACGTCTCCCTGACGTTCAGCCAGGCCGGTCCGACGGCGACCTTCGAGTCGGTCGGACCATGGATCGCGAGTTTACACGAAATCGAACGGGATCTCTACCGGGACGCAAACCCCTCCCTTCGGTGGGACGACGACCACGGCGACCGACGGACGGAACTCGTGTTTATCGGACAGGATATCCCCGAATCCGACATCGTCGATCGCCTCGACTCGTGTCTCGTGACAGACGACGAGTGGTCGGATGCACCGGAGGTCGACGACCGGTACCCGATCGAAGAAGGGGCCTCCGTCCAGATGGATTTACGGTAATACCGAAGTAGAGCGAGTATGCCGAACCTATCTGGGTTCGAACAAAAGAGTCGATCGGTAGCATACCGGAAGTGACATCTCACAGTTCCTGTATGCCCAGTAACGCCAACACGACGATCACGCCGATCAGAATTGCATAGAAGAGCTTTTTAAACCGCACGGCAGCCGGCACCTCTTGTCGGGCTGTCGGGTTCGTGGTCCACACCAGCCGATAAAAGGATGCCACCACAGCGATGGATGCGAGGGCAAGCGAAACTCCCACAGCGATCGGAAGGCCGATGTCGAATTCGAGGAGATAGACCGGCCCCCAGGCGAGACAAATCGTGAAGCCGAGCAGGGCAACCACGAGAAATGGGACGGGGTCGACAGAGTCCCCGTCGCTGTTCGAGAGCTCCATTATTCGAATACAGTTCCGGAACGGGAAATCCGCTCCGGTGATTACTCCGCCATCCGGATCGTGAGGACCGGAATCGGGCTCTTTCGGACCACCTTTTCAGCGACACTGCCGATCACCAGCCGACCGGCTCCCGACCGGCCGTGAGTTCCCATCACGATGGCGTCGACGTCTTCTTTCTCGGCGTACTCGAGAATCTCCTCGTCCGGGTCGCCGTATTCGATGGCCTCGACCACGTCGACACCGTGTTCGTTGGCCTCCTGGCGAACGGCTTTGAGTGCCTTCTCGCCCTCGGCTTTCTGCTCCTCGATGACCGACCCAAACTCCGCGGAGGCGGGTTCTGGACCCGCCGAGATCCCACCGAGTGGAATGGGTTCGACGGCGTACATTGCGTGCACCGTCGCGCCCTGTTCAGCCGCCAGCTCGATGCCCTTCACGGCGGCATGTTGCGCCGGTTCACTACCGTCTGTCGGAATGAGAATCGTTTCGAACATACAGTATAAAATACGCCGGGAACATGCTTATATACCATTCACAATTATCGGTCGATGGGAATTTCGCCGCCAGACCTTTGAGACCTGCTCTGCAATTTCGACCGATGCGAACCGTCGAAGTGTCACGATTCGTCGGGGCTCCACCGACCGTGATCGACCAGACGCTTGACCCTGCGACTATCGTCGAGTACGAAGGGAGTTTCGACGTCTTTGACATCGAAACCCGAGACGATGACTGGCTCGTCACTGCTGGATCGACGGGTCTTCGACTGACTCTCCGGTTCGAACGCCGAGAGAATGGATTCTACTACGAACAGGAGGACGCCGAGGGGCAACCACTCGAAACCATGGAAACGACGATTCGGTACGACGCCGAAAACGAAGGGTCTCGCGTGACGGCCTCTTCGACGGTCAGTATGGGGATTCGACCACATGCGATTTCGGACCGGATCGCTACCTGGAAGCGCAAGGGCGAACTGAAACGGGCGCTCGCGGCGTTGGCTGCAGACGTGGAGTGAGTCGACATCGTCCATCCTCCACTATCTGATAACTAGGAATAGCGGTCGGCTGGGCACTCACGTCACAGGACAACCCAGCACTTACATATTTTGAACCCAAAAATATTGTATGAGTGTTATTGACACGGTAAAAGGTCTGTTCGAGGGTCCATCGAAACAGCAGATCTCCGAATCCACCGGTGCCTACTGGTGTCACGATTGCAAGGAGCGAATCCCCGAGGCCGAGACATCCGGGGACGAACTGCCTTCGTGTCCCTCGTGTGGCGAATCAATGGAATTTGAGCGATCACCCGGCTCTGGTAGCTGCGCCTGTTGAGCTTTTCTGCGCGGCGATCGTCACCTGACGAGAAGGTGTGTGATGAGGACGAGGATTGCCGTACCAAGCAGGTACCGGAGCGTTGTAAAGGTGACCGCCCCGATGAGATCCAGCCCCCACAGCGCGATGTATACGAACACGGCTGACAACACGACGTTCATCACGAAGTGGACGCGGGGGTCCCCCTTGTTCGCCATCGTCGATATCGTCACACGTCCCGGTATTAATCTCTGCGGCTAGGTGACGTAATCTAGGTGGAGGCCCCCTTTGGAGCGAGGAAGATGGAACACGGGTGGAACTCCATTACCACCAGCACCGACGTGGCGGCATGCCCAGTATTTAACAGCACGCGAGTCGAGTCTCGTCGCATGACTGCACCGGACCTGCTCGTACTCCGTCAAGGAATCCACGGGATGTCGAGCGAACGCTACGCCGACGCCCTCCGCGATCGACTGCCCGGATACGACGTCATCCACGCGCGAACGAGGACAGAGGAACTGTCGAAAATTGCGGACGTACCGACGGTCACCGGCGTGATGATCGATGAGGAACTCGTTGATCGGGCGAACCAACTCTCGATTTTCGCGTGCGTGTATGCGGGCACGGATCACCTCCCAATGGACCTGCTGACAGAGCGCGGCGTCACGGTTACCAACGCCTCCGGAGTCCATGGCCCGAACGTATCCGAATTCGCGATCGGGTCAATCCTCTCACTAGTGCACAACTTCGACGTGGGACGACGACGCCAGGACCGTCAGGTGTGGCGACACTACCAGACTGGCGAACTGTACGAGGATACGGTAACTATTGTCGGTATGGGTGCGATCGGGCAAGCAATTGCCGAACGTCTCGATGGTTTCGGCGTCGACACAATTGGCGTGCGGTATACGCCGTCGAAGGGTGGTCCGACAGACGAGGTGATCGGTTTCGACGACCGGGACTTCGAGGACGCACTCTCCCGAACTGACCACCTGATCCTCGCGTGTCCGCTGACCGACGAGACTCGGGGACTGATTGGGAGGGCCGAACTCGTGACCCTCTCGCCATCGGCCACGCTCGTAAACGTCGCCAGGGGTGAAGTCGTCCACACCGAGGCGCTAGTGTGGGCGCTCCGGGAAGACCGTCTTCACGGGGTCTCCCTAGACGTGACCGATCCGGAACCGCTGCCGTCCGACCATCCGCTCTGGACCTTCGAGAACGCAATGATCACTCCGCACAACTCGGGATCGACCCCCCGATATTACGACCGGGTCGCCAATATCGTCGCAGAGAATTTCGACCGAGCGGAGGAGGGGGAGTCGTTGAAAAACGTCGTTCGGTGAGTGGCGGCTCCAGAATTCACGTCACTCGGACACGGTAGGGCTCGTGATCTATCGGCAACCGACCATCAATATCAGCTCGCACAGTGTTCGCTCACACGATGGATCGGACAGTTTCGAATTCGTCCTCGACGATAATCTCTGTGAGGGTGTCCCGATCGATATCCGGCGTTTCCTTGGGGTGTTTTCGCTCGAAATATCCCAGCAGATTGTCGATGTCCCGCCGAAGTAACTCTCGGCTGTTCTCGTGATCTGTCGGCACGGCCTGCGGCCAGTCGAAAATCGTCACGCCGTCGGAGGCGATGAACACGTTGTATTCGCTCATGTCGGCGTGGACGAAACCAGCCTCGTAGGCAGTAGCCATTTCGCGGATGACGAGATCGATCAGGCCGGGAACCTGAGCAGGATTGAGTTTGGCACGAGACAATTCGACACCGTCGAGTTTCTCCATCACGAGCGCGTGTCGATTCTGATCGACAGGACGGGGAACGCTGACGTCCGGATAAAGCGTTTCGAGCGCCTCGTATTCGCGTTCTGCGGCCTTGCGAGCTGTATACAGCCAGGAGCTGTGTTCATTATCCGACGTGTATTCACGCTCTTTGTGTACTTCGCGAAAGTTCGTATAGCCCTCGCGATGGAATTTGAGTGCGAGTGGTTCGTAGGAACGTGCCTCATAGACGTCGCTTTCCTTCCCCACGCCCAGAGGGGCACCGACACCGTCTAACGTCTCCCGCTCTGCGAACGTCCGGAGTGCCAGGGCGTCGTATCCCTCGAAGGTCAGCCGATAGCCCGTGTACTGGATCGTCTTCCGTTCGAGAAGATCGCGATCCATACACCGATCCAGGCGGTAATCGATTTCCTTGCCATCGAGTCGGGAAAATTCCGCAATTTTGCCAGTGTCGACCCACTCCGAAAATCGCATCCCATGTTCGAGCCCCGAGAGAAGATAGAAATCCTCGGCATCGAGGTCGGCCATGAGACCGGCGACGTTCTTCACCATTCGTCCTCACCTAACGGGTGGAACGGCAAAAGCACCTCGCGTGTGTCGTGGTAGTCGTAGATGAGGGTCCCCGTCCCCAGGCAGCACATGGGATTGAAATTCCGCGGAGGCCTCCGTTTCAGGGAGGTGAGGGGTCCCCGTGGGGTGTATCGTTAATATTGGACGGCGACCATACAATTATAAGGACCCTCTCGGATAGAGGCGACATCCCTATGAGAGCGAGGCGTCCGAGGCTCGGGGAAGCGGATGGACAATCGACGACCTGCTGGACGGAGACAATCTACCAGTGAGTGATACGGACGTCTCGAGTGGTCCGTCTGTTGACCTCACAGAGGGACGACTGCTGAAGCCGTTGTTGCTCGTATCGACTCCCGTCGTCGTCTCACAGATGCTCCAAGTGACATACAACCTCGCAGATACGTTCTGGGTCGGTCGTCTCGGACAGGAGGCAGTAAGTGCGCTTTCGTTTTCGTTTCCACTCGTGTTCTTCTTGATTGGGATCGGCGGCGGATTCACCGCGGCCGGCACGGTGCTCGTCGCCCAGCACCGCGGTGCCGGGTCGGACGAGTCTGTTCGGGAGGTTGCTGGCCAGACGATCGCGTTCGTCGCGCTGTTTTCTGTGGGTCTCTCGTTCGTTGGTTATCTCATTACTCCCACAGCACTTTCCCTCATCGGAACGGAACCCGGAACCGCGGTCCACGAGATGGCCGTCGCGTACACGCGTACGATAATGCTAGGCGTATATGCGATGTTCGGCTTCCTCCTTTTCGAAGCCTTGCTCAGAGGATACGGCGACACACGCACCCCGATGTATCTGATGGGTCTCGGAGTGATTTTGAACGTGACGATCGATCCGATCTTCATTCTCGGATTCGACAAGAACGTCCTCTTTGCGTGGTTGGGTCTCGGCGAACTCGAACAGCGCCTTTTCGATATGACGGGATTTGCCGGATTTGGCGTTCAGGGAGCTGCGATTGCGACCGTGTTTTCACGCGGCGTCGGAACTGTCGTCGGCCTGTGGCTGTTGTTCGCCGGTCGGGTCGAATTTACCGTCTCGATAGCCGATCTGCGACCCGATCTGGATCGATATCGTCGGATTGCCGACGTGGGCGCGCCACTCAGCGTTGCCGAAAGTCTGGGGCCGTTAACGCTCGTGGTTCTGACGGCGGTTGTTGCACTAACCGGTCCTGAAACCGTGGCCGGATATGGGATCGGCAATCGGGTGCTGTCGTTGCTTTTTCTGCTGCCGATCGGGCTCTCGAAGGCGACAGAGACGGCGGTCGGCCAGAACATCGGTGCACGAAAGATCAATCGAGCAAAACGTAGCGTCAGGCTCAGCTCGCTCCTCGTTGGGATCCCCCTTGCCATAATGAGCATCGTGCTTTTCGTCTACGCGGAACCGGTTGTTGCGGTGTTTATCGAGGGCGAGGGTGCTGCGGTTGCGATCCGACATGGGGGTGAGTACGTCCGGATTTTTGGGTTGACGCTGGTGTTCTTCGGCATCTTTCGCGTGCTCATCGGGGCGTTTCGTGGCAGCGGGTCGACCCGAACGGCCATGCTGCTCTCGCTTTTGGCTTTGTGGGTGTTTCGGATCCCTCCGCCATATCTCCTGTTGCTCGGGGGCTTCGGTACGGTTGGACTCTGGTATGGAATGGCGATTGGTAATATTCTCGGCACACTCGTCACGGTGGCGTGGTACCTTCGTGGTACGTGGACCGGGGCCATCGTTGGATCTGACGACAACGAGGCGGTTTCGACCACCAAGTAAGGTCGATTACAGGTATGGAGATCGGCCCTTCACTGCCACTGTAGGAAAGGCGTGATATGTCCCGAACGGGTTACAAAAATTCGATATCGTCGCGCTCGTACACTTCGCCGAACAGCCAGTCGGCGTGTTCGAGAGCGTATTCTCGATGGTCGTCGTCGATATATCCGACGGCGTCCGAAAGCAGGATCGGGCGGAAATCGCGGAGTCCGGCACTTCCGGCGGTATGGAGCACGCACACGTTCGCCAGCGTCCCGCAGATCAGAAGGTCGTCAATGCCATGAACGTCGAGCCACCCCTCGAGTTCCGTCCGATAGAACGCGTCGTAGGTGTGTTTTTCGACGACCAGTTCGTCATCGCGGGGTTCGAAGTCGTCCACGATGTCGGCATCCCAGGTACCCTCCACGACGTGTTCGCCCCAGCGGTCAAACTCGTCATAGTAGTGCGCGTCGTCGAACTGGGTCTCGGGATGGACGTCGCGGGTGAACACCACACTCGAACCAGCTTTTCGGCCTCGAGAAAGCACTGCCGCGATGGGTTCGATTGCGGATTCGCTCGGTGGGGCGTACAGTGACCCGTCCGGATGACAGAAGCCGTTCTGCATGTCGACGACAACGAGCGCCGTTCGATCGGGATCGAGTTGCATACGCAAAAATCGGCCACTCGGGCCAAAACTGTTCTGCCGGGATCAAAGCGTACACTTTTCCTCGTCCGTCACTTTTCCCCGATCGATGGATATCCGCCTCGACGTTGCCATCATATTTCTCCTGCTCGTGGGGCTTTCGGGGTGTGTCGTCGGCTATCAGCCGGCTGCCGATGTCGGTGCGCCGACACCCACCGGAGCGGACCAGGCCACATACGAGCAATTGGCGTCGGTAGATGGGGTTCGGTACGACGAGCGGCTCGAGGTGGATCCAGACGATGGACTGTCGGCGGCCGAGACCGAGGCGATCGTATCTCGATCGATGGCGCGGGTCCAAATGTTGCGTGGACTCGAATTCGAGGAGCGCCCCGATGTCGAGCTTCTCACGCGAGCTGAGTTTCGCGAGACCTATCCCTCGCTCGGCGAGCGAAATCGGAGCGACGCCGAACGCACCCTCGTGAATGTCCAATACGAGGCTATGTTTCTCGTTGGGCCCGATCGGGATGTCGACGCGGTTCGCGCCACAAACCGCGGCGACAGCGTCCTTGGGTTCTACAGTCCCGCAGAGGACCGCCTCGTCGTAGTGAGCGAGACCGATCCTCCGACGTTTCACGACGAACTGACGCTGGCCCACGAACTGCTCCACGCTCTCCAGAATCAGCACTTCGGCCTTGGCTCCTCGAACCAGCCAACGATCGACGGTCGAAACGCATATCTGGGGTTGATCGAGGGTGAAGCCGGTCTCGTCGAACACCGCTACGAGACCAACTGTGAATCTGGTGTATGGATGTGCGTCGCGGCTGACGATGCAACGCCGAATCCCATCGGCTCCGACTTTCACTTTGGCGTTTACCTTATCGATTTCTTCCCGTATGCGGAGGGGCCGACGTTCGTCGACTACCACGAGAAACAGGGTGGATGGCAGCAGATCGACGCAATGCACGACGCACACCCCGAAACGGCAGCCCAGATCATAGAACCTGGATCCTACGGTCGGGACGTCCCGTCGGTTCAGCTAACGGATCGCAACGGAAGTTTCGATCGGGTGCGTACTGACGGTCTCGACCATGGCGTGATCGGACCGTCCGGCTTGGCGACGATGTTCGCCCATACACTGTACGATGACTCGAATTCCTCGGTGGTCGACGACCGCGAGGCGTTCGTCAACTATACCGAGAAAGGAACACGCGACAAACTTCGACCGCTCACCTACGACCTGGCGTACGTCACAGGATGGGAGGGCGACCGGCTCCACGTCTACGAACGTGGTAACGATACGGCCTACGTCTGGAAACTCGTCTGGAACGATGCTGCCAACGCGTCACGATTCGTGGAGGGCCACACCTCGCTCGTCGAATACTGGGGCGGGGAACCGGTCGACGACTCTCCAGACTCCGGAGCAACCATCTGGGAGATACCTTCAGACCAGACGTTTACTGGTACGATGTGGATTGACCGTGACGGACGCGAGGTGACGATCGTCGGTGCACCCGCCGCCTCTGACCTGGACGAGGTGTATGCCCCGGCGGGTCGAAACGCGTAGCTTTTTCGACGGCGCCCACACAGGTTCCTCCATGTTCGACATCGTCCCGGAGAAGGACATCGTCGAAGGCCGAGCGACCGACGCGTACTTCCTCCGGACCGAGGAGACGCTCACGTCGGCTGGCCGGAACCCAACGGTGGTTGCCGAGGTGACGGCCGACCAGTTTCCGACCGGATCCTTCGAACTGCTCGCAGGGACGAAAGATGCTGCACACTTGCTTTCTGGGCACGACCTTGACGTTAACGCCATCCCGGAGGGAACGCTCTTCGACGGCGGTCCCGTCGTGCAGATCGAGGGCCCCTACCTCGAATTCTGTCGACTCGAAACGTCGCTATTGGGATTCCTCTCACACGCATCAGGCATGGCGACCGCCGCCCTCGAGGTTCGTCGTGCTGCCCCCGACACGCCAGTGTTCAGCTTCGGTGCCCGGCACGTTCACCCCTCGATCGCCGGTGTCGTCGATCGGAGCGCGATTCTCGTCGGGCTGGACGGGTTCTCTCACGTCGCGGCCGGTGATCTCATGGATCGGGATGCTTCCGGGACGATGCCGCACGCATTGATGCTCGCGTTCGGCCACGGGAATCAGGAAGATGCCTGGCGGGCGTTCGACGAGGCCGTCGACGATGCCGTCCCCCGGATCGCATTATGTGACACTTTCGACGACGAAACTGACGAGGCCCTCCGGGCGGCCGAACTCGGCTTCGAGAGCGTCCGGATCGACACGACCGCATCCAGGCGTGGCGACTTCCGGCATATCATTCGCGAGACGCGCTGGGAGCTCGACGCGGCGGGCCATGAGGATGTCAACCTCTTCGTCTCGGGCGGTCTGTCGCCCGCGTCTATCCGCGACCTACGGGACGTCGTGGACGGCTTTGGAATAGGGGGATACATCTCGAATGCGAATCCGGTCGACTTCGCGCTCGACATCGTCGAGATCGACGGCGAACCAATTGCGAAACGCGGCAAGCTCTCTGGCAGAAAACAAGTCTATCGCGGACCGGACGGCTCCCATCATATCGGCCTCGCGGATCGGCCGGGACCGAGTGACGGCGACCCCCTTTTGAAACCGCTCATCCGGGACGGGAGCATCGTTGCCGACTTCGATTTCGATGCGGCAATCCAACGAGCCTCTAGGGACGCCGAACGAGTAGACTTCGGCGTCGATTACGCGAACGACGAGTAGCGTCCACTCGGCCGACCGAATAGCTTAATCGGTAGAAGAGTCTACTGTTTATCGGCAGAGGGAGCCCGGTCCCCGTGGACTTTGGCTGAAATCGTCTCGATTCCGGCCGCGTCTATGAGGAAAGTCCCCCCACCGACCGGGCAGGTGACCGGGCGCAAGCCCGGAGCGGGAGACCGCTGGCACTGAAACAGAAACGAGACCACTCCCGTCGAGCAATGAGGTGTGCGAACCGACCCGCAAGGGAAGGGTGTTAACCCACCGAGCGCGCGACGCGGGAGAATGGATGGAACGGTGAATCCTCACCGGTGCAAGTTCCTCACGACAGGTAGCCCGGTCGTGTGAGGAGTGCTCAGCCGAATACCGGGTCGAAACAGAAGGGGGCTTACTCCCCTCAGCCGCTTTCACTGCCGAGCGACTGCCGTGGGAATCCGAGACGACGCATCAAACGGTTCCGGTTTCGAGAGTCGATTCGATGTTGGCCCACACTCCTGGCCATTTTATCACATCGACTCGAATCAGTCGTCCGCACGAATTCGGCCGAGTTCGATGGTCGTCGGAGGTGTCTCACTTTCTGGGAATGCGCGATTCTTTTAATTGTAACTAACCCCCATATAGAGGTATGAACCGTCAACCTGAACGGGGATTCACGCAGCGAATTCCGGTCGATCCCGATAGAGTGGTACCGAAAGTCGTTACCCTGCTCTGGGTGATCACCATCGCGCTCGTTGGGCTCGGCATCGTCGTCTTGTGGCCCGCACTCGGTGACCTGATCCCGATTCCGGCAACGGCGTCGCCGCTCGCAATAAGTAGCGTCCTCTTCGTGGCGGTGGGGATTGCCGTCGCCTGGTGGGTCGTCGGCAACACCAGCCAGGTCGACATGACGAAAGTTCGGTAAGCGTCGGAGGGCGATCACCGGACGGTCCGTTTTCAGGCTGGGACGGATTCTCGCTCGCTTTTATAAGGTAACCATACGAACAGACGAACATGTACCGCGTGCTGGTGCCAGTCGATCTCGACGAAGATCGAGCGCTCGCTCAGGCCGAGTACGTCGCCTCGCTACCGAACGCTGCCGACACCGTGGAGGCGATCATTCTCTTCGTGTTCGAAGGCGACACGAGCGACGAGCTACCCGACGATATGGACCAGTTCGATCGATCCGTGCTGCGGATCGGATCCGTCATGCACGCGCGGGAGTACCTGACCGATCGCGGCGTGTCCGTACACGTTCTTGAAGATAGCGTTGAAGCCGTCTCGAAAATTCTCGCGGTCGCAGAAACCCGAGACGTCGACGCCATCGTCATGGGGGGCCGAAAGCAGTCGCTTCCGGAGAAAGCCCTGTTCGGAAGCGTCACGGAGGCCGTTATCAGGCAGTCGAACCGCCCGGTCGTGGTCACGGGTGGGAATTCGGACTGAGTCGACCCGAAACCGTTTTAGGGAGAAATTCCCCTCTCTTAGCGATCTCCATCCGATTCGAGTGCCGCTGCGATGTCTTCGATGGCCGACACCGGGACATCGTAGTCGTCGGCCAGTTCACCGGCTGTCGCGGCGGACAGTCCGGTGCCAGTACTACGGCGGCTTCCGTTGCCCAATCCATCGGTTTCGCGATCGCTGACAGGGTTTAGCGTCGTATCGCTAATATCCAACGAAACGGCGTCCCATCGCGTGTAGTGTCCCATAGCGTCGAAGTACGCTTTCGTCGCCCGGCGTTCGTCGCGTTCGAATTCGGCCGTGAGCAGTCCTTCCTCGTCCACGAGCGGCCCGGCTTTGACGATTCCAGCGGGGTTGATGAGCATACTGCCTCCGGCGGCAACATTGAAGCCGAGTTCCTCCTCTGTGAAGCCCTCGGGAACCTCCTCGCTCATGTATGCCGAACAGCTCGCGACGAATGACTGTGTCTCGAAGGCGTACTCGCGCACCGCCGGGTAGATATCGCAAGTCGTTATCGCGTCCTCATCTTCGGCGCGTGTCTTATCACCGGGGTGGCCGTGCTGTTCCCAGAAGCCCGGCCACACGGCGGCGTGAATCTCTTCGCCCATTGCCGTGAGGGCTGCTTTCGAGAGGGTCATGTGGTTTTCATAGCACACCAGTCCACCCAGGGTTCCGATGTCCGTCTCGTACGTCGCAAGGCTCGACGGATCGCCTCGTCCCCAGATGGCCCGTTCGGCGTGTGTCGGCATCAACTTGCGGTGGCGACCGACGAACGATCCCTCACGGTCGAAGTAAAAAATCGAGTTGTAGAGGGTTTCACTCCCGGCCCGGTCGCTGACTTCATTGGTCCCGAGTGCGAGATGAACGTCGGCGTCGGCGACGGCATCGCCCAGAATCTCGAGTTCCGGATCGTCAACGTGGAGACTGTTCTTTTGGAGTTCTATCACAAGGTCCGTCCACCGCGGGATGGAGACGCTCCCGCGCCAGTAGGGGTATCCCGGGAAGTACGTCTCGGGAAAAACCACGAGGTCGACGTCCTCGCTGCCGGCCTTCTCGATGTACCGGCACGTTTTGTCCAGGGTCCCTTCCTTGTCATGATAGACCGGTTCCACCTGTGCTGCCGCGAGCGTGAAAGATTCGGCGAGCATACACGGACAACGGCCGCCTCGAAGTAAGCTTTCGCGTAGGCCTCCACCCGGATGCGGACTGGACTTCACACAGGCGGTGTTCAAGATCCCCAACCATCACGCGGGGAGCGAAAGAGTGACCACGGACCGTTGCCGAGCCGAGAGGTTTAATTCGGCAGCGGGTGTGAATTTCACAGAGATCGATGGCACGGATATCTCCCGGACGGCTCGCACTCGTCGTCGCGGGGATTTTCGTCTGCGTGATACTCGTTGTTTCGACAGGACCCGCTGCGGGGAACCAGGGTGCGGCGTCGGTGAATATCGTCGGACAGACGGATGACACACCGACAGACGAACAGGCCTTCGACCGGACGGAGTTTCGTATCACCGTCGATTCGAACGGGTCGGCGACGTGGCTGTTTCGCTACCGGCGAACACTTTCGACCGCAGAGGAACGGGATAACTTCGAGGCGTATGCCACCGAGTTCGAGGAAAACGAAACGGCGCTGTATCTGGACTTCGTGGACCGATCCAGGGCGCTCGTTGAAGCCGGAAGCAACGCGACCGGTCGTGAGATGACCGCGACCGACTTCGATCGGGCGGCCTACGTCACGGAACTCGAAAACGAGGGGGTGGTCGAACTCGAATTCCGCTGGAACGGAATGGCGGCCGTGACGGATGACCGGCTTGAGGTCGGTGACATCTTCGAGGGCGGCTTCTACATTGGCCCGAACCAGCGTCTCGTCTTCCAGCCCGGTGACGACCTGGCGTTCGCGTCTGTCGATCCGGAGCCAGATGCGATGTCCGCCGATACGCTCACAGGGAGCAGTTCGATCACCTGGGAGGGTGAACAATCGTTCACCGACGAACGTCCCGAAGTCGTCTTCACGGCGAACGCGTCGGGAGATTCAACGGGGACGCCGCCACCCAATCAGACGCCAACACCCGAGCCGGGACCGGCAGAGTCCGATGACGACGATTCCTGGATGCTGATTGTGTTAGTCATCCTGGGTTTACTCGTCATCGGGGCGGCGTTCGCATTCCGATCCAATCGAGTGCCGTTCGGTGTCGGATCTGCAAAATCGAACGACGGTTCCGCGGATGGTCCATCCGGGGCTTCCGAGAACCAGGCAGACACACCCGATCGAGAACCCATCCCCGGCAAGCACACCATCGCGGATGCGGAATATTTGCCCGACGATCGGCGCGTGCTCTCGTTGCTCGACGACCACGGGGGTCGGATGAAGCAGGGCGACATCGTTGAGGAAACTGGCTGGTCGAAATCGAAGGTCTCGATGCTGCTTTCGGACCTTGAGTCGGCTGATCGGGTCAGCAAGCTCCGCGTCGGCCGGGAAAACATCATCTCGTTACCCGGATTCGAACCCGAAGCAGCAGATTCACCCTTCGACGACGAAGCCGACACATAAGGTGCGATGATCGACGGACCTCGACTGTATTGAAACGGAACTGTTTTAATTTGCTCTACCCAACTTTCGGTTGCATCACCGAGGATGCACTCGCAGCTCCGATGGTGTAGTCCGGCCAATCATATTGCCCTCTCACGGCAATGACCGGGGTTCGAATCCCCGTCGGAGCATCCTTCAACAACGCATTTTACCGTTCATATCGAAAACTGCTATCGTTCCGATCTCTCTGTTGAAATCCGCTCCGGTGACTATCCTCGACCACTAAGTCGTCCCCCAGCGTACATCTCGTAACGAATGGCTGTCTCCTCTTCGAAAGACACCGAAACCTGGTACTCACGGAGACTCAGCCAGATTTACGCCAACCTCGAAGTCAACCCAGATGGTCTCTCGACCGAGGAAGCTGCAAGCCGACTCTCTGAACATGGGCCAAATCGATTGCCGAAGGCGAAGTCCATCACCGTCTGGCAAATTTTCGTCCGTCAATTCAAGAATCCACTCATCTACATCCTTGGTCTCGCCGCAATCGTCTCGTTTGCTATCGGGGAGGAGACTGATGCGGGGTTCATCGCAGCGGTCCTGTTGATCAACGCCCTCGTCGGCGGTATTCAGGAGTGGCAAGCGGAACGCAGCAGCCAGGCACTCCAGCAACTCATCCGAACTCGCGCGACGGTCATTCGTGATGGAGTGACACGTGACATCGACAGGGAAGATGTCGTACCCGGTGATGCGATCCTTATAGAATCCGGGTACCGTGTTCCAGCAGACGTTCGTCTCGTTTCGACACGCGGTCTAGAGATCGACGAGTCGGCACTTACCGGCGAATCAGTACCTGTGCGAAAAGACGAAAACTGGGACGGCGATGACCGGGCTTCGCTGAAAGATAGGCGAAATATGGCCTACGCAGGAACCGTGGTAACTCGTGGACGTGCACGAGGTGTCGTCGTCGAGACCGGCGCTGACACAGTCGTCGGTCGACTGGCCGAGGACGTTACGGCCGTCGAGAGTGGGCAGCCACCTCTTGTGACGCGCATGGAACGATTCACGCGTGTCGTCTGATTCGTCGTTCTCGTCGCCGCGGCGATTACTGCTCTGCTCGGGATCTTCGTACAGCAGTACGATGCCGTCGAGATGTTCGTGTTCGCTGTTGCCCTTGCAGTGTCGGCGATTCCCGAGGGGCTACCTGTCGGGATCACTGTCGCGCTGTGCGTCGCTAGCCGACGAATGGCGAAAGTCGGCGTCATCGTTCGACGTTTGGTGGCCGTCGAGGGACTCGGAAGCTGTACCATGATCACCTCTGATAAGACGGGGACGCTGACTGCCAACGAACTGACCGTCAAGCAGGTTCAACTTCCCGATGCGAGCACGTTTGAGGTGAGTG